>NZ_CP043473.1:2751283-3056981 GCF_008275125.1 Chromobacterium paludis
ACCGTCAAGCCCGAGAGCTGGCGAAAAGCCATCAGCACCGCCACCAGCTCCAGGCCGACGATCCAGAAGGCCAGGACGTAGGCCAGGCTGACCTGGTAATTGAGCGCGCCCACCCATACCGCCAGCGCCACCGCCAACATCAGCAGGCCAAAGCGCGTGGGCAGCAGATAGATGCGGCGCTGCGTCAGCTCGCAGCGCGCTTGCAAGGGCAAGCGCTTCAGCCACCAGCGCCGCAAAGACTCACGGAATGGCGACATGGGCCAGCAGCCGCTCCAGTTCCTGGCTCGCCTCGACGCCCGTCGTCGATTGCAGCCGGTGCGCCGCCACGGGCAAAAACACCGCCTTGACGTCCTCCGGCAGCAAGTGGTCGCGCCCCGACAGCAAAGCCCAGGCGCGCGCCGCCGCCACCAGCGCCTGGCCCGCCCGCGGGCTGAGCCCGGCGACAAACAGCCCCGGTCGGCGCGTCGCCTCCAGCAGCGCCAGCAGGTAATCCGCCAAGGCCGGGGTCACCGTCACCGCGGCAGCCTTTTGCTGCAGCGCCAGCAGCTCGTCGGGCGTCATCGCCGCCTCGAAGCGCGCCAACAGGGTCCGCCTGTCCTCGCCCATCAGCAGCGCCTTTTCCGCCTCGCGCGGCGGGTAGCCCAGCGAAATGCGCATCAGGAAGCGGTCCAGCTGCGATTCCGGCAGGGGAAACGTCCCCATCTGCTCGCCGGGATTCTGCGTGGCGATCACGAAAAACGGCGATGGCAAGGCGTGGGTGTCGCCGTCTATCGAAACCTGGCGCTCCTCCATCGCCTCCAGCAAGGCCGACTGCACCTTGGGCGAAGCGCGGTTGATCTCGTCGGCCAGCAGCAACTGGGTGAACACCGGCCCCTTGTGCAGCTCGAAGCGCGCGCTGTCGCGCTGGTAGATGTTGACGCCCAGGATGTCGGCCGGCAGCAGGTCGCTGGTGAACTGCACGCGGCGATAATCCAGGCCCAGCACGCTGGCCAGACCGTGCGCCAGGGTGGTCTTGCCGACGCCGGGCACGTCGTCGATCAGGAGATGGCCGCGAGCCACCAGGCAGGCAAAAGCGAGGCGGATGGCTTGTGGCTTGCCCAGAATCAGCGTGTTCAGTTGCCGGTAGGCGAGGGAGAGTGATTGCATTTGACCCCGGTTGCGCGCAGTATTTATCAAAATCACATATTCGCCATTCATTGTAAGCGCGTAGGGAGCGTCCGTGTTCACCTGGCTGAAAAACCGCCTGCAGCGCAACGGCCTGACGGCCTACATCACCCATCCGGAATGCCTGCAGCACAATATGGGCGTGGGCCACCCGGAATGCCCGGAACGGCTGACCGCGATCCGCGACCAGCTGATGGCCTCGCAGATTTTCGACAGTCTGCAGGAGGTCGAAGCGCCCGAGGTCACTTACGAGCAATTGGCGCGCGTCCACCCGCCGCGCTATGTCGAATACCTGGAAGCCTGCGCGCCCAGCGTCGGCACCTTCCGCCTGGATCCGGACACGGCCATGTCGCCCGGCACGCTGCCAGCGGCGCACCGCGCGGCCGGCGCCGTGGTGAAGGCGGTGGAACTGGTGGCGGAGGACAAGGCGCCCAATGCTTTCTGCGCCATCCGCCCACCCGGCCACCACGCCGAGAGCGACAAGGCGATGGGGTTCTGCTTCTTCAACAACATCGCCATCGGCGTGGCCCACGCGCTGGCCAAGTACAAGTTCGAGCGCGTGGCGGTGGTGGATTTCGACGTGCACCACGGCAACGGCACCGAGGAAATCCTGCACGACGACCCGCGCGTGCTGATGGTGTCCATCTTCCAGCACCCGTTCTATCCCTATCGCGGCGACCAACCCATGGGGCCGAATATGCACAATGTGCCGCTGAAGGCCGGCAGCGGCGGGCGCGAGTTTCGCGAGGTTGTTGAGAACGTCTGGCTGCCGCTGCTGCATGAGTTCCAGCCGCAGATGCTGTTCATCTCGGCCGGCTTCGACGCCCACCGCGAGGACGATATGGGCTCCCTGGGGCTGACGGAAGCGGATTATGAATGGGTCACCCGCCACCTGCTGCAGATCGCCGACCAGTACTGCGCCGGCCGCGTGGTGTCGGTGCTGGAGGGCGGCTATGATCTTTCCGCGCTGGGCCGCAGCGTGGCCGCCCATATCCGCGTGCTGTCGGATGGCTGACGCCCCCCCTGAATCACAAAGGACTGCAATGAAGAATTGGCTGCGCAATAATCGAGGCTTCCTGGTGTTCCTGCTGCTGTTCGGCCTGTTCCGCACCGCGGTGGCGGACTGGAACCCCATCCCATCCGGCTCCATGCGCCCCACCTTGCTGGAGGGCGACGTGGTGCTGGTGAACCGGCTGGCCTATGACCTGAAGCTGCCGCTAAGCAATATCATCCTGTATCGCACCGGCGAGCCGCAGCGCGGCGACATCGTCACCTTCTCCTCGCCCAAGGACGGCACGCGGCTGATCAAGCGCCTGGTCGCCGTGCCCGGCGACACGGTGGAAATGCGCCATGAGGAACTGGTCATCAATGGCCGCGCCGCCCATTACCAGCCCTTGCAGCAATTGAACGAAACCGTGGCGGACAACGTCACCCTGCCCGCGCTGCGGCTGCGGGAAAGCGGCGTGCTGCCGGCGCACCGCGTGCAATGGCTGGCCGGTGTCAACGCCCGCAGCAGCTTCGGTCCGATGACCATTCCGCCCGGCCAGTACCTGATGCTGGGCGACAACCGCGACAACAGCGCCGACTCGCGTTACATCGGCCTGGTGCCGCGCAATCTGCTCATAGGCCGCGCTGTCGGCGTCATCGCCTCGGCCGACATCACCGGCGACTGGATGCCGCGCTGGAGCCGCTTCGCCAGCGACTTCCATTAACCCGGACTCCAGCAAACAAAAAAAGCCGTCTCGCAAGACGGCTTTTTTGTTGGATGACAGCATGGCTTCAGCTGGCGTCGCTCTTATTGCCTATCTTGTCTTCCTCGCCGGTCATCAGTTTGATCAGATTGGACTTGTGGCGGTGTATCACCACGATGGCGATGATGATGCAGGTGCCGAAGTAAACGCTGTGCGGCCCGAGGATGAAAAAGGCGTACACCGGCACCAGCACGCAGGCGACGATGGCGGACAGCGAGGAAATCTTCACCACGAAGGCCATGAACAGCCAGGTAGCGATGGCCGCCAGCGCCAGCGGCGCGCTGATCCCGAACAAGATGCCGACGGCGGTGGCCACGCCCTTGCCGCCCTTGAAGCCGAAGAAAACCGGCCACATATGGCCGAACAGCACGGCCAGCGCGCACAGCGCGATGCCCTGCTCGCCCAGGCCATAACGCGGCCCCAGCCAGGCCGCCAGCGCCACCGCCACCCAGCCCTTCACGCCGTCGCCCAGCAAAGTCAGCGCGGCGGCCAATTTCTTGCCGCTGCGCAGCACATTGGTGGCGCCGGGGTTGCCCGAGCCATAGCTGCGCGGGTCGGCCATGCCCATCGCCTTGCTGACAATCACGGCGAAAGACAGCGAGCCGATCAGATAGGCCGCTAGGACGAAAGCGAATGCGGTCGTGGTCATGGTGGTGGTGTGTCCGTTGGATTAGAATACGAAGTTTCGGATTTTACGGTATCGGGCGGCAAAGCCCAACCTCCACGGACTGATGGACATCATATTCCTGCGCGAAGTGCGCGCCGACACGGTAATCGGCGTGTACGACTGGGAGCGCACCGCCGCCCAGACCATAGAAATCGACCTGGAAATCGGCATTCCCAGCGACACGCCCTGCCATAGCGACAATATCGGCGACACCATACACTACGGCGTGGTGGTGGAGCGGCTGCGCCAGTCGCTGCAGGAGCAGCACTTCTTGCTGCTGGAAGCCTTGGCCGAGCACATCGCCAAAATGGTGCGCGAGGAATTCGGCGCGCCCTGGGTCCGCGTGGCGGTCACCAAGCTGGGCATCCTGCCCGGCGTCAAGCGCGTGGGTGTGCAGATAGAACGCGGCCACCGGCCGCATTGAGGACGATCAGTCGGTATTGAAGCGCAGCTTCAAGCCGACGTCCTTGTTGTGCATCTTGAGGGTCAGATGAGTACGCTTGCCCAGGTTCAGATTCGGCACCAGGCGCAAGGTATGGCCGTCCGCGTCTCTTTCCAGCCGCACCGGCCCCAGCTGCAAACCCTGCGGCTGCAGGTCCTGTTTCTGCACCTCGGGATCGCGTGGCGAAGCGCACATCATGGCATGCGGCATGCAGGCCGCCGCGGCGGCTCCGCATTCCAAACCCAAGGCCAGCGATAGCAGCAGACGACAGACCATGACCGGACTCCATCCATCGATACTTCTATCATGGACCAAGCCGGACCGGCGTCAAGAATAGTCACGCGCTTAACAATTTCGCATGAAATCAGCGGTATTGTAGAAAGCTTTCAGCAGTTTTTCCTTCAGCCAATCCTCCACCACCAGCTCATCCACCGCCTGTCGCATGCAGCGCATCCACTGGTCGCGCGCGACGTCATTGACGGCAAACGGCATATGGCGCATGCGCAACCGCGGATGGCCGAAAGCTTCCATGTACAAGGCTGGGCCGCCCAGCCAGCCGGACAGAAACATGAACAGTTTCTGCCTGGACCCCGCCAGATCGGCCGGATGCATGTCGCGCAGCGCCTTCACCTCAGGCTCCTTGTCCATGATGTCGTAAAACCGCTCAGCCAGCCAACGCACCACCCCTTCGCCGCCCAACAGCTGATACGGCGTCATTTCCTGCACATCGCTCATTTCCACTCCAGATGCCGGCGCGCCGCGCCGGCGTAAAACGGCCCCCGCGGCGCTCACAAACCGCGAAAGGCGAAATCCAGCTGCGGCCGCAGACCGCTGATGATCTCGGCCAGCGCGCGGCCCGAGCCGGCGGCCTCGGTCCAGCCCAGCGTGCCGTGGCCGGTATTCAAATACAAGCGGCCGATGCCGCTCTTGCCGATCAAGGGCACATTGCCCGGCGTGGCCGGCCGCAGGCCGCTCCAGAAGCGGGCTCGCTCCCAGGCGCAAGCCTCTGGAAACAGGGCGCGGCCTCGCCGCAGCAAGGCCTCGCAGCGCGTCAGATTGAGGCTGGAGCAATAGCCGGACAGCTCCGCCGTGCCGGCGATGCGCAGCTCGTCGCCCAGCCGGCTGAACACCAGCTTGTGCGCCTCGTCGGTGATGCTGACCATGGGCGCCGAGGCGATGCTCTTGATCGGCACCGTGGCGGAATAACCCTTGGCCGGATAGATGGGCAGCCGCAGGCCCAGCGGCGCGGTGAGCAAGGGGGAATGGCTGCCCAGCGCCAGCACATAGGCGTCCGCCGTGATCCGGTCGTAAGCGCCGTCCGGCCCCGTCACCGACACCCCGCCGATGGCGCCATCGACCAGGTCCAAGGCATTGACCCGCGTATTGTAACGGAAGGCCACGCCCAGTCCCGCCGCGGCCTCCGCTACGCCGCGCGTGAACAGGTGCACGTCGCCTGACTCGTCATCCGGACACCAGCTGGCGCCAGCCAGCTGCGGCAGCACCGGCTCCAGCGCCGGCTCCAGCGCCAGCAGCTGATCGGGCATCAGGATGCGCTTGTCGACGCCGGCCTGGCGCATGCGCGCCGCGGTCCGTTCCGCCTGGGCCAGCTGTCCGGCACTGTAATGCAGGGTCAGGATGCCGCGCGACAAGCGACGATAGGCGATGCCGGTCTCTTCGCGCAGCTGGCGCATGGCATCGCGGCTATACAGCCCCAGCGCCACCATCTGCCGCATATTGCGGTGGTCGCGTCCCGGCAGGCATTCACACAGAAAATCCATTATCCAGCGCCATTGCGCCGGGTCCAGGCGGGGACGGAACAACAAGGGGGCGTCGTCGCGCCACAGCCAGCGCAGCACCTGCCAGGGCGCGCGCGGATTGGCCCAGGGTTCGGACTGGCTGACCGACAGCTGGCCGCCGTTGGCAAAGCTGGTTTCGCGCGCCGCGCCGCAAGCCCTCTCCACCACCACCACCTCATGGCCCATTCTGGCCAGGAACCAGGCCGTGGACACCCCTACCACGCCGGCTCCGAGTACCGCCACTCGCATCCCGCCTCCATCGAAAAAAGACGAAGGGCAAGACTCGCTTGCCCGTTCAGTGCGGAATGTTAAAGCCAAATGTCCGCGGCTGCGACCATTTTGTCGGACACTATTTGCTTTTCGCGTGCTCGTACACAGTCTTGCCGCGCAGGTGGAAGTAGTCGGAAGCGAAATAGAAGTTTTCCGAATGGCCGACGAACAAGAGTCCATCGGGCTTCAGCAGCGGCGCAAAGCGTTTGAGCACGCTGAACTGGGTATCGCGGTCGAAGTAAATCATCACGTTGCGGCAGAAAATGGCGTCGAACTGCTTGCGTACCGACCAGCTGGCCTCCACCAGGTTCAGGCGCTGGAAAGTGATCATATTGCGCAATACCTGCTTGGCCTGATAGCTGCCGTCGGGCAGCTTGTCGAAGTATTTGACCGCGTGGCCGGCCGGCAAGCGCGCGATCTTGTCCGCCGAATAGATGCCCTTGCGCCCCGTTTCCAACACGCTGGTATCGAGATCGGTAGCCAGCACCGTGATGGCGGGACGGGTGATGCCCGGAAACGCCTCCAACGCGGTAATGGCCAGCGAATACGGCTCTTCGCCGGTAGACGCCGCCGCGCACCAGATGGACAGCTCGCCGCCGGCGGCGACCTTCTTCTTCAAATGCTCGGACAGAATCGGGAAGTGGTGCTCCTCGCGGAAGAAAAAGGTCAGATTGGTAGTCAGCGCGTTGACGAATTGCTCAAACTCTCGCTTGCCGCCCAGGGACTCCAGGAAGTCGACGTAAGCGGCAAAGCCGGGCAGCTTCAACTCGCGGATGCGGCGCACCAGCCGGCCATACACCATGTCCTTCTTCGACGGGTTGAGCGAAATTCCCGCCTCCTTGTAGATCAGCTTGCGGATGCGCTCGAAATCGCCGTCGCTGAACGCGAACTCGCGGTTGAATTCGATCTTGGGCAATACCACCGGCGGCAGTTTGTTCATGTCCTGTTTTCCACAGCAAAAAGGCCCGGGCAAGTGCCCGAGCCTGGTTCTTACCTGCGTCCAGTATCACACCGAGAACGAAGAACCACAACCACAAGTGGTGGTGGCATTCGGGTTGCGGATCACGAACTGGGAGCCTTCCAGGCTCTCCTGATAGTCGATCTCCGCGCCCACCAGATATTGGTAGCTCATCGGATCCACCAGGAAGGTCACGCCCTGACGCTCGATCGCGGTGTCGTCCTCATTGGCGATCTCGTCGAAGGTGAAGCCGTACTGGAAACCGGAACAGCCGCCGCCGGTGACGAAGACGCGCAGTTTCAGGTCGGGATTGCCCTCTTCCGCGATCAGATCCTGCACCTTGGCGCAAGCGCTGTCGGTGAAGTTGATCGGGCACGGCATTTCGGTAGCAGCTTCTGTCATGTGTAACCTCGCTAATTCAATCGGGCCGGTCGCGGCCATTCACCCACCATTTTAGTCGGATATCGGGGCGGATGGCGAGCCTTCAAGCCCTTGATCGCCATTATGTGCCGGGCGTTCCGCCTTCTCCCAATCCCCAACTTCCATGAATCGGCGAAAACGGCGGATCGCCCCTTGGGGCATCCGCCCTACACGCTCATCACGGCATCAAGGGCACGACATCCAGACCATCCAGCTCAGGCAGACCGAACATCAAATTCATGTTCTGCACCGCCTGGCCGGCCGCCCCCTTGACCAGATTGTCTATCACCGACAACACCACCACGGTGTCGCCGTCTTGCGGCCGGTGCACGGCGATGCGGCACAGATTGGCTCCGCGCACCGAGCGCGTTTCCGGATGGCTGCCGGCCGGCAGCACGTCGACGAAACCCTCATTGGCGTAACGGGCCTCGAATAGCTGCTGCAAGTCCACGTCCTTGCTCAGCCGGGCATACAGCGTGGCGTGGATGCCGCGTATCATCGGCGTCAGGTGCGGGACAAAGGTCAGGCCCACCGGCTTGCCGCCGATATGCGCCAGGCCCTGGCGGATTTCCGGCAGGTGACGGTGGCCGGCCACACCATAGGCCTTGAAGGAATCACCCGCCTCGGCCAGCAAGGCGCCGATCTCGCCCTTGCGCCCGGCGCCGGACACGCCGGACTTGCAGTCCGCGATCAGGCTGGAAGCATCAACGACGCCGGCCTCGATCAGCGGCAGGAAACCCAGTTGCACCGCCGTCGGATAGCATCCCGGATTGGCCACCAGGCGGGCGTCGCGGATAGCTTCGCGGTTCACTTCGGGCAGGCCGTACACCGCGTCGGCGATAAGATGCGGCGCGGCATGCTTCATGCCATACCACTTTTCCCACTCGAACACGTCCTTGATGCGGAAGTCCGCCGCCAGGTCGATCACGCGCACGCCGGCGTCGAGCAAGGCGACAGCCTCCTGCATGGCGATGCCGTTGGGCGTGGCGAAGAACACCACGTCGCACTCCGCCAGCCGGGCCTCATCGGGCGTGCTGAAAGTCAGATCGACACGGCCGCGTAGGCTGGGAAACATCTCGTCCACGCGGATGCCGGCATCCTTGCGCGAGGTCACCGCCGTCACGCGGGCTTGCGGGTGCCTGGCCAGCAAGCGCAACAATTCCACCCCGGTATATCCGGTGCCCCCGACGATGCCCACCTTGATCATGACGATCCCTTTGTGTAAAAAAATGTCGCAAAGGCGACATTTTAGGCAGACTGCGCGACCGCAGCAAGCGCGCAAATAGAAAAAACCGCCGGGCCAAGGCCGGGCGGCTTTTTGGGGTGCAGAATCCTGGCGATTAACGCTTGGAGAACTGCTTGGCGCGGCGAGCTTTGCGCAGGCCGACCTTCTTACGTTCAACTTCGCGGGCGTCGCGGGTCACGTAACCAGCAGCCGACAGAGCGGACTTCAGAGCGGCGTCGAAGTCGATCAGGGCGCGGGTGATGCCGTGACGGATGGCGCCGGCTTGGCCGGTTTCACCGCCGCCAACCACGTTCACCTTGATGTCGAAGGATTCGAGGTTTTCGGTCAGGGCCAGCGGCTGGCGGATCACCATGCGACCAGTTTCACGGGCAAAATACTCGTCAACCGGCTTGCCGTTAACGATGATTTGGCCGGAACCTTTTTGCATGAACACGCGAGCAACGGAGCTCTTGCGACGGCCGGTGCCGTAGTAGTATTTACCGTTCATTGTTATGCCTTAAAATCAGATTTCCAGCACTTTGGGCTGTTGGGCGGCGTGCGGGTGCTCGGAACCGGAGTACACCTTGAGCTTCTTGATCATGGCGTAGCCCAGCGGGCCCTTCGGCAGCATGCCTTTCACGGCCTTTTCCAGAACGCGTTCCGGGAACTGGTTTTGCAGTTCGGTGAAGGTGCGCTCGTAGATACCGCCCGGGTAGCCGGAGTGACGGTAGTACTTCTTGTCTTGAGCCTTGGTGCCGGTGACGCGCAGCTTCTCGACGTTCACCACGACGATGAAATCGCCGGTGTCAACGTGAGGAGTGAATTCCGGCTTGTGTTTGCCACGCAGGCGGCGGGCGATTTCGGCAGCCAGGCGACCCAGCACCTTATCGGCGGCGTCGACCACGTACCACTCGCGCTTTACCTCATGCGGCTTGGCAGAAAAGGTCTTCATGGAACTCTTCCATCGTAATTCTTGAAAGTTACGGATTTTAGAGCAGTGGCCGGGTCGCTGTCAAACCCTTGTGACACAACAGATTTCCCAGAGCGGAAAACTGTGCGAATGCGTGGCGGATATGGTCAAAAAAAAAAGCGCAACGCTGCTGCGTGTTGCGCCAAGTTCCACCTTTGAGAAGGAGGATGGAGGAGACAACACCAGGAGCGCCACAGTGCATAACGCCCTGATGCAATACCGATTATTCAGTATCCCTCCGGGATTAGGCAAGCAGTTTTGTGCAGTGCACGATAAATAGACTGGACCTATGCGGCAGCCATGCCACAAGCAGACCAAACGGGCGCCGCCGGCGCCCGTTTCATTGCCGAATCAGCAGCTTACAGCTTGATCGCCGCGTCCAGCGCCACTTCCATCATGTCGCGGAAGGAAGTCTGGCGCTCCTCGGCGCTAGTGGCCTCGCCGGTCGGGATGATGTCGGACACGGTCAGAATGCCGGCCGCGCGCGCGCCATACTGGGCCGCCACGGCGTAGATGCCGGCCAGCTCCATTTCGATCACGTTGACCTGCATCTTGGCCAGCACGTCCAGCATATTGGGCTGCACGCCGTAGAACAGGTCGGCGGAGAACACATTGCCCACGGTCACGCTCTTGCCCTGCTCGGCGGCAGTGTCCACCAGCGTGCGCAGCAAGGTGTAGTCGGCGATGGCGGCGTAGTCGTGATCGTTGAAGCGCATGCGGTTCACCTTGCTGTCGGTGGAGGCGCCCATGGCGATGAACAGCTCGCGCAGCTTGATGTCAGGCGTGACCGCGCCGCAGGAGCCGATGCGGATGATGTTCTTGACGCCGTAGTCCTTGATCAGCTCAGTGGTGTAGATGCTGGCGGACGGAATGCCCATGCCGTGCGCCATCACCGACAGGCGCTTGCCCTTGTAGGTGCCGGTGTAGCCAAACACATTGCGCACGTTGGTGACCAGCTCGGCGCCTTCCAGAAAGGTTTCGGCGATCATCTGCGCGCGCAGCGGATCGCCCGGCATCAGTACGGTTTCAGCGAAAGCGCCGTCTTTGGCGTTGATATGCGGGGTGGCCATTGAAGGTCTCCTCTTTATTTGAATGATTCGGAGTCCGTCCCGTTGCCACGGGACGGACAAATGCATGGCGGGCCGCCCGTCGCGTCCCGGCAGATGGCGATCAGGCGAGGAAGGACGTACCGTAGTCCATCGGCGGCAGGCCCAGGTGGCTGGCCACGCTCTGACCGATGTCGGCGAAGGTGGTTCGCTCGCCCACGCTGCCCGGCTTCACCGTCTTGCCGTAGCACAGCACCGGGATATGCTCGCGCGTGTGGTCGGTGCCCGGCCAGGTCGGATCGCAGCCATGGTCGGCCGACAGGATCAGGATGTCGTCGTCGCCCAGCGCGGCCATCACTTCCGGCAAGCGCGCGTCGAACTCCTCCAACGCGGCGGCGTAGCCGGCGGTATTGCGGCGATGGCCGTAGCTGGAATCGAAATCGACGAAGTTGGCCATGATGATGGCCGGCTTGTCCTTGTGCTGATCCATCGCCGTCAGCGTGGCATCCCACAGCTGGTCAAAGCCGGTGGCCTTGTGTTTGTGGGTGATGCCGACATGGGCGTAGATGTCCGCGATCTTGCCGATGGACACCACGTCGCCGCCGGCATCGGCCAGCTTTTTCAGCACCGTGGGAGCCGGCGGCTCCACCGCCAGGTCCTTGCGGTTGCCGGTGCGGGCGAACTTGCCCTTGCCTTCGCCGATGAACGGGCGGGCGATCACGCGGCCGATATTGTACGGCTCCAACAGCTCGCGGGTGATCTTGCACAGCTCGTACAGCTTGTCGAGGCCATAGGTCTCTTCATGGCAGGCGATCTGGAACACCGAGTCGGCCGAGGTGTAGAAAATCGGCTTGCCGGTCTGCATGTGCTCTTCGCCCAGGCGGTCCAGAATCTCGGTGCCGGAAGCATGGCAGTTGCCCAGATAGCCAGGCAGGCCGGCCTTGGCCACGATGGCGTCCAACAACTCCTGCGGGAAGCTATTGTCGTGCTCGCTGAAATAGCCCCAGTCGAACAAGACCGGCACCCCGGCGATTTCCCAGTGGCCGGACGGCGTGTCCTTGCCGCTGGAGATTTCGCGGGCATAGCCGTAGGCCGCCAGCGGCGCGGCCGGACCCATCCCTTCCGGGAAGTAGCCGGACGACAGCTGGCAGGCGTGGGCCAGGCCCATCTTGGACAGATTGGGCAGCTTCAGCGGGCCGCTGCGGCCCACGTCGGCGCGGCCGGCGGCCGCCTCCATCGCGATGTGGCCCAAGGTGTTGCTGCCGGCGTCGCCAAACTTGACGGCATCCGCCGCCGCGCCTATGCCCAGCGAATCCAGAATAATGATAATTGCGCGTTTCATGCTGCCTCCCTGGCCTTATTCGCCACGGATGATCTGATAGACCTGCGGCAGCGTGGCCGGCGCGATTTCATCGATGCGGATGGCTGCCTTGACCCGACGCGCCGCGTCTTCGAAGCTCGCCTCGTCGGCGGCGTGGATCATCATGAGCGGGGTGTCTTTACTGATATTTTGGCCCAGTTCTACGAACTGCGACAGTCCCACGCGGAAATCCAGCACATCGGTGGCCAGACGGCGGCCGCCGCCCAGCGCGCATACCGCCATGCCGATGCCGCGGGTGTCCATCGCGCCGATGAAACCGGCCTTATCGGCGTACACCGGACGCACGATGGGCGCCGGCGCCAAGTGGCGGTCGTAGTTTTCCAGGAAGTCGGCCGGGCCGCCCAGGGCGGTCACCATGCGGCCGAAGATTTCCGCGGCGCGGCCGGAGTCCAGCCCCGCTTGCAGCTTGGCGCGGGCGTCGGCCTCGTCGCTGGCCAGCTTGCCGCCGATCAGCATCTGCGCGCACAGCGCCATGGTCACTTCGTGCAGGCGCGGGTTGCGCTCGTCGCCCTTCAGGTAACGCACGGCCTCGCGGGTTTCGATGCTGTTGCCGGCGGTGGACGCCAGCGGCTGGCTCATTTCGGTGATCAGCGCGGTGGTGGCCACGCCGGCGCCGTTGCCCACCTTGACGATGCGCTCGGCCAGCTCGATGGACTTCTGCATGGTCGGCATGAAGGCGCCGCTGCCAGCCTTCACGTCCATCACCAGCACGTCCAGGCCCGCCGCCAGCTTCTTGGACAGGATGGAGGCGGTGATCAGCGCGATGGATTCGACGGTGGCGGTCACGTCGCGAGTGGCGTAGAAGCGGCGGTCGGCCGGGGCGAGGTCGGAAGTCTGGCCGATGATGGCCACGCCCACTTCCTTCACCACCTTGCGGAACAGTTCCGGGTCCGGGAAGGGGTTATAGCCCGGCACCGCGGACAGCTTGTCCAGCGTGCCGCCGGTGTGGCCCAGGCCGCGGCCGGAAATCATCGGCACGAAGCCGCCGCAGGCGGCGACCATGGGCCCGAGCATCAGCGACACCACGTCGCCCACGCCGCCGGTGGAGTGCTTGTCCACGATGGGGCCCGGCAGGTTCAGGTCTTTCCAGTGCATGCGGCGGCCGGAGTCGCGCATGGCCAGCGCCAGGTGCACGTTCTCCTCCAGCTCCATGCCGTTGAAGTAGATGGCCATCGCCAGCGCGGCGATCTGGCTGTCCGCCACGCTGTTGTCGGTGATGCCGGCGACGAATTGTTGGATTTCTTCTTGCGACAGCATCAGGCCGTCGCGTTTTCTACGGATGATTTCTTGCGGCAAAAACATGGCATTCTCCCTGCCTAAGACCCACCGCGGCTCAGCGCGCGATGGACGATGCGGCCGGGAAATCGCCCGGCCAGAGTGCGGAACCCCCGCGTATTCTCGATTCGATCAGTAACCGCTGGTTTGCTTGGCCACGCCGCCGGCGATCTCGATCTGCAGATTGGCCAGCAGGCTGGAGGCGCCGAAACGGAAATGATCGGCGTTGACCCAGGCGTCGCCCAGCAGGCCGCCGGCCAGGTCCAGGTATTGCTTGGCCTCGGCCGCGCTCTTCACGCCGCCGGCGGCCTTGAAGCCGCACTTGCCGCCCTGCTCCTTGATCACGTTCAGCATCACGTCCGCCGCTTCCAGCGTGGCGTTGACCGGCACCTTGCCGGTGGAGGTCTTGATGAAGTCGGCGCCGGCGCGGATGGAGATCTCGCTGGCTTCGCGGATCAACGCCGGCTCTTTCAGCTCGCCGCTCTCGATGATGACTTTCAAGAGCTTGCCGCCGCAGGCTTCCTTGCAGGCCTTGACCAGCTCGAAGCCGATGTCGCGGTTGCCGGCCATCAGCGCGCGGTACGGGAACACCACGTCCACTTCGTCGGCGCCGTAAGCGATGGCGGCGCGCGTTTCGGCCACGGCGATGGCGACGTCGTCATTGCCGTGCGGGAAGTTGGTGACGGTGGCCACCAGCACGTCCGGGCAACCGGCTTCGCGCAGCGTCTTCTTGGCGATGGGCACGAAGCGCGGGAACACGCACACGGCGGCCACGGCGCCGTCCTGGCTCTTGGCTTTCTGACACAGCGCGATCACCTTGGCGTCGGTATCGTCGTCGTTGAGGGTGGTCAGGTCCATCAGGGACAGCGCGCGGCGCGCGGCTTCAATCAATGCAGACATGGTCGTTCTCTCTAGGAAGGCATCGCTGAGCCTCGAATCGTCGCCGGCATGACGGCGTTTTTTCCGAGGCGCTGGATGCGATTATGAAAATTTCTTCACGTGAAAGCAAATTGCGAATCGCGCACACTTGCTTAAACGCAAATCCCCGGCCCGGCCATCTCGCCGGCCTGAAAAGCCAAACCGGCCAAAAAGCCCGCCGCGCGGGCCTTTCAGCCGGTTTCCCAAATGTTTCGCCTTAAACCCGGCGCGCTTCCTGCACGCCGGACAGCTCCATCAAGCGCGACAAGACGCGGCTGATATCCTGCACCTGGCGCACCTCCACCGTCAGCCGCAGCCGGCTCTTCTGGTCGCGCGCCAGGGTGTTGACGCCGATCAGGTTCAGCTTCTCGCGCGACAATACGTCGGAAATATCGCGCAGCAGGCCCGGCCTGTCCTGCGACATCACCTCGATGTCGATCGGGAACACGCTGTTCTTCTGCTCGCCCCATTCCGCCGCGATCAGCCGCTCCGGCACCTCCTGCGACAGCTTCTTCAGCGTCAGGCAGCTGCTGCGGTGGATGGAGATGCCGCGGCCCTTGGTGACGAAGCCCATCACCTGATCCGGCGGCGCCGGCTTGCAGCACTTGGCCAGCACCGTCATCAGATTGTCCACGCCCTCGATCAGCACGCCGCCGGCGTCATGGCCGCCCTTGCTGGCCTTGACCAGGCTTTCCGGCAGCACCTCCACCGCCGGCGGCGGCGCGAAGCTGGTGATGGCGTTGCTGACCGCGCGTATCGTCAGCTCGCCATGGCCCAGCGCGCCGTAGACCTCGTCCAGCTTGTCGTAGCCCAGCTTCTCCGCCAATTGCAGCAGATTGGGCTGGATATGCGGCCGCCGCGCCAGCTCGCGCTCGAACAGCGTCTTGCCGGTTTCGCGCACGGTGTCGGCGTTTTGCAAGCGGATGTACTGGCGGATCTTGGAGATGGCGCGATGGCTCTTCACCCAGCCGTCGTGCAGCCAGTTGACCGAGGGGCCGCCCTCCTTGGCCACCAGCACTTCCACGCGCTGGCCGTTCTGCAGCGGCGTGGACAAGGGCACGATCTGCCCTTCCACTTTGGCGCCGCGGCAGCGGTTGCCCAGGCCGGAATGGATGGCGTAGGCGAAGTCTATGGGCGTGGCGCCCTGCGGCAGCGCCAGCACCTTGCCCTGCGGCGTCAGCACGTAGATGGTGTCGGCGAACAGCTCGGTCTTGAACGCTTCGGCCAGGCCTTCCCGGTCCGACATTTCCTCGCGCCAGTCCAGCAGCTGCCGCAGCCAGGAGATCTTTTCCTCGTAGGCCGCGTCGCCCTTGCCGCCTTCCTTGTAGCGCCAATGCGCGGCCACGCCGAATTCGGCGTGTTCGTGCATCTCGAAGGTGCGGATCTGCACTTCCAGCGCCTTGTCCTCCGGGCCGATCACCGCGGTGTGCAGGCTGCGGTAGTTGTTGGCCTTGGGATGGGAGATGTAGTCGTCGAATTCGCCGCGTATCGGCTGCCACATGCCGTGGATGATGCCGAGCGCGGTGTAGCAGTCCGGCAGCTTGTCCACCAGGATGCGCACGGCGCGGATGTCGTAAAGCTCGGTGAAATCGAGCTTTTTCTTCTTCATCTTCTTCCAGATGGAATAGATGTGCTTGGGCCGGCCGGCCACTTCGGCCTTGACGCCGGCTTTCTTCAATTCCTCGCGCAGGATGTCCAGCACGCGCTCGATATAGTCGATGCGCTCCAGCCGACGCTCGTCCAAGAGCTTGGCGATCTTCTTGTAGGTGTCCGGCTCGGTGTGCCGCAGGCCCAGGTCCTCCAGCTCCCACTTGATCTGCCACACGCCCAGGCGGTTGGCCAGCGGCGCGAACAGCTCCAGCGTCTCGCCGCCTATGCGGCGGCGCACCGCCTCGTCCGGCACATTGGCCAGGTAATGCATGGTCTGGGTGCGCCAAGCCAGCTTGATCAGCACCACGCGGATGTCGGCCACCATGGCCAGCAGCATCTTGCGCATGGTCTCCGCCTGGCGCGCGCAGTCTTCCGGCGTGGCCATCTTGTCGATGCGGGCCAGTTCGGTGATGCGGCGCACGCCGCCCACGCCGTCCACCAGCATGGCCACCGTGGGATTGAAGGCTTCCGTCAGCCAGGCCTGCCATTCGGCGTGGTAATCCGGCGCGGAAAACAATAGCGTCGCGGCAATGGCGTCCGGCAGCAGGTGCAGGTCCGCCACGATGGCGGCGGCGGCCACGGCATGGCTGAACAGGTCTTCGCCGGTGGCGGGAACGGTCTTGCCGGCGTACATCTGGCGCGCGGCCTCGAAGGCGCGCGCCAGCAAGGCGCCGTCTTCGGGGGAGTAGGCGGCGGACAAGCTCTCCAGCCAGCGCGCCGGATCGGCGGCGTCGGCCAGGGTATCGGCAACGGTGCGGACTACGGAAACCATATCTGTCTATCTGGACGGACCTGCCGTCTTAAGCAAGGCCGGTTGCGCCCGGCCGTCGGATTTGCCACATGGGCAGGGCCAGCCTGCCCCTCTTTCAATCTTGCGCCAGCCGCAGCAGCAGGCGGCGCACCGGCGCCGGCACGCCGGCGTCCACCGCCTGATCGATGTCCAGCCACTGGCCATCGGCCTCGGCCGCGCCCATGGCTTTCAGCTGGTCGATACGCACCGGCTGCGGCGTGATGATCAGGCGAAAATGCGTAAACACATGCTCCAGCTCGGGCCAGGCAGGCAAGACGTCACCATCCCCCGCCTGCCGCAGCCAGTCTTCAATCTCCAAGGTGGTGGCAAACTCCGGCAGCGACAACAGCCCGCCCCAGATGCCGGTCGGCGGCCGCCGCTGCAGCCACACCTTGCCGCCATGCCGCGCCAGCAACATGGCCGTCTGCCGCGTCGGCACCGTCTTCTTGGGCCTGGGCGTAGGCAGCTCGCCGGTACGCCCCTCCCGCGCGGCCACGCAATCATCCGCCATGGGGCAGACGGCACAGGCCGGTTTGCCGCGGCCGCATACCGTCGCGCCCAGGTCCATCAGGCCCTGCACATAGGGGCCGATGTCGGCGGCGTCAGCCGGCAGGATGTCCTCGGCCAAGGCCCACATCCGCTTCTCTATGGCCTTGTCGCCGGGGAAGCCGTCTATGCCGAAGCAGCGCGCCAACACCCGCTTGACGTTGCCGTCCAGAATGGTTTCGCGGCGGCCGAAGGCGAAGGCGGAAATGGCCGCGGCGGTGGAGCGTCCCACGCCGGGCAGGCGCTCCAGTTGCTCGCGCGCTTCGGGAAACGCCCCGCCGAACTCGTCCATCACCATGCGCGCGGCCTTGTGCAGATTGCGCGCGCGGCTGTAGTAGCCCAGGCCGCTCCACTGCGCCAGCACGTCGTCCACCGGGGCGACCGCCAGCGCCGCCACGTCCGGGAAACGCGCCAGGAAGCGCGGGTAGTAGTCGAGCACGCTCTTGACTTGAGTCTGCTGCAACATGATCTCCGACAGCCAGACGCGATACGGATCGCTCACCTGCCAGGGGAGATCGTGGCGGCCGTGCCGCTTCTGCCAAGCCACCAGACGGGCGGCGAAACTGCTGTGCAACATCGCGATCCATTATCCAATCGAACCGGTTATGGTAACGGAAAGCCGCAGCGCCACCAAGCAGGCCGCGGCCAAATGCGTTAAAATTAAGAAATTACTTAATCAAGCATGCCCATTCGAGGTCGTTTCATGTCCAGCTTCCGTTCCCGCCAACGCGCCAGCCAGCGCCGCGATCAAACCAGCCGCGAACGCGCGGCCAACTCGCCGGCAGGCCAGCCACCGCGGGACGGCGAGCAGCCGCCGCGCCACGACAAGCCGCGCGCGCCTTACTCCGGCCCGCGTCCGGGCGTCGGCAAGCCGGACTGGCAACGCCAAGACAACCGCAGCTTCGACAAGCGCGCGCCGCGCCAGGACGACGGCCAGCCGCCGCGCGAAGGCGGCAAGCCGGCATGGCAGCCGCGCCAGGATGACCGCCGCTTCGACAAGCGCGGCCCGCGTCCGGAGCAAGGCCAGGACAAGCGCTTCAACCGCGAAGGCGAGCGTCAAGACTGGCAGCCGCGCCAGGACGACCGTCGCTTCGACAAGCGCGGCCCGCGCCCGGAAGGCGGCCAGGAGCCGCGTTTCGACCGCAAACCGGAATGGCAGCCGCGCGACGACAAGCGTCGCTTCGACAAGCAAGGCTCGGGCCAGCCGCCTTCCTTCCCGCGCGACGAGCGCCGCTACGACCGCGACCGCGGTCCGTCCAGCCGCAAACCGCTGCCGGAAGGCCAGGAACGCGCGCCGGACTTCCGCCGCGAAGGACAAGATCAAGACAAGCGCTACAGCCGCGACCGCGGCCCGTCCGGCCGCAAGCCGCTGCACACCGAAGACGCGCCGCCGCGCCCGTTCAAGCCGCGCGCCGAGGGCGAGTTCCGCCGCGACGACAAGCCGCAGTGGCAGGAGCGCGAACCGCGCGACGACAACGGTCCGCGCAAAATCTTCGCCAAGCGCGAAGACGGCGAGCGCGACAACCGCTTCCGCCGCGACGACAAGCCGCAATGGCAAGACCGCGCTCCGCGCCAGGAGCGCGAGCCGCGCGACGACAACGGTCCGCGCAAAATCTTCTCCAAACGCGAAGACGGCGAACGCGACAACCGCTTCCGCCGCGACGACAAGCCGCAATGGCAAGACCGCGCCCCGCGCCAGGAGCGCGAGCCGCGCGACGACAACGGCCCGCGCAAGATCTTCGCCAAACGCGAGGACGGCGAGCGCGACAACCGCTTCCGCCGCGACGACAAGCCGCAATGGCAAGACCGCGCCCCGCGCCAGGAGCGCGAGCCGCGCGACGACAACGGTCCGCGCAAGATCTTCGCCGAACGCGAAGACGGCGAGCGCGACAACCGCTTCCGCCGCGACGACAAGCCGCAATGGCAAGACCGCGCTCCGCGCCAGGAGCGCGAATCGCGCGACAACGACGGCCCGCGCAAGCTGTTCGGCAAACGCGAAAACACCGAGCGCGGCCTGCAGCCGCTGGGCGACAGCCATCGCGTGGATTCGCCGCGACGCCATTTCGAGCAACGCTCCTTCGACCGTCCGCAACATGAGCAGCCGATGGCCGAACGCACCATCACCGGACGCCACGACAACCGGCTGGCGCTGTTCGCGCCCTGCCCGCGAGGCCTGGAGCCAATGCTGGCCGACGAATTGCTGGCGCTGGGCGCCGGCGACATCGCGCCGGCGGATGGCGGCGTAGCCTTTTCCGGCGACGCGCGGCTGATGATGGCGGTCAACCTGCACTCGCGCACCGCCAGCCGCGTGCTGCTGCGCCTGGCCCACGGCGGCTATCGCGCCGAGCAAGACATCTACCGTCTGGCGATGAGCGTGGATTGGCCGCACTGGTTCGACGTTTCCCGCACCATCAAGCTGAAGGCCGATGGCATCGCCGCCCGCGTCAAGAGCCTGGACTACATCGCGCTGACGGTGAAGGACGCCATCTGCGACCGCTTCCGCCAAGCCCATCTGGGACGCCCCAGCGTGGACACCCGCCATCCGGACGTGCGCGTCAACGTCTTCCTGAGCGCCGACGAGGCCACCATTTATCTGGACACCAGCGGCGAGCCGCTGTTCAAGCGCGGCTGGCGCGAAGAAACCGGCGAGGCGCCGCTGCGCGAAAACCTGGCCGCCGGCATCCTGATGCTGGCCGGCTATGACGGCAGCCAGCCGCTGCTGGACCCGATGTGCGGCAGCGGCACCTTCCTGGTGGAAGCCGCCGACATCGCGCTGAACCGCGCGCCGGGCCGCAACCGCGGCTTCGGCTTCGAGGCGCTGTCCAGCTTCGACTCCGCCTCCTGGGAAAAGCTGCAACTGGATGCCCGCAAGGCGGAACTGCCGGCTACCGAGCTGGCCATTCGCGGCTCTGACCGTTCGCAAGCCATGATCGACATCGCCCGCGCCAATCTGCAACGCTCCGGCCTGGCCGATCTGGTGGAAGTGAGCGCCGCCGACGTGACGGCTACCCGCCCGCATGCCGAGCACGGCCTGATCGTCAGCAACCCGCCCTACGGCGTGCGCCTGGAAGAACAGGAACAACTGGCCGAGTGGTATCCGGAACTGGGCGACTGGCTGAAGGCCCACTTCGCCGGCTGGACCGCCTGCCTGTTCAGCGGCGACCTGCGCCTGGGCAAGCTGATCCGCCTGGCGCCCAAGCGCCGCACCCCGCTGTTCAACGGCTCGCTGGCTTGCCGCCTGTTCGTCATCAATATGGTGGAAGGCAGCGCGCGCAAGCAGAAGGACGGCGAAGCCGCCGATGAGGAAAGCGACGGCGACGAGCAATAAGCCGCAACCCGCTCTCACCGCAACCGCCCGCCTGCCGGGCGGTTTTTCTTTGTCCGCCATCCGTTGGCAAAGCATAAAAATCCATAATTTTCAGTCGCGTCGACGCTCGCCGGCCTTTCATCCGCATGCGATAATCGCCGCCTGCTCCACCCACCTGGCAATATCCATGCAAACCTCCTTCCTGTCCGCCACCATCCTGCTGATCCTGATCACCGACCCGCTGGGCAATATCCCGCTGTTCATCTCCGCGCTGAAGCAGGTGAAGCCGGAGCGCCGCAAGCGCGTGGTCTATCGCGAATGCCTGATCGCCTTCCTGGTGCTGACCGTATTCATGCTGTTCGGCCGCAACTTTCTGGACTTGATGCACCTGACCGACGAATCCATGCGCATCGCCGGCGGCGTCATCCTGTTCCTGATCGCCATCAAGATGATTTTCCCCGGAGAAGGCAGCGTGTTCGGCGGCGATAAAATGCACGGCGAACCCTTCATCGTCCCCATCGCGATTCCGCTGATCGCCGGTCCATCGGCGATGGCCACCGTGCTTTTGCTGTCCACCCGCGAACCGGGCCGCATGCTGGAATGGATGGGCGCGCTGACCATTTGCATGCTGGTCACCACCGTCGTCTTCCTGTTCTCCAGCCGGCTGCAGAAGCTGCTGGGCGAACAGGCGATCACCGCGCTGGAGCGGCTGATGGGCCTGGTGCTGACCGCCATCTCGGTGGAAATGCTGCTCAGCGGCTTCGCGTCCTATCTGAAGCAGCTGCACTGACGCTCCTGCAAACTTTCCACAGCCACGGAAACACACGGAAAGCACGGACAGAAGCCACTCCAATGACCGGCTCGTTCTGTCCCCCTCACCCCCTACTGCCTTTTTCCCGTGTGCTTCCGTGGCCAAAAATCATCCTAAACATCAGGGTTATCCCCGATAGGGATATCGACAATGCTCCCGGCTTTCCGCAGTTGTTAGCATCGGATGCAAATGGGCCAATTAAGAGTCCGCATCCGAAGCAACGCAACGCCAGTCGGGAGAACCATGCAAACCAAGACCCCATTCTTTTCGCGCCTCTATGTGCAGGTGCTGATCGCCATCGCGCTGGGCGTCACCCTGGGCGCGCTCGCGCCTGATCTGGGCGCCAAGATGAAACCGTTGGGCGACGCCTTCATCAAGCTGATCAAGATGATGATCGCGCCCATCATCTTCGCCACCGTCGTCGTCGGCATCGCCAAAATGGGCGACATGAAGGAAGTGGGCCGCGTCGGCGTCAAGGCGCTGTTCTACTTCGAGGCCGTCACCACCCTCGCGCTGGTGATAGGCCTGATCGTGGTCAACCTGCTGCAGCCGGGCGCCGGCCTCAATATCGACCCGCACACCCTGCATGCCCAGGACATCGCCAAATACACCGCCGGCGCCAAGGAAATGAACACGGTGGACTTCCTGCTGCACATCATTCCCGATACCGTGGTGGGCGCCTTCGCCCATGGCGAGATCCTGCAGGTACTGACCTTCTCGGTGCTGCTGGGCCTGGCGCTGACCAAGATGGGCGACAACGGCAAGACCATCGTCCACATCCTGGACGAGTTCTCGCACGCGCTGTTCGGCGTGATCAATATGCTGATGAAGCTGGCTCCGATCGGCGCTTTCGGCGCGATGGCCTTCACCATAGGCAAGTACGGCATCGGCTCGCTGAAGCAGCTGGGCTTCTTGATGGCCTGCGTCTATCTGACCTGCTTCGCCTTCGTCTTCATCGTGCTGGGCACCATCGCCCGCTTCTCCGGCTTCAGCCTGTGGCGCTTCCTGGTCTACATCAAGGAAGAAATCCTGCTGGTGCTGGGCACGTCTTCGTCCGAATCGGCGCTGCCGGGCATCATGAAGAAACTGGAGAATCTGGGCTGCGCCAGGCCGGTGGTCGGCATGGTGGTGCCCACCGGCTACTCCTTCAATCTGGACGGCACTTCCATCTACCTGACCATGGCGGCGATCTTCATCGCCCAGGCCACCAATGTGAACCTGACGCTGGGCGAGGAGCTGGCCATCATCGGCGTGCTGCTGCTCACCTCCAAGGGCGCGGCGGCGGTGACCGGCGGCGGCTTCATCACGCTGGCGGCGACGCTGGCCACGCTGGGCGGCAAACTGCCGGTGGAAGGCCTGGCGCTGTTGATCGGCATCGACCGCTTCATGTCCGAAGCCCGCGCCATCACCAACCTGATCGGCAACGGCGTCGCCACCGTGGTGATCGCCAAGTGGGAAAAGGCGCTGGACGTGGACAGGATGAAGCAGGTGTTGGGCGACGCGCCGCCCTCGGAACCGCCGCCGGAACGGCGCCAGCAGCCGGCGCCGCAATTGAGTTAAACGCAACACCTCGCCCCCGCCCGTGCGGGGGTTTTTGTTGTCGTTAGAAGCAAAGCTTGCTTTTGCCCTCCCCTCGTCCACGATGAAAACTGAGGAGGGGACACGATATGACTGACTTCTGGCTGCAATACGGCGACGAAATGCTGCCGGTGATTGGCGACTTCCCCAAGGTGGGCGACTACCTGCCCAGTTTCATGCTGGTGGACGACCAAAAACGCGACGCGGCGCTGGAAAGCTTCATGGGGCCCAAGGTCATCCTCACCCTGCTGTCGGTGGATGAGGAAGAGCACGGCGGCATCCTGCTGCTGCGCGAAGTGCGTCGCTTCCTGGACCGCTGGCCGCACCTGAAGCTGATCGTCATCACCGTGGATTCGCCATCCTCGCTGGCGCGCGCGCGCCACGAGCACGGCCTGCCGCACACCACGCTGCTGTCTACGCTGCGCGGACGGGACTTCCACAAACGCTACGGCGTGCTGATCACGGAATTTCCGCTCAGCGGCTATACCGCGCCGGCGCTGATGCTGGCGGATGCCAACAATGTCGCGCATTACGCCGAGCGGCTGAGCGACACGCGCGCGCTGTTCGATTTCGAAGCCATCGAAGCCTTATTGCTGCAAGGCGAACAGCAGGCGCTGGAGGCGGAACGCGCCGCCGAGGAGAACCGTCGCCTGCAGCTGGCGGAGCGCGAGCTGGGCACCGAACGGCTGGTGGAAAAAGCCCGCCAGATCGAGCAGACGCCGCCGCGTTCGGACGGCTTCGACAACCGCTGAGGCCGGGCAAAACAAAACCGCCCGTTGCCGGGCGGTTTTCTCTGATGGATATCCGACAGTCTTAGCTGTTCAGTTCCTTGGCCAGGTACAGCCAGGTTTCCACCACGGTGTCCGGGTTCAGCGACACGGTTTCGATGCCCTCTTCCACCAGCCACTTGGCGAAGTCCGGATGGTCGGACGGGCCCTGGCCGCAGATGCCAACGTACTTGCCCAGCTTGCGGCACGCCTGGATGGACATGTGCAGCATGGCCTTGACCGCCTCGTTGCGCTCGTCGAAGGTGGTGGCAATCGGGCCGCCGGAATCGCGGTCCACGCCCAGCGTCAGCTGGGTCATGTCGTTGGAGCCGATGGAGAAGCCGTCGAAGTGCTGCAGGAACTTCTCCGCCAGCACGGCGTTGGTCGGCAGCTCGCACATCATGATCAGGCGCAGGCCGTTTTCGCCGCGCTTCAGGCCGTTTTCAGCCAGAATCTCGACCACCTTCTCGGCTTCGGCCAGGGTGCGGACGAACGGGATCATCACTTCCACGTTGGTCAGGCCCATCACGTCGCGCACCTTCTTGATGGCGCGGCATTCCAGCTCGAAACAATCGCGGAACGATTCGGCCACGTAGCGCGCGGCGCCGCGGAAACCGATCATCGGGTTTTCTTCATGCGGCTCGTACAGCTGGCCGCCGATCAGGTTGGCGTACTCATTGGACTTGAAGTCCGACATGCGCACGATGACCTTTTTCGGGTAGAACGCCGCAGCCAAGGTGGACACGCCCTCCGCGATCTTGTCCACGTAGAAATCCACCGGGCTGGCGTAGCCGGCGATGCGGTCGGAGATGGTCGCCTTCAGTTCCGGGCTCAGCTTGTCGAATTCCAGCAGCGCCTTCGGGTGGATGCCGATCTGGCGGTTGATCACGAACTCCATCCGCGCCAGGCCCACGCCCTCGTTCGGCAGCTGGGCGAAGTCGAAAGCCAGTTCCGGATTGCCGACGTTCATCATGATCTTGACCGGGGCCTTGGGCATCTTGTCCAGTTCCAGGTCGATGATTTCCACGTCCAGCAGGCCGTCATAGATGTTGCCGGTGTCGCCTTCGGCGCAGGACACGGTGACCTGCATGCCTTCCTTCAGCACGTCGGTGGCGTCGCCGCAGCCAACCACGGCCGGGATGCCCAGCTCGCGCGCGATGATGGCCGCGTGGCAGGTGCGGCCGCCGCGGTTGGTCACGATGGCGGCGGCGCGCTTCATCACCGGTTCCCAATCCGGGTCGGTCATGTCGGTCACCAGCACATCGCCCGGCTTGACGCGGTCCATCTCGGACGCGTCCTTGATGGTGCGCACCACGCCCTGGCCGATCTTCTGGCCGATGGCGCGGCCTTCGCACAGCACTTGCGACTTGCTGTTCAGGCGGTAGCGGCGCAGGGTGTCCTTGCGGTCTTCCTGCGACTTAACGGTTTCCGGACGCGCCTGCAGGATGTACAGCTTGCCGTCCAGGCCGTCGCGGCCCCACTCGATGTCCATCGGGCGGCCGTAGTGTTTTTCGATGATCAGCGCGTACTGGGCCAGTTCGGCCACTTCGGCGTCGGTGATCGAGAATTGCTTGCGCAGCTCCGGCGTCACATCCACGGTTTTAACCGAACGGCCGGCTTGCGAGGCGTCGGTGAACTCCATCTTGATCAGCTTGGAGCCCATGGTCTTGCGCAGGATGGCGGGGCGGCCGGCCTTCAGCGTCGGCTTGTGCACATAGAACTCGTCCGGGTTCACGGCGCCCTGCACCACGGTCTCGCCCAGGCCGTAAGAAGCGGTGATGAACACCACGTCTTCAAAGCCGGATTCGGTGTCGATGGTGAACATCACGCCGGCCGCGCCCTCGTCGGAACGCACCATGCGCTGCACGCCGGCGGACAAGGCCACCACGTCGTGGGCGAAGCCCTTGTGCACGCGGTAGGAAATGGCGCGGTCGTTGTAGAGGGAGGCGAAAACGTGCTTCATCGCATCCTTGACATTGTCAAGGCCGCGGATATTCAGGAAGGTTTCTTGCTGGCCTGCGAACGAGGCATCGGGGAGGTCTTCCGCGGTGGCGGAAGAACGGACTGCGACGGAAATGTCGGCGCCGCCGGCATCGCCCACCATTTTGTCCCAGGCTTCCTTGATGTCCGCATCAAGCTTGGCCGGGAACGGGGTGTCGATGATCCACTGGCGGATTTCCTTGCCCACGCGGGCCAGTTCGCTGACGTCGTCGATATCGAGCTTGGCCAGCGCGGCATTGATCTTGTCGGCCAGGCCATTGTGCTGCAGGAAATCCCGGTACGCCTGGGCGGTGGTGGCAAAGCCGCCGGGAACACGAACGCCGGAACCCGCCAGCTGACTGATCATTTCACCAAGGGAGGCGTTCTTGCCGCCTACCTCTTCCACGTCGGTCATACGCAGCTTCTCGAACCAGATGACGTAGTTGTCTGCCATCACTTCACTTCCTGTGTTGGGATTGGGACGATGGGCCGCATTCTAGCCGAATTACGTGCCGTTTGCGTAGCAACTTTTGCAGCGCACAAGATTTTTTGCGACAGCGAAATTTCCAAACACAAAATAATCAACCACTTGCCCGCGATGAGACAGGAAAAACCAAGAAAATGTCATGTAATGTTGTGATTACATGAAGAAAAGGAATCGTTTCCAGCCCATACCGCGCCAGCCCGCTCCGGTATACACTTTGCCCAGACAAACCCACTGCGAGCAAGGTCCGCCATGCCCCATCATCGTTCAGCTTTTTTCATCTCCGACCGCACCGGCATCACCGCCGAATCGCTGGGCCACACGCTGCTGACGCAGTTCGACAGCATGGACTTCAAGCGCGAGACCGTCCCTTTCGTCGACACCGTGGAAAAAGCGCGGGTCCTGGCGCAGCGCATCAGCGAAGTAGCCGAGCGCGACCACCTGCGCCCCCTGGTGTTCACCAGCATCATCAATCCAGAAGTGCGCGAGGCGCTGCGGCTGGACAACATCGTCTTGATCGACTTCTTCGAAGCCTTCATCGGCCATCTGGAACTGGAGCTGGGCCGCAAGGCCTCGCTGAGCGTGGGCAAGGCTCACGGCATGGTCAACGAGGAGAAATACGATCACCGCATCGAGGCGGTGAACTTCTCGCTGAACCACGACGACGGCGTCAAATTGAAGGATCTGGACGAGGCCGACGTGATCCTGATCGGCGTGTCGCGTTCCGGCAAGACGCCCACCTGCCTGTATCTGGCGCTGCAGTACGGCATCCGCGCCGCCAACTACCCGCTGACGCCGGAAGACCTGGACAGCCCCACCCTGCCCAAGATCCTGCTGCCGTTCAAGGACAAGATGTTCGGCCTCACCATTGATCCGAACCGCCTGCACCACATCCGCTCCGAGCGCCGCCCGGACTCCAAATACGCCAGCATGGACAACTGCCGGCGCGAAGTGAACGAAGCGGAGTCGATGTTCCGCCACCACGGCGTGCCCTTCATCAGCACCACCCACAAATCCATCGAGGAAATCGCCTCCACCATCATGCACAAGGCGGCGCTGGGCAGGAAGTTCTAAGAACGTGTTCATGATCTTTGGCTTTTAGGCCTGGCGCGTGAAAAACAAACACGTTTTCGATGCACCTACATCGCTCCAAGCCTGCCGCCGGGTGTCAGGCCCGAGGTCTTAAGCGGCTGCATGTTTGAGTCCCGCGACGTTAGCGCGCACCGTTGAGCGAAATCTCTACGTGCGAGGCTTCGCCTCGCCCTGCGAGAGATGCGCACGCAGAGAGTTCAGCCGCGCCTCGGCGCCTGACGGGAACCGGAGGGAAGCCTGCAGGCCAGGCTTGCAGGGTGGCGTTTAGGGGTGGAGGGGATATTTGGCCAAGCCAATATCCCCTCCCTGCCGCCGGCAGCCCGGCAATGAAAACGGCGATCCGCGCAGCGGATTCAATAGTGAACAAGTCCCAAGCGCCACTAGCCCCCTGCCCGCTTGGTCTTGAATCCCAGCTTAACCAACTCGGCGACCACGGTCTCCACGTGGTCGCCCTGTATTTCCAGCACGCCATCCTTGAGCGTGCCGCCGCTGCCGCAGCGCGCGCGCAGTTGCTTGCCCAGCTTGGCCAAGTCCTCTCCGGCCAATGGCACGCCTTTCACCACCGTCACCGTCTTGCCGCCGCGGCCCTTGCTCTCGCGCGAAACGCGGGCGATGCCGTCGCCGGTCGGCGCCGCCGGCTTGCCGCACTCGCATTGCGACACTGGCTGTCGGCAGGATGGGCACATGCGGCCATGTTCGGTGGAATAGACCAAGCCGCCTGCGGCCATCTGTTTTGATTTCATCTATCGCCTCCCGCGCAAAACCGCCATGGTCGCGGCAAACCGCCGCTGGATCAAGCCGCGCCATGGCTTCATGCAATTTAACAAAACTCATATCTTACTGTTTTTATGTAAATTTCCTGCAAATCAAAGAACAAAAGCAATTATCCGCTCTCAAACTGGCAGCCCCAGATTTCGAGAACCGTCATGAACATCCCCGACTTCAATCTGCCACCGATACAGCTGATACGGCCCCTGCCGCAACAGCTGTCCGGCGTGCAGTCCAGCGGGGGAAGCGACGCCAATCCGCAACGCGAGTTCGCCGACATGCTGCACCGCGCCGCCCAACAGCATCCGCTGCACGCCGCGCCATCCCAGGCCTCGGCCCTGGCTGCCGCCTTCGCCCTGCCCGCCACCTTAGGCATGCGTCAGGAACGGCCCTCCCGCCAAGCGCAAGCCCGCTCCGCCACGCGCGCCTACGCCTCAAGCCGTCCGACCATAGGCACGCTGCTGCAAACCGAGGCTTGACGCCGCGCCTTGCGCCGTGTTTTGATGAAGTCATGAATACCGCACCCGCATTCGCAATCCGATTTTGGTGGTGGCGCCTCTCCTAGGCGGCACCGGCGAACGCGCACGCAAAAAACCCGGAGGCTGCCGACAAGGCGCACCGGGTTTGTTTTTTAGCCTCTCCTCCCAGTCCGCCTGCCGGCCTCCTCCTCCAAACCCCATGGAGAACGGCATGAATCTGGACACCATCAGCAGCCAAGACATCATCCTCACCGGCGATCGCACCACCGGCCAATTGCACCTGGGCCACTACGTCGGCTCGCTGCGCAACCGCGTCATCCTGCAGGACCGCTGCGCGCAATTCCTGCTGCTGGCCGACGCCCAGGCGCTGACCGACAATATGGGCAACTACCTGAAAGTACGCGACAACGTGCTGCAGGTGGCGCTGGATTATCTGGCCGTCGGCATCGACCCGGCCAAGAGCACCATCTTCATCCAGAGCCTGGTGCCGGAACTGACCGAGCTGGCCTCGTACTACTTGAACCTGGTGACGGTGTCGCGGCTGGAGCGCAATCCCACCATCAAGGACGAAATCAAGCAGCGCGGCTACGAACGCGACATCCCCGCCGGCTTCCTGACCTATCCGGCCGCCCAGGCGGCCGACATCACCGCCTTCAAGGCCACCATCGTGCCGGTGGGCGAAGACCAGATTCCCATGATCGAGCAGACCAACGAGATCGTGCGCCGCTTCAACGCCAGCGTGGACCTGCCGGTATTGGTGGAAGCCAAGGCGGTGGTGCCGGAAGTCGGTTCGCGCCTGCCCGGCATAGACGGCAAGGCCAAGATGTCCAAGTCGCTGGGCAACACCATCACCCTGTCCGCCAGCCCCGATGACATCCGCCAGGCGGTGAAGATGATGTACACCGACCCGAATCACCTGCGCGTGTCCGATCCCGGCCAAGTGGAAGGCAATGTGGTCTTCACCTATCTGGACGTCTTCCACCCGGACCAGGCCTTGGTGGCGGAGCTGAAAGCCCATTACCAGCGCGGCGGCCTGGGCGACACCGTCATCAAGAAGCATCTGGAAGACTGCCTGCAGGAAATGCTGGCGCCGATACGCGCCCGCCGCGAGCATTACGCCCAAGATCCGGCCGCCGTGCTGGAGATGCTGAAGGCCGGCACCCGCCGCGCCCGCGACGTGGCAGCGCGCACCCTGGCCGAAGTCAAGGCGGCCATGGGCCTCAACTACTACTGAGAGGCAAGCCGCGATGGAACACATTTATCAATGCCAGAGCCTGGACGAAGTGCGCGAGCAGATCGACCGGCTGGACCGCGCCCTGGTGGCGCTGATCGCCGAGCGCGGCATCTACGTGCGCCAGGCCGCGGCGTTCAAGCAAAGCCGGGACGAGGTGGAGGGCGGCAAGCGCGTCGATCAGGTGATGCGCCGCGTAGAGCGGCTGGCAGGCGAGCTGGGCGCGGACGCCGCGCTGACCGCAGCCGTTTACCGCACCATGATCGAATATTTCGTCGCCGATGAGATGGCGGCGTTCAGGGAACGGCAGGCCGCCGATTGAGCCAGGCGGCGCGCTTGCCTACAATGCTTGCGGCATCGCCACCGCGACGGCCTCACCGGAGACATGATTAATGAAAAGAATCGCGCTGTTATTCGCCCTGCTGGGCCTCGCCAGCCTCGCCCGCGCCGAGGAGGTGGGCGAGGTATCCACCACCTTCAAGCTGCTCAGCCCCAACGACAAGGTCATCGTCGAGGCCTTTGACGATCCATCGGTGCAAGGCGTGGCCTGCTATGTCTCGCGCGCACGCACGGGCGGCTACTCCGGCGCGCTGGGCCTGGCCAAGGACCCGTCGCGCTTCTCCGTCGCCTGCCGCCAGGTGGGGCCCATCCGCTTCGATGGGCCGCTGCCCAAGCAGGAGCAGGTATTCAAGGAAGGCGCATCCTTCGTGTTCAAGCATGTGCGCGTGGTGCGCATCGTGGACGCCAAGCGCAATGTGCTGACCTACCTCACCTACTCTGACAAGCTGGTGGACGGCAGCCCGGACAATGCCATCACCGCCGTGGCGGTGCTGGACCAGAAAATTCCACTGAAAAAGTGATTAGAACAAGCCATTGATAATCATGATTTTTTTAAACATGATGCCCATCATCTCATCGCCATCTCGCTCCGCCAGCCATCGAAGCCCACCTCCACGCCGGGCGGGCACTGCGCGCTAAGCGCCTGGTACTCCAGCTTGTGCGTCATGTGGATCAGCACGGTGCGGCGGGCGCCGATGCGGGCCGCCCATTCCCATGACTGCGCCACGCACAGGTGGGAGGGATAGGGATCGCTGTTCAGGCAATCCAGGAACAGCAGCTCCAGCCCCTCCAGCAGCGGCAGGCTGCTATCCGGAATGTGCGACAGGTCGGTAAGCCAGGCCATGTCGCCGATGCGCCAGCCCAGGCAGGGCCAGCTGCCGTGCAGCAGCGGGATGGGCGTCAGCATCACGCCCTGATGCGCGAACGGCCCGCTGACCATCTCCGGCAACAGCACGGGCTTGTCCCACATCCTGGACGGCGGCTGCAGCGCATAGCCAAAGCGCTCGCGGATATTGGCTATGGTGAACTCGTTGCCGTACAGGGAGATCGGGCCTTTTTTCAGGTAGCAGAAGGCGCGCAGATCATCAATGCCGTTCAGGTGGTCGGCGTGCGGATGGGTATATAGCACCGCGTCCACTTGCTCCACCCCCTCCCTGAGCGCCTGCAGGCGCAGATCCGGCCCGGTATCGATCAGAAAACCCACCCCGCCCACGCGCACATAGGCGCTGGCGCGGGTGCGTTTATTGCGCGGATCGGCGGAAACGCAGGTTTCACAGCGGCAGCCTATTGCCGGGGTGCCGGAGCTGGAGCCGCAGCCCAGGATGGTGACGTCTAACTTGTCCACGCTGTCCCTTGATGGTTCATTGACATAGCGGCGGCCGCACTGCCGGCACGGCGACCGAGCCGCCGGGGCATTTGACCTCGCCGCCGGCTTCGATGACGCACTGGCCGCCAGGCATGCCGGCGCAATGCGCGCTGCCGTCCGGCCCCAATAGGCAGAAGCCTGGGCCGGCGTAGAAAGAGCCGTTGGCGCGGATCACGTCGCCGCCCGGAAACGGCGAGCAGAACAGATTGCCGAAAGCATCGGCCGTGCACGCGCCCGCGCCGCAATAGGCCTGCCCCTGGTGCAGCACGGCCGAGCCGCCCGGCGGCGCGCAAAAGCTGCGTCCGCCCAGCTGCACGCAGCTGGCCCAAGCCGGCATGGCCAGCATGAGGCTGAGGAACAGGGCGAGTGGGCGCATGGCGGCCTCCGTTCAGCGCGCCGCCTTGGCGAACAGGCGGAAGAAGTTGTCGGTGGTGGCCTGCGCCACCTCGTCGAAGGTGATGCCGCGCAGCTCGGCGATGAACGCGGCCACATGGCGCACATAGGCGGGCTCGTTCAGCTTGCCGCGATGCGGCACCGGCGCCAGATACGGCGAGTCGGTCTCGATCAGCATCCGCTCCAGCGGCACTTTCTGCGCCACTTCCTGCACCTGCTTGGCGTTCTTGAAGGTCACCACGCCGGAGAAGGAGATGTAGAAGCCCAGCGCCAGCGCGGCCTCCGCCACTTCCCAGGTTTCGGTGAAGCAATGCATCACGCCGCCGCATTGTTCGGCGCGCTCTTCCTGCATGATGCGTATGGTGTCGGCGGCCGATTCCCGAGTGTGGATCACCAGCGGCAGGCCAACGCGCTTGGCGGCGCGGATATGGGTGCGGAAGCGTTCATGCTGCCAGGCCAGATCGCCCTTGCACCAGTGGTAGTCGAGGCCGGTCTCGCCTATGCCCACCACGCGCGGATGCGCGGCCAGCGCCACCAGCTCGTCCTCGCTGTACTCTTCAGCCTCCGGGTCGTCCGGATGCACACCCACCGTCGCGTAAAGATGCGGATGGGCTTCGGCCAGCGCCAGCACCTGCGGGTATTTGGGCCGGCTCACGCCTATCACCAGCGCATGCGTTACTTGGTTCTGGCGCATATTGGCCAGCACCTCCGGCAGGCGCTCGGACAAATCGGGGAAGTTGATATGGCAGTGGGAGTCGATCAGCATGGCGAATGAAGAGTCTGTCTAACAGCCTACAGCATACCATGCCGCCGGGGCGCCATCCCGCGCCGCTACATGGTGTGGGTGGGCCGGCTGGAGTTGAGCACGCCGCCCAGCATGGTTTCTATCTTGTCCTTGGCCTGCTTGCCGGCGTCGCCGGCGACAAACTCCACGCCCACGCCCTGCACGCGGCTGTTATTGGCGCCAGCCGGGGTGATCCACACCACCTTGGCCTGAACCGCGATGCGCTGCGGATCGTCCATCAGGGTCAGCAGCAGGAAAACCTCCTCGCCCAGCTGCATTTCCTTATTGGTGGGTATGAAAATGCCGCCGTTGCGCAGAAACGGCATGTAAGCGGCAAACAGCGCGCTGCGCTCCTTGATGTGCAGCGACAGCACGCCCGGGCGATTGGGGTTGGTCAGATCCGGCCTGTTGGCGGCTTCCATACTGGGCTTGCCCTCTCCATCATGAGCCGGCCTTGGCGCCAGCGAAAATCTTCAGATAATCCATCAGCACGGACTCCAGTTGCAGGCGAATGTTCAGCGTGTGCTCCGCAAACGGCGCCAGCGCGGTCAGTGCCTGTTGGCAGGCCATCAGTTGCCGCATGTCGCAGCGCGCCGCCAGCGCCGCCAACGCCGCCTCCTGGTCCGGATAATAGCGGAGCCGGCCAGCCAGGCATAGCGCGGCCAGGTCATGCAGCCACTTCTGCAGCCAGGACAGCGGCGGCTGCAGCGACAGCTGCTTGTTTTTGTCCACCAGCTCGGCCATTTGCAGCATGCCGGCAAAGCTGGGTTGCCCCAGGCTGCGGATGAACTGGGCGCGCAGCGCCGCCTGTTCCGGGTCATGATCGAACAAGGGCGCGCCGCCGTTATGGGCCAGCTCGACCTCGGCATTGGCGATGCCCTGCTCGCGCAGCCAGTCCCGCGCGACGGCCTCCGCCGGCCGCGTCAGCGCGAAGCGGCGGCAGCGGCTGAGTATCGTGGGCAGCAGGCGCTGAGGCGCGTGCGATACCAGCAGGAACAGCACGGAGGCCGGCGGTTCCTCCAGGATTTTGAGCAAGGCATTGGCGGCCGCCAGATTCAGGCTCTCCGCCGGCTCCAGCAGGATCACGCGCTGGCCGGCGCGATGGGCGGTCAGGTGGGCGAAGTCTATGACGTCGCGCACCGCCTCGATCTTGATCTGCGGCAGCTTGCGCGTGGGCTTGGCCTCCTTGCCCTCCTCGTCTTCGTCCGAGTACGGCGACAGGCGGCGAAAATCCGGATGGGTGCCGCTGAGGAACCAGCGGCATCCCTGGCATTGGCCGCAGGGCTGATGGCCGGCCTGAGGGTTCTCGCACAGCAGCGACTGCGCCAAGTGCTCGGCGAAAGCGAGCTTGCCTATGCCGGCGCCGCCGGTCAGCAACCAGGCGCCGGGCATGCGTTCGCGTTCGGCGTTCAGCCGCCGCCAATCCTCGCCCTGCCACGGATACAGCATCAGCCGCGCTCCAGCAGAGTCTGCAGATGGCCGGCGATATCGACCTGAATGTCGGCGATGCCGCGGCTGGCGTCCAACACGGCGAAGCGGCCGGGTTCCGCCGCCGCGCGCTTGAGATAGGCCTCGCGCACGCGCTGGTGGAAGTCGGCCGCCTCTTGTTCGAAACGATCGAGCTGGCGGGTGCCGGACATCCGGCCTGCCGCCACTTCCAGCGGCAGATCGAACAGCAGGGTCAAGTCGGGCTGCAGGCCGCGCTGCACCCAGTCTTCCAGCGCGCGGATGCGCTCGAACGGCACGCCGCGGCCGCCGCCCTGGAAGGCGTAGGTGGAGTCGGTGAAACGGTCGGACACCAGCCAGCGGCCTTGGCTCAAGGCCGGCTCGATCACGTCGGCAATATGCTGCTGGCGGGAGGCGAAGGCCAGCAGCGTCTCCGCGTCGAGCGAGACCTGCGTCTGCGGCGCCAGCAGCAGCGCGCGCACCTGTTCGCCCAGCGGGGTGCCGCCCGGTTCGCGCGTGAACACCGCATCAACGTCATGGCGGCTCAGCCAATCGTGGATGAAGGCAAGGTGGGTGCTCTTGCCGGCGCCGTCTATGCCTTCCAGCGTGATGAAACGGCCTCGCGGGGCCTGCTGCGCACTGCTCATTACGGGCCTTTCTTCAAAATATATTTGCGCACTGCCTGGTTGTGCTCGTCCAGGGTGCTGGAAAACTGCGAGCTGCCGTCGCCGCGGGCGACGAAATACAGCGCGGTGGATTCCGCGGGCTGGGCCGCGGCATACAGCGCGGCCTTGCCCGGCAAGGCGATGGGCGTCGGCGTGAGGCCGGCGCGGGTATAGGTATTGTAAGGCGTGTCGCGGCGCAGGTCCGCCTTGCCGATAGTGCCCTGGTAGCTGTCGCCCATGCCGTAGATCACCGAGGGATCGGTCTGCAAGCGCATGCCCAGTTTCAGACGGTTGACGAAAACCGACGCCACCATGGGGCGGTCCGCCTCGCGGGCGGTTTCCTTTTCCACCAGGCTGGCCATGGTCAACAGCTCGTAAGGGGTGCGATAAGGCAAGCCCGGCTTGCGCGCCGCCCAGGCAGCCGCCAGCTGCTGCTGCATCTTCTGGAAGGCCAAGCGGTACAGGTCCATGTCCGACGCGCCCGGCGTGAACAGATAGGTGCTGGGGAAGAACAGGCCCTCGGGGCTGGCGCCGGGCATGCCCAGGTCGCGCATCAGATCGGCGTCGCTGAGATGCTTCGCGTCATGGCTCAGATCCGGACTGCGGTTGACCGCCTGGCGGAACTGGCGAAAGGTCCAGCCCTCGATCGTGGTCAGGCTGGCCTCGTCCGGCTGCCCTTCCTTGAGCCGCAGCAAGACATCCAGCAGCGATTGCGGCCCCTGGAAACGATAGAGGCCGGCCTTGATCTTGCGGTCGGTGCCGGACAGCCTGGCCAGCGCCACCAGCACCTGCTGGCTGCGGATGGCGCCATCCTGCTCCAGCGAACGGGCAATCTGCTTCATGGTCCGGTTCGGCCCCACCAGCAGCTTGTAGCCGGCATCGGGCAAGGACACGGGCATCAGCACGGCCCAGCCCAGCCAAGCGGCCGCGCACAGCAGGAGCAACAACAGGATGCCGGTTAGTCTTTTCATTGCAGTCATTCGATCACACCGCCGCCCGGGCGGCAAAGGCGGAATCATACCAGCAAGCCGGCCTGTCCGACATGACAGGAACCGCGCGGCCAAATTCCCATAGTTTGTTCCATATCAACAGCGTTTTTCGCATTTTTGCCTATTTTCCAGCGTGAGAGCCTGCCCATGGGCAGGCCATGCCGCGTCGGCCTTCGACCGGCAAGCACAAATCATGCGAGCACGGCGCAATATGAAACCTTTCTTCAATCTAGGATGCGCGCTGGTCGCCTGGAACGAGTTATGCCGGGTCAGCCGGCCGCGCGGCAGTCCGGAAGGCGAGCCAAGGCTGCCGTTCCAACAGGGCCGCGACAATCGACAGTTTATTTGCAGCGAAACGGCGGACCGCATGGCGGAATACCGGGCCTTGCTGCTGGAGCCGGTGTGGCTGCTGGATCAGGATGCCGACAGCCGCTGGCAACTGGCCGCCACGGCGTTGGGCAACAGCCTCAACCTGAGGCTGCAGACGCTGCTGCACGCCTGGCTTCCCTCCCTGCCGCTGGCGCAAGAGCCAGGAGCTGGCGTCATGCGCATGCGCCTGGCGCTGCGCAGCTATCTGGGCGACGTCCACGCGCCTCCGCCCTTCCTGCGCCCCGGCCATGCCGATGACAGCCGCTCGCCGCTGCTGCGCGGCATCGCGCCCTATCTGGAGCAAGTGGCCAGCGTAGTGCAGTTGACCGACGCGTCGCATGACCACCTGTTGGGCGGCGCGGTCAATCTGCTGGCCGCGCGCGCGCTGCCCCAGCCGTCGCCATCCGATGCCTGGTCCTCCCTGCTGTGCTGCGATTGGCAACAGTTGCTGCAAACCGGCGAATGCGCGCTGAACGCTGGCTAGCCCAGCGGAATTGGCCGCATAATGACGGCCGGTTCGCCTGTCCGATGAGAGACACCCCGCATGCCTAAACTGCGCCTTGCCTTGCTTTGCCTGTTCGCCGCTCCCTTGGCCTTGGCCGACACCGTCCACGTCGCGGTGGCCAGCAATTTCCAGCAGACGCTGGACAAGATCGCCGCGGCCTTCAAAGCCGCCAGCGGCCACGACATCAAGGCCAGCGCCGGCTCCTCCGGCAAGCTGGCGGCGCAGATACGCCAGGGCGCGCCGTTCGAGGTTTTCCTGTCCGCCGACGACGAACGCCCCGCCGAGCTGCTCAAGGCCGGCGTCGGCCTGCCATCCAGCCAGTTCACCTATGCCTACGGCCAACTGGCGCTGTGGAGCAAGCAGCGCGCCGACGCCGGCGAAGCCGTCCTGCGCAGCGGCCGCTTCAACAAGCTGGCCGTGGCCAATCCCGCCACCGCGCCCTATGGCCGCGCCGCCATGGAAACGCTGGCCGCCCTGAAGCTGGAAGCCGCGGTCAAGCCCAAATTGCTCACGGGCGACAATATCAGCCAGACCATGCAGTTCGCCGAGGTGGGCGGCGCGGATTTCGCCTTCGTCGCCTATTCCCAGCTGCGGGAACAAGGCATCCATGACCATTACTGGCTGGTGCCGGAAAAAATGCATCAGCCCATCCGCCAAGACGCGCTGCAGATCCAGGCCACGCCTGCCGCCAACGCGCTGATGGCGTTTCTGAAGGGAGACACCGCGCGCGCGCTGATGGCTCAAGCCGGCTACCGCTTCAAGCCGTGAGCAGCCAGGACTGGAGCGCCATCGCGCTGACCCTGCGCCTCGCCGGCATCAGCACCATGCTGCTGCTGGGCTTGTGCATCCCCTTCGCCTGGTGGCTGGCGCGCGGCCGCTCAAGACTGCGGCCGCTGGCGGAAGCGGTGGCCATGTTGCCGCTGGTGCTGCCCCCCACCGTGCTGGGTTTTTACTTGCTGCTGGCCTTCGGCCCGCACGGCCCCATAGGCTGGCTGACCACGCAGCTGGGGCTGCCGGGCTTGGCATTCACCTTCCAGGGACTGGTTGTGGCCTCGGTGCTCTATTCCTTGCCTTTCGTGCTGCAACCGTTGCTGGCGAGTTTCCGCGCCGTGCGCCAGGAAGAGCTGGAAAGCGCCAAGCTGCTGGGCGCCGGCCCCTGGCAACGCATGCGCCACATCATCCTGCCGTCCTGCCGCAGCGGCGTGCTCAGCGCGGCCTGCCTGGGTTTTGCCCATACCGTGGGCGAATTCGGCGTGGTGCTGATGATAGGCGGCAATATCGACGGCGTAACCAGAGTGATATCAATCTCGCTGTACAATCAGGTGGAGCAGGCGGACTACGCCTCGGCCCATCAGCTGGCCCTGCTGCTGCTGCTGTTCGCGTTGGCCGCCCTGTCTCTGGTCTACTGGCTGGACGCCAGGCAAAAACATGCTGAACAATAACTTCCGCCGCGCCATGCGGCCTTTTACAAACCGGAGATGACAATTATGCGCAAGACCCTGCTACTCGCCGTTCTCGCCCTGTTCAGCGCCAATCTGGCCCTGGCCGACGCCGCCTGTGACGCCAAGGCCGCCGATAAAAAGCTGGCCGGCGCCGCCAAGCAAAGCTTCCTGAAGAAGTGCGAGAAAGACGCCGCGGCCGCCCAGGCCAGCTGCGACGCCAAGGCCGGCCAAAAGAAACTGGCCGGCGCCGCCAAGCAGAGCTTCACCAAGAAGTGCGTGAAAGACGCGATGGGCAAGTAAGCCTCCTGCTCCAAAACGACAAACGGCATGGCGCTCGCCATGCCGTTTTTGTTTGCCGCGCCGGCTTTAGGAAAATACGCAATACGGCCAATGACTTGCCCTCCATGGTCTACACTGGAACAAGGTACGGCCGGCAAACATTGCGATGAATTCCCTATCCGGATACAACTCTCCTCTCTCGTCTTTCGACAGCTTGCTGCCGAACTTGAGCGGTTTATTGTCGAGCGGCCTGCTGCTGGGCTCCAGCAGCGGCGCGAGCGGCAGCGCCTCCAGCAGCGCGCCGGACCCAATACAGGTGGAACTGTCCACGCTGGGCCAGTTGATGTCCATCCTCAACACCTTCCAAAGCAGCCTGCAGCAGATTTATGCCCCCTACAGCCGCTTCAACAACACCAGTTCCAGCAGCAGCAATCCGTCCGTCGCCAGCGTCTCCTCGTCCGCCGGCGCGCAAAGCGCCAGCTACCTGCTGAACATCTCGCAGCTGGCGCAAGCGCAGAGCGCCACATCGGCCTTCTCGCTGTCCGACAGCGGCACGACCGTGGTGGGCAGCGGCAGCCTGACCATCACCACCGGCAGCTACGCCTACAGCAGCCCCACCTCGGCCACCAGCTTCACCGCCAGCGGCTCGCCGGTGACCATCAACATCAGCAATGGCACCTTGTCCAGCATCGCCAGTTCGATCAACGGCGCCGGCGCCGGCGTGGTGGCCAATGTGGTGCAAAACGCCTCCGGCAACTATCAGTTGCAGATCAGCCAGGCCAGCACCGGGGCCAGCAACAATTTTCAGATCACCGTCAGCGACAACGACGGCAACAACACCGACCAGAACGGCCTGTCCCGGCTGGCCTTCGACCAGACCCAGGCCGTGAACAGCGGCCAGAACTTGACGCAGACGCAGGCCGCGCAAAACGCCAGCTACACCATCAACGGCGCCTCCGGCTCCAGCGCCAGCAACTTGGGCATACAGCTGGGCAGCGGCGTGTCGGCCAACCTGCTGGCCACCGGCAGCAGCAACATCACCGTCAATGTCGACTTCGGCTCGCTCAACAGCAATGCCCAATCCCTGGCCAACGCCTTCAACACCGCTCAGGGCAGCATCAACAGCCTGCTCGGCAATCAGGTGAGCTCCCGCAACGACCCCATCGCCGCCCAGCTGCCGCAGCTGCTGAACACGCAGGCGCAGGCCGCTTACAGCAACGGCAGCTCGCTGCTGACCACGCTGAGCCAATTGGGCCTGCTCTATCAAAGCCCATCGCAATACGGCCTGGGCGGCACGCTGAACCTGAATGTCAGCACGCTGCAGGCGGCCTACAACAGCGACTCCAGCGGCGCCGCCAACCTGCTGTACACCGCCGCGCAAACCCTGAACACGCTGGCCAACAGCTTCTCCTCCTATGGCGACGGCTCGCTGGTCAATGAAATGAACGCCTTGCAGGCCCAGCAGCGCAATCGGCAATTGGTGATCCACAGCCCGTCCACGCCCAGTACTTTCCCCTACAATCTGCAGAACCTGCTCAGCTATCCCTCCAGCAATTCCCTGCTGTCGGCGCAGCAAATCAGCGGCTTGGCGATGTACGCGCTGGTGTACTCGATAGGCGCGCCATACGCGATTGATTCGCTGCTGGTCGGCCAAGGCCTGGGTCTGCCGTCCAACGGCAGCTTCTCCGCCACCGCCTGATCCCGCGCTTTCCTGTTTCCCCTTGGTGCGTTAAAATTCATCGGATGATTGGATGTTTTGGAGAGTGACCATGATCCCCGCCTCCGCTAAACGCTCGCTGGTGGATATTGCCCTGGACAATCTGGGGGCGCAGATCGCTTCCGGCCACTGGCCGGTGGGCAGCCGCATCCCCACCGAACCGGAGCTGGCCGAGCAGCTTGGCATCAGCCGCAACACCGTGCGCGAAGCCGTGCGCGTGCTGCTGTATGCCGGCCTGTTGGAAGTGCGCCAGGGCGACGGCACCTATGTCCGCGCGGCGGCCAATCCCGGCGAGGCCATGCGCGCGATCAGCCGCGCCAGCTTGCGCGAACACCTGGAAGTGCGCTGCCTGCTGGAAGAAAGCGCGGCGCGGCTGGCGGCGGAACGCGCCACCGAAGCCGAGCGGGCGCGCATCGCTACCGCGCTGGCGCAGCTGCACCCGCGCGCGGGCGACACGCCGGAGGACTATGCCGCGCGCGACCTCGACTTCCACCTCGCCATCGCCGACGCCTGCGGCAACCAGGCCTTGGCGGGCCTGTACCGCTATTTTTCCGACGCGGTGCGCCTTAGCGTGCAACGCTCCATCCGCGACGAGGCGCTGCCCGACCCCGATGTGGCCGCGCACGCCGCCATCTGCCAAGCCATACATGACCGCCAGCCAGAGCGGGCCGGCCAGGCCGCCGCCGCCATCACCCGGCCGCTGCTGGCCGAACTGGACCGCTTGCTGGACCAACAACAATAAGGAACTGCCATGCCCAACCCTGCGAACCCGCCCACGCCCCTGGCCGACGAACTGCTGATAGACGACGATAGCCCCGCCGCCACGCTGGCGCCCGGACGCAACCGCCTGCTGATCTTGCTGCTGGGCCTGGTAATGGTGGGCCTTAACCTGCGCCCCGCGCTGTCCAGCCTGGCGCCGCTGCTGGGCATGGTCAGCGCCGACGTCGGCCTGACGCCGGCCCAAGCCGGCCTGCTGACCACCCTGCCCGTCGCCTGCTTAGGGCTGTTCGGCCCCTTGGCGCCGCGGTTGGCGCGCCGCCTGGGCAGCGAGAAAACCATCGCCGCCGTGCTGGTCGCGCTCGCCATCGGCACCGTGCTGCGCACCCAGCTCGGCCTGTTCGGCCTCTATGCCGGCTCGGCGCTGGCCGGCGCCGCCATCGGCGTGACTGGCGTGCTGCTGCCTGGCATCGTCAAGCGCGACTTCGCGGCCCGCGCCGGCCTGATGACCGGCGTCTATACCATGGCCTTGTGCCTGGGCGCGGCGCTGGCGGCCGGCCTGACCGTGCCGGCGGCGGAGTCCTTCGGCCATGACTGGCGGCCCGCCCTGGCGATCTGGGCTGCCCCCGCCCTGTTGGCCCTGATCGTGTGGTGGCCGCAATTGCATACCCGCCATGTCGCGGCGCAGGGGCAGTGGCAAGTGCGCGGCCTGCTGCGCGACCCGCTGGCCTGGCAGGTGACGCTGTTCATGGGGCTGCAATCGTCGCTGGCCTACATCGTGTTCGGCTGGCTGCCGTCCATCCTGATGGACCGCGGCCTCACGGCCATGCAGGGTGGCTGGATGCTGTCGCTGTCGACCATGGTGCAAGTGCCGGCGTCGCTGCTGGTGCCCATGCTGGCGCATCGCTGCCGCGATCAACGCCCGCCCATCCTTTGCACGCTGCTGCTGGTGATCTCCGGCCTGCTGGGCATGCTGTACGCGCCGACCGACAGCCTGCTCCTGTGGGCGGCTCTGCTGGGCTTCGGCCAGGGCGGGCTGTTCAGCACGGCGCTGAGCCTGCTGGCGCTTCGTTCGCCGGACTCGCACGTCGCCGCCCACCTGTCCGGCATGGCCCAGGGCGTAGGCTATATGCTGGCCTCGCTGGGGCCCTTCGCCGTCGGCGTGATCCGCGGCCACAGCCACGCAGCCTGGCCCTTGGCGCTGTTGTTTTGCCTGATCGCGGCCGCCGCGCTGGCCGTGGGCCTGCAGGCGGGACGCAAGCGGCTGGTGAGCGTGAGGGCGGAAGCCAGCTAAGCCGCTCCCCATGCAAAAAAGGCGCTTCACGCGCCTTTTTTTCCGTCTGGCTGTTTACCAGTTAGCCTGTGCCGCCCTGGCTCCGCGCAGCAAACCGCGCAGATTTTCATCCATGGGCAGGGAGTAGTCGTAAGCCGACAGAATCACGTTGCCCTCGGTCTGCACCAGCTTGAGATTGACATACAAGGTGCTGCCGGAAGTGGCGTAGGTTCCCACCACCACCGCCTGGGCGTTGTGAACGCGGCTGATTTCGCCAATCTCGCGCGAGAGCAGCAGCTCGCCCTCGCCCTGCTTGACGAACAGGTTATCGCGCAGCTTCAGCTCTTTGACGGTCAGTCCGCGATTGGCCAAACGGGAAATCAACTGTTCCGAAAACAGGCGCCCCAGCCGGGAGGACTCCGTCAACACGTCCAGATTGACCAGCGTGGCGACCAGAATGGGCTTGCCCGGCGCCAGCGCCACGCCCTTCAACAAGGCATCGGCGGCCTGGTAATTGGTTTCGATCACGTTGACCTTGCTGGCGGGCTCATAGCCGCTGCTGGCGCAGCCGGACAGCAAGCAGGCGGCGGCCAGGCAGGCGGCGGAAATCATGCGCTTCATGGCCCCACCACCTTCCAGGTTTTCATCCGGGTGGAGGGTTCTTCCGCGCCGTACAGGGTGCTGTCAGCCTGTTCGATGTAATACAGGTCGCTGGTGCGCGCCAGATAGCCGTGGTCTCGCTCCAGCGAGGTCGACACCAAGACTTCGGTCCGAGTGGGGCCGCCGGCCGCTCCGCCATTGAGCGCCAGTCTGCCCGCGTCCAGGCCCACCGCCGCCCCTACGCCGGCCAGCGCCGCGCCGGTCGGCGTGCCATGCAAGGCGAGGTCGCGGATCACGGCCACCCCTGCCGCCAGCGTGGTGACGGGGAACTGGATGCCATTGCTCACATCGCTGCGATGCTGGATCACCTGGGTATCCACGGTCAACTGCACAGCGGTCGGTACCGTGGACAGGCGTACGCCCTGTTCCAGCAGCCGGGTCAGCAGCAATTGATGAAAGCTGCGATCAAACACCGCCGAAGCCGGCGGCGCGAGGTACACCTGCTGCCCATCCTGGCCGCTGGATTGCAGCTTGGCGTGAATCCGGGATGCGACGTCCTGCGCCAACACATCCCAATGGTGCGCGGCGCGGGCTTTTTGCTGATCGGAGGCAGCATAATTAACCGCCCGGGGAACATCGAGCCGCGCGCTGGCGCAGCCCCCTAGGCCAAGCGCCAGCAAGATGCCGATGCAAACGTGGTTATTCATGGCTATGGATTGTGATTGAAGTACAAGCTCAGCACTTTAACCGAAAAGCATAGTTTTAGGCATAAACTCAATGCAAGTTTGATCTGAATTCATGATTTCGGCCGCGCGACGATGCCGTAGCGCGCAAGCAGCGCCGGCAAACTGTCACAGGCAAGCGGCAACGCGGACTCGGCCAGCTTGAGCATGGCGGGCAATGAGGCCATGTCGCCGTCCCATCCCGCCAACCCCTCCTCCAGCAAGGCGGGCAGGTCGCGGTCATCCACCACGGCCAGCTCGCCGCCGATCTCCAGCAGCAACACCCCGTCCGGCGTCATCCAGGCGGCGCGCGCCGACACGTCGTCGTCGTAAGGCAGGGTGCTCCATCCCTTGGGCGTGCGCCGCGCCACCAGCGGGGCGGCGTCCAGCGTCACATAGACTTTCTGCGGGCCGTTCTGCACATAGCAGCGGCCCTGTCCGTCGCGGCTGAAGTTGCGGTTGAAAAACTCCGCCATGCCTTCATGCTGCAGCCTGGCTTCCTTGATCCACCACTGCCCGCGCGCATCCAGCCTGAGCCAGCCAAACACCGCCGGCACATTGGGCCACTTGGCCATGGCGGCCAGCACGATCTCATCCATCTCCCACCTCCCGCTCACGCAATATCCGTTTATCCGATGGCTCGCAACACCAGCAGCGGCGGCGTGCGCGTCACCTTGCCCACCAGGGGCCAGCCCGCCAGCGTCACCACCAACACGCCAGCCGCCATGCCCAGCGGCAGCAGCCACCAATTGATCAGCACCGGCAGCGAAAACAGCTTCACCGCCGCCAACACGCCTATGCCCGCCGCGCCCAAGGCCGCCAGCAAGCCGGATACCGCGCCCAGCCATACCAGCTCGGCCAGCACCACGGCGCGCACCTGCTTGCGCGAGGCCCCCAATGCCCGCATCAGTCCGACATCGGCCAGCCTCTCGTCGCGGGTGGCGGTCAGCGAGGCCCACAGCACCAGCACGCCGGCCGCCAGCGCCAGCAGGAACATGGCTTCGATGCCGCGAGTGAGCTTGTCCACCATCGCGCGCACTTCGGCCAGGATGCTGCCGACGTCTATCACCGTCAGATTGGGAAATTGCCGCACCAGACTATCGGCAAAGGACTCGTCGGCCGGCTCCAGCCGGAAGCTGGTGATCCAGCTGGCGGGCTGGCGGCTGAATTGGCCCGGCGTGCCGATGACGAAGAAATTGACGCGGAAACTGTCCCACGGCACCTCGCGCAGGCTGGTCACCTTGGCCCGGTAAGTGGTGCCGGCCAGATCGAAGGCCAAGGTGTCGCCCAGCCGGATGCCCAGGGTCTGGGCCAAGCCGCGCTCGACGGAAAACTGCGGCCTCACCCGCTTGCCGTCCGGCCACCACTGCCCGGCCACCACCCGGTTGCCCGGCGGCAGCTCGGCGCGCCAGGACAGATTGAATTCTCGCCCGGCCAGCCGCCTGGCGCGCTCGTTGTCGTAGGCCGCGGGGCGAACCGGCTGCTCATTGATGGCGATCAGGCGCGCCCGCGTCATCGGCTCCAGATCCGGCACGGACCGCCCTTGCGCCGCGAAGGCCTCTCGGAAGGCATCGCGCTGATCGGCCTGGATATTGATGACGAACTTGTTCGGCGCGTCGGCCGGCACGCTGCGCTGCCAGGCGCCGATCAAGTCGTCGCGCACCACGGTCAGCGTCAGCAGCGCCATCAGCCCCACCGACAACGAGGCGATCTGCAACACCGCCAGCCAGCGCCGCCGCGCCAGATTGGCGATGCCGAAACGCCAGCCCACCTTGCCGCCGCGCGGCAGCTTGCGCATCAACTGCACCAGGCCCATCGCCAGCGCGCCGGCCAAGACCAGAAAACCGAGCATGCCCAGCAGCAGCCAGCCCGCCAGCGTCCATTCGCCCACCTGCCACGAAGCCAAGCCCAGCAAGGTGGCCAGCGCCAGCAGCGGCGCGATGACGCCCTGCCGCGTCGGCGGCAGCTCCTGGCGCAGCACCGCGGCCGGTGAGACGTGGCGCACCGCCATCAAGGGGGGCAGGGCCAGGCCGGCCAGCAGCAACAAGGCGGCCGCCGGACCGATCAGCCACGGCTGCCAGCCCGGATCGGGCAGGATTTCACCGACATAGCCGCTGAACAGCCGCATCAGCCCCAGCTGCACCCCAAAGCCGGCCAAGGTGCCCAATAGGCCGGCCAGCAAGCCCAGCAACAGGAACAGGCTGACAAACAGGCTCCACACCTCGCCCGATCCCAGGCCCAGGCAGCGCAGCACCGCCACTTGCTGCCAGTGGCGCTGCAGGTAGCGCCGCACCACCAGCGCGACGGCCGCGGCGGCCAGCGCCACGGTCAGCATGGCGGTCAGTCCCAGGAAGCGCCGCGCGCGCTCCAGCCCGGTGCGGATTTCCGGCCGCATCTGCTCCACATCCTCCAGCCGCGCGCCCTTGGGACGATGCTGGCGTAGCCAGTTGCGGAAATCGGCAATTCGTCTGTCCTCGCCAGCGAACAGCAGCCGCCAGCGGATGCGGCTGCCCTCCTGCACCAGGCCGGTGGCCGCCAGGTCCGCGCGGTTGAACATCAGCCGCGGGATGAAGTTATACACATCGAGGCTGCCGTCCGGCTCGCGCAGGATGACGCCGGCCAGCTTCAGCCGCGCATTGCCCAGGTTGATTTCGTCGCCCAGCCTCAGCTTGAGCCGGCTCATCAGCCTGGCGTCGGCCCAGGCGCTGCCCGGAGCCGGCTGCAGCCGGCCGCTTTGCTCGCTGCCGTCCGCCAGCCGCACAGAAGTTTCGCCACGCAGAGGATACGCATTGCTGACGGCCTTGAACTGGGCCAGCGCGGCCTGGCCGCCGGCAAACACCATGGACGGGAAGGTGATGTTGTCGGCCATGCTCAGGCCGCGCCGCGCCGCCTCGTCGCGTATGGCCTGCGGCGCCGGTTCCAGCGAGGAGAGCACCAGATCGCCCGCCAACAACTGGGTGGCCTGGGTGGTCAACGCCTTCTCGACGCGGTCGGAAAAGAAGGCCACGCTGCTCATCGCCGCCACTGCCACCAGCAATGCCAGGCCGAGTATGGTCAGTTCGCCGGCCGCCAGCTCGCGGCGAATGAAACGGGTGACAAAGGCGAGGCGTCCGAACAAAGTCATGCCGCGCGCGCTCCGTTCAGCTTGCCGTCCACCAGCCGGTAGATGGCGTCGCAGCGGCTGGCCAGCTCGTTATCGTGCGTCACCAGCACCAGCGCCGTGCCCTGCTCGGCATTGAGCTGGAACAGCAGGTCTATGATCTGACGCCCGGTCTGAGGGTCGAGATTGCCGGTGGGCTCGTCCGCGAACAGCAAGCCCGGATGGATGACGAAAGCCCGCGCCAGCGCCACGCGCTGCTGCTCGCCGCCGGACAGATGGCGCGGGTAGTGGCCCAGCCGGGCCGACAGGCCCACGCGCTCCAGCATCTGCCGCGCCGCCTCGCGCGCGTCGTTGCGTCCGGCCAGCTCCAGTGGCAGCATGACGTTTTCCAGCGCCGTCAGTTGCGGCATCAGCTGGAAGTTCTGGAACACGAAGCCCACCTTGTCGCGCCTGAGCAGCGCGCGCGCGTCCTCGCTGAGCCGCGACAGCGGCTTGCCGAACAAGGCCACCTCGCCGTCGCTGGGATGGTCCAGCCCAGCCAGCAGCGACAGCAGCGTGGATTTGCCGGAGCCCGATGTGCCGACGATGGCCACGCTCTCGCCCGGATACAAGGTCAGCGTGGCGCTGCGCAGGATGTGCAGCACATCGCCGCGGAAGTGGACCTGCTTGGCCAAACCATTGGCGGCCAGCACCGCCGTCTTTTTCACTGGATCGTTCATGCGTTCAATCGTCTGCAAAATGCTGCTCCCCTTGTTGCTGCTGTGGCAGTTGCCCGCCTTCGCCGCCACCGTGCTGGTGTTTGGCGACAGCCTGTCGGCCGGCTACGGCCTGGCGCCGGATCAGGGCTGGGTCTCCCTGCTTGGACGCGAGCTGGCGCCGCGCCACAAGGTGGTCAACGCCAGCGTATCCGGGGAAACCAGCGCCGGCGGCCTGTCCCGGCTGCCTGACGCGCTGTCCCGCCACAAACCCGACGTGCTGGTGCTGGAACTGGGCGCCAACGACGGCCTGCGCGGCCTGCCGATGGCGGACATGCGGCGCAACCTGCAGCGCATGATAGACCTGGCGCGCGCGCGCAGGATCAAAGTGCTGCTGGTGGGCATGGCGCTGCCACCCAACTATGGCCCGCGTTACGGCGCCGAGTTCCGCGCCGTGTATGACGGGCTGGCCAAAAGCAACCGCCTGGCTTATGTGCCTCTGCTGGTGGAGGGCTTCGCCGGCGATCTGTCCGCCTTCCAACCCGATGGCCTGCACCCGCTCGCGGCCTATCAAGCCACCATGATGCGCACGGTCAAGGCAAAACTGCCAGTGAAATAATTTGGCCGATGGCTTGACTTGTTATTGTTCTAAATAGAAAAATAGCCAATCGGCATAACCATTCCGCCCCGCCTGTCACACTCGCGGCCACATCGCCATGTCCACTCCTTTGCGCAAGCTCCTGCTGCCCTATCGCGGCCTGCCGCCCAGCGTTTACACCCAAGTCGTCTGCAGTTTCATCAATAACGCGGGCGGCATGTCCAAGCTGTTCCTGCCGCTCTACCTGCGCGAGAGCTACCATTTGCCCTATAGCCAGATCGGCTTGCTGATGGCCTTCTACGGCGTGGGCATGTTGGCGGGATCGTTCCAGGGCGGCAGCCTGACCGACCGTTTCGACAGCCGCAAGCTGGCCGTCGCGGCTATGGCGCTATCCGGCCTATGCATGCTGCTCTTGGCGCTGCGCTTGCCGGTATGGCTGTTCGTGCCGTTGCTGGTGATTTCCGGCATGGCGGATGGCGGTTTCAAACCGATCAACCAGCGCCTGGCGCTGGAGCCTTGCGCGCCGCGGCAGCGTCCGCTGGCGCAAGGCATGCTGCGCGTGGCGTTCAACCTGGGCGTCGCCATCGCCGGCGTGACCGCCGGCTTCCTCGCCGCCTTGGGCTATCAGTGGATTTATGTCGCCAACGCCGCCGGCGCGCTGCTGGGCGCGGGCTGGATGGCCTGGTCCTATGTCAGGCTGGGCGAGCTGGCTAGACCGCGCGCGGCGCTTCATGCGGAGGAAGACGCCAGCCTCCCCGGCCCCTGGCGCGACGGCCTGTTCCTGCGCGTCATCGCCTCGCTGATCCTGGTCACCCTGGTGTTCGACCAGATGTATGTGACGCTGGGGCTGTTCCTGCGCGAGCATTACCAGCTGGGCCCGCAATGGATAGGCTATCTGTTTTCCATCAACGGCCTGATGGTGGTGGGACTGCAGATTCCAATCAGCCGCCGCATCCTGCGCTGGGGCGTGGCGCGCTGCATCCAGCTGGGCGCGCTGCTGACCGGCGGCGCTTTCCTGTGGCTGAACGCGGGGCAGGGCCCGGTCTGGGCCATCCTGATGACCATCACGCTGACGCTGGGCGAACTGCTGCTGTCGCCAACTTACTCGCAGCTGGTGATGCATCGCTCGGAAGGCCGCCTGCGCGGCAGCTATCTGGGACTCTACAACGCGGCCTGGAGCGGGCGCTCGCTAGTGGCGCCGGCGCTAGGCACCGCCTTGTACGGCCAGCTGGGCGGAGCCGCCCTATGGTGGCTGTGCGCGCTGGCGGCCTGTTGCAGCGCCGCCCTGCAGCACGCGCCCTTGCGCCGCATCTTGCAGCCTGCCTGATAAAAACAAACCCCGCCGGCTTGCGCGGGCGGGGTTCTGGACAGATCCGGCAATGAACGCGGATTACAGATCCTTGGCGTTTTCGGCCAGGTAGGAAGCCACGCCCTCGGCGGACGGCTTCATGCCCTTTTTGCCCTTGTTCCAGCCAGCCGGGCACACTTCGCCGTGCTCTTCGGTGAACTGCAGAGCGTCGACCATGCGCAGCATTTCATCGACGTTGCGGCCCAGCGGCAGGTTGTTCACCACTTGGTGCTGCACCACGCCGGAGCGGTCGATCAGGAAGGAGCCGCGGAAGGCCACGCCGCCGTCGGCTTCCACATCGTAAGACTTGCACAGATCGTGCTGGATGTCGGCCACCAGGGTGTAGCCCACTTGGCCGATGCCGCCCTTTTCCACCGGGGTGTTGCGCCATGCGGCGTGGGTGAACTGGCTGTCGATGGACACGCCGATCACTTCCACATTGCGCTGTTTGAACTCTTCCAAGCGGTGATCGAAGGCGATCAGCTCGGACGGGCAGACGAAAGTGAAGTCCAGCGGGTAGAAGAACACCACGGCGTACTTGCCGGCGGTTGCTTGCTTGAAGGAGTAGTTGTCAACGATCTCGCCATTGCCCAGCACGGCGGAGAAAGTCTTTTCACCTGCGAAGAACGGGGCTTGCTTGCCAACGAGTACGGCCATGTGGATCTCCTTAAAGGTCTTGGTATGACAGCGCTTCCCGGAATCGGGCATCCGGAATGCGCGGCGGATTGCGAAGCTTTATAAAGCACCGCGCCGAGGCCCGGCAAATTGTAAATCGATATCATGACGATAAAGTTTTGCAATGGCAGCCCAGCCAACCCTTGTCAGATGAGGCCTTGGGACCGAAGTTTCAAGCTCGCCCCGTTTTTCAGTTCTTCTCGCGCAGATGATGGCTGTGGCTGGCGTCCAGGTTCAGGCCATACACCTCCTTGAGCTGGCGGATCTTGGCCAGCGATTCCTCACCGAACGGCGTTTTTCCATCGAAGGCGTGCAGCACGATGCCTTCCAGCAGGTCGCCCAGCGAGATGTCATGGTACTCCGCCATGCCCTTCAGCACCTTCAGAATGCGTTTTTCAATCTTGACCCCGGTCTGGGTCCGTTCCACCAGGATGTCTTTCGTTTCGCTTGCTTGCGCCATTTCTCTCTCCACATCAATTAAAGTACATGCGTACATTTTTATTTTACACATGTACATAGATAATTGAAAGTGCAAAAAAAACGGACAGCTGGCTGTCCGTTCTAGATAAGGCATTTACCGCCAGCCTGGCGTAGGGCGGAAGCCGGCTCAGCCGGCGTTCCGTCATCTCGTCGCAGGCCAATGGCGGAACGCCCCGCAGGGGCTTCCGCCCTACCGTGATCAGGCGGTCGGCTCGGCCTTTTGGCGCAGGCGCAGGTTCAGCTCCCGCAGCTGCTTGTCGTCCACCGCATTCGGGGCGTTGGTCAGCAGGCACTGGGCGCGCTGGGTCTTGGGGAAGGCGATCACGTCGCGGATGGACTCCGCGCCGCACATCAGCGTCACCAGACGATCCAGGCCGAAAGCCAGGCCGCCATGCGGCGGCGCGCCGAACTTCAGGTTGTCCAGCAGGAAGCCGAACTTGTTCTGCTGCTCTTCCGGGCTGATCTTCAGCGCGCCGAACACCTTCTCTTGAATGTCGGCGCGGTGGATACGGATGGAGCCGCCGCCGATTTCCCAGCCGTTCAGCACCATGTCGTAGGCGCGGGCCAGGCAGGCGCCCGGATCGGTGGCCATCAGGTCCTCGTGGCCCGGTTTCGGGCTGGTGAACGGATGGTGGCAGGCAGTCCAACGGTCGGCTTCCTCGTCATGCTCGAACATCGGGAAGTCCACCACCCACAGCGGACGCCATTCGCGCACAAAGTAGCCGTCCTTCTCGCCGCGCTCGTGGCCGATCTTGATGCGCAGCGCGCCGATCGCCTCGTTCACCACCTTGGCCTTGTCGGCGCCGAAGAAGATGATGTCGCCGTTTTGCGCGCCGGTGCGCTCAATAATGGCCTTGATGCCGTCGGCGGACAGGAACTTCACGATAGGCGACTGCAGGCCCTCTTCGTTCAGCTTGCTCACGTCGTTGACCTTGATGTAGGCCAGGCCCTTGGCGCCGTAGATGGAGACGAACTGGGTGTAGTCGTCGATTTCCTTGCGGCTGATGCCGGCGCCGTTCGGCACGCGCAGGGCCACCACGCGGCCGCCCGCCATGTCGGCGGCGCCGCGGAACACCTTGAACTCTTCCGACTTCATCACGTCGGTCAGCTCGGTGAATTTCAGGCTGACGCGCATATCCGGCTTGTCGGAGCCGTAGTAGAACATGGCGTCAGCGTAGGTCATGCGCGGGAAGGTCGGCAGCGTCACGCCCAGCACGTCGCTGAAGATCTCCTTGGTCATGGTCTCGGTGATGTCCATGATCTGGTCCTCGTTCAGGAACGAGGTCTCGATATCGATCTGGGTGAATTCCGGCTGGCGGTCGGCGCGCAGGTCTTCGTCGCGGAAGCACTTGGTGATCTGGTAGTAGCGGTCGAAGCCGGCCACCATCAGCAGCTGCTTGAACAGCTGCGGCGATTGCGGCAGCGCGAAGAACTCGCCCGGATGCACACGGGACGGCACCAGGTAGTCGCGGGCGCCTTCCGGGGTGGAGCGGGTCAGCATCGGGGTTTCGATGTCGATGAAGCCCTGCTTGTCCAGATGGTTGCGCACGCCCATCGCCACTTTGTAGCGCAGGCGCAGGTTCTTCTGCATCGCCGGGCGGCGCAGGTCGATCACGCGGTTGGTCAGGCGGACGTTTTCCGACAGGTTCTCGTCGTCGATCTGGAACGGCGGCGTGGCCGCGGCGTTCAGGATTTCGATTTCCTTGGCCAGGATTTCGATCTCGCCGGAGATCATCTTGCTGTTGGCGGTGCCGGCCGGACGCTCGCGCACGATGCCGGTGATGGACAGCACGTACTCGCCGCGGCTGCTGTCAGCCAGCTTGAACGCTTCCGGGGTATCCGGGTCGATCACCACCTGCACCAGGCCTTCGCGGTCGCGCAGGTCGATGAAGATCACGCCGCCATGGTCGCGGCGGCGATGGGCCCAGCCTTTGACGGTCACGGTTTGACCGAGGTATTTCTTGTCGATAAGTCCGCAGTAATCGGTACGCATGGGGTAAACCTTTTTATTGAATCTGGAAAGCTCCCGCTTGGGGAGACGGCGTATTCGGGGCTAGACAGGGTGACGGTCTAGCCCTGCCGATTATGTTCGTCGTTCAGCCGCGGACGCTGCGCCTGCGGCGGCGGATTGGGCACCACCACGCCCATGGAGATGACGTACTTGAGCGCCTCGTCGACGCTCATGTTCAGCTCGCGGGTGTCGCTGCGCGGCACCACGATGAAGTAGCCCGAAGTCGGGTTGGGCGTGGTCGGCACATAGACGCTGACCAGCTCCTCGCCGTCCTCGGCGTAGCGCTGGATGTCCTGGGCCGGCGTGCCGGTCTGGAAGGCCACGGTCCAGGCGTTCTGATGCGGCCAACGCACCAAGAGCGCGTTCTTGAAGGCGTTGCCGGAGTCGGACAGCAAGGTGTCGCTGACCTGCTTGACGCTGTTGTAGATGGAGTTGACCACCGGCGTGCGCGACAACAGGCCGTGCCAGAAGTCCAACAGGCGGCGGCCCAGCACATTGGCGGCCAGCATACCCGTGCCCATCACCACCAGCACGGCGAATACCACGCCCATGCCCGGCGCCTGGAAACCAAACAGTTTCTCCGGCCGCCACTCCAGCGGCAGCAGGTTCAGCGTCTGGTCCAGCGAGCCTATGATCAGGTTCAGCACCCACAGGGTGATCGCCAGCGGCAGCCAGATCAGCAGGCCGGCGATCAAATACCCCTTCAGGGTCATCTTGATCTTGGGGGAGACCGACATCAGTCGCAACCGCAGCCGGTGCCGCAGCTATGGCCGCCGGACGAGGCGGAACCGCCGCTGGAGGCGCCGGACGAGCCGCCCTTGAAGTCGGTGGCGTACCAGCCGGAACCCTTCAGCTGGAAGCCGGCGGCGGACAGCTGTTTGTGGTAGTCCGCGCTGCCGCAGTCCGGACAGGCCGCCACCGGCGCGTCGCTGAGTTTCTGCAGATGTTCCTTGGCGACGCCGCAGGCGCCGCAACGATATTCATAGATAGGCATAGCTTTAATTTCCCGCCCAATGACCACAATGGCATAATACGCATGATTGCTGCACCGCACCACATCTGGAACTAAACTCCAGACAGCGGTGCCACAAGCACAGATGCGGCCCGCCGATCAAAACTTCAAGCGCGCCGCAAACCCATGATTATATCCAACTGAAACGGCAATACAAAAAACACTTTCACATCATCCTGCTGCAACAGCGCCCTGCAACGCCATCCCGGAGGTCCAAATGGTTTACCAAGAAGGTCAGATGGAAAGCATACGCAACATCCTTGCCGGAAAAAAAGGCTTGATTGTCGGCATCGCCAACGAGAACAGCATCGCCTACGGCTGCGCCAGCGTGCTGCGCCAGCTGGGCGCCGAATGCGCCGTCACCTACCTGAACGAGAAGGCCGAAAAATACGTGCGGCCGCTGGCCGAGCAGCTGCAGGCGCCGCTGATCCTGCCCTTGGACGTAGAGCAGCCGGGGCAGCTGGAAAACGTGTTCGCGGAAATAGAAAAGCGCTGGGGCAGCCTGGACTTCATCATCCACTCCATCGCCTACTGCCCGGCCGACGACCTGCACGGCCGCGTGGTGGACTGCTCGCTGGCGGGCTTCCAGCAAGCCATGCATGTCTCCTGCTACTCCTTCATCGAGATGGCCCGCCTGGCCGAGCCGCTGATGAAGCACGGCGGCAGCCTGATCACCATGAGCTACTACGGCGCGGACAAAGTCGTGGAGAACTACAACATCATGGGTCCGGTCAAGGCCGCGCTGGAGAGCGTGTCCCGCTATCTGGCCAATGAACTGGGCTCCAAGCGCATCCGCGTGCACGCGGTCTCCCCCGGCCCGCTGAAAACGCGCGCCGCCTCCGGCATCGCCCACTTCGACCAACTGATAGAAGACGCCATCGCCCGCGCGCCGCAGAACCGGCTGGTGGAGATAGAAGAAGTGGGCATGACCTGCGCCTTCCTGATTTCCAACGCCGCCAGCGGCCTGACCGGCCAGACCATCTATGTCGATGGCGGACAGCACATCAAGGCTTGAGGAGAGCGCCATGATTCACGATACCCACGCATTCGACGACATCCTGCAGCAGGCGCGCGCGCTCGGCACGCTGCCGATGGCGGTGGCCCATCCGTGCAGCCGCGAATCCCTGCTGGGCGCGGTGGAGGCGGCCGAAAACGGCATCGCCACCCCCATCCTGGTCGCGCCGCTGCCGCGGCTGCAGAAGCTGGCCGACGAGCTGGAAGTGGACTTGGGCCGCTTCGAGTGCATAGACGTGGAGCACAGCCACGCCGCCGCCGAGCGCGCGGTGCAACTGACCCGCGACGGCTACGCCGACATCCTGATGAAGGGCAGCCTGCACACCGACGAATTCATGAGCGCCGCGCTGGCGCGCGACACCGGCATCCGCACCGACCGCCGCATCAGCCACGTCTGGATCATGAAGGTGGAAAGCTATCCGCGCTACCTGTTCATCACCGACGCCGCGGTCAACATCGAGCCGGACCTGATGACCAAGCGCGACATCTGCCAGAACGCCATCGACCTGACCCACGCCCTGGGCATCGCCCAGCCCAAGGTCGCCATCCTGGCGGCGGTGGAAACCATCAACCCCGACATGCGCTCGACGCTGGATGCCGCCGCGCTGTGCAAGATGGCCGAGCGCGGCCAGATCACCGGCGCCATCCTGGATGGCCCGCTGGCCTTCGACAACGCCATTTCCAAGGAAGCCGCCGACAGCAAGGGCATCGTCTCGCCGGTGGCCGGCGATCCGGACATCCTGCTGGTGCCGGACCTGGAGGCCGGCAATATGCTGGGCAAGCAGCTGACCTACCTGGCCCAGGCCGCCTCCGCCGGCATCGTGATGGGCGCGCGCGTGCCCATGGTGCTGACTAGCCGCGCCGACGACGCCAGCGGCCGCCTGGCCTCCAGCGCCATCGCCAATCTGCTGGCGCACAAGCGCCGCGGAGGGCGCTCATGAAGCGCTGCCTGCTGGCCATCAACGCCGGCTCCTCCACGCTGAAGTTCCGCGCCTTCGCGCCGGATGGCCAGACCCTGCTGGCGCGGGGCATGGTGGATCGCTTCGGCGGCAAGGAGGCCGTTCTGAGCCTGGCCGACGCCAAGGGCCAGAAGCTGGCCGAACGCGGCCTGCCGGACGCCGAACACGGCACGGCCCTGGCCGCGGTGCTGAACGGCCTGGCCGACCAGGGCCTGGAGGCGCGGGCGCTGGCCCACCGCGTGGTGCACGGCGGCAATCGCTTCCGCCAACCGGTGCGGCTGGACGCGGAGGTGCGCGCCGCCCTGGACGACTATATCGCGCTGGCCCCGTTGCACCAGCCCGTCAGCCTGGAGGTGATCGACGCCTTCAGCGCGATTGACCCGCGGCTGCCGCAAATCGCCTGCTTCGACACCGCCTTCCACGCCAGCCAGCCCGAAGTGGCCACCCGCTTCGGCATTGCTCGCCACTGGCACGACGAAGGCATCCGCCGCTACGGCTTCCACGGCCTGTCCTACGCCGCCATCGCGCGGCGGCTGCCTGAGGTGGGCCTGGCCCATGGCAAGGTGGTGGTCTGCCACCTGGGCAGCGGCGCCAGCGCCTGCGCCATCGAGTCCGGCAAGAGCGTGGCCGCCAGCACCGGCTTCTCCGCCGTGGACGGCCTGATGATGGGCACCCGCCCCGGCTATCTCGACCCGGAAGTGGTGCTGTACTGGCAGGAGCACGAGGGCATGGGCGTCAAGGACGTGCGGCGCGAGCTGTACAAGAGCTCCGGCCTGTTGGGCGTGTCCGGCGGCGTCTCCGCCGACATGCGCGAGCTGGTAGCCAGCGAGCTGCCGGCCGCGCGCGAGGCGGTGGAACTGTTCTGCTACCGCGTGGCGCGCGAAGTGGCCAGCCTGGCCGGCGCGCTGCGCGGCCTGGACGGGCTGATCTTCACCGCCGGCATAGGCGAGCACTCGGCCGAAGTGCGCGGCCGCGTGCTGCAGCAGCTGGCCTGGCTGGGCTTCGAATTGGATCACTCGGCCAATCTGGCCCACGCGCGGCGGCTCACCACGGCCGGCAGCCGTTTGCCGGCTTTTGTGCTGCCCACCGACGAGGAAGGCGAAATGGCGCGGCAGGCCGCTGCCTTGCTGTAAGCCAATAAACCAAGACGGCATGCCTGGGCATGCCGTCTTTTTTCATGCTCGCGCCGCCGCTTAGTTGTCCAGCATGGCGCGGTACTTGTCGTCCTCGTCCTCGAACACCTCGTCGCCGCCCAAGGAAAAGGCCAGCTTCAGTAGTTCGCGCGCCGCCTCTTCGCGTCCCAGCTCCAGTTCGCACTGGCCCAGGCGCAACAGAATGAACGGGTTTTCCGCCCCCTCCGGGCAGCGCATGGCCAAGGCCAGCGTCTCCACGCCCAGGCGCCACGCGCCCATCTGGAAATGCGTATCGCCGATGGCGGTCAGCAACCAGGTGGACGCTTCCCAACGCTCCACTTCCAGCGGCAGCATTTCAAACGCTTCCTGGTAACGCGCCAGCGCGGCGTCGAACTTCCCTTGATCGAACAGCTCATCCCCCTCGTCCAGCAGGGCCTGGACGGGTTCGTGCAGAATGGAAGGCAAGGCGGTCATCTTGGATAGGTCCCGTTCAAGGAGTGAGGCTAAGGCCATGATATCTCAGCCCGGCGCCGCCCAAAACACAAAAGGCCCCGCGTTTGCGGAGCCTTTGCGTATTCTTGCAGCCTGGGCTGTCGATCGATTAGGCCATGGCCTTGATCTGAGCGGACAGACGGCTCTTGTGACGAGCAGCCTTGTTCTTGTGGAACACGCCCTTGTCAGCGATGCGGTCGATGACTTTTTCGGAAGCTTGGAACACCACGCGAGCGGCGGCCTTGTCACCGGCTTCGATAGCCTTGAGCACTTTCTTCACTGCGGTACGGAACGCAGTACGCAGGCTGGCGTTGTGCGCGCGCTGCTTAAGGGCTGTGCGTGCACGCTTGCGAGCTTGTGCGCTGTTAGCCATGAATCTCTCCTGATAGCGGAATCTGAAACCCGCGATTCTAAGCCCTAAACACAGGTTTTGCAACAGGAATCCCGCCAGCGTAAACTAGCGGGCTTGCTCAATCCGCCTCTTGTGGCACGACCCAACAAAATGAACCTGTTAAAGGCCCTGGCTGCAGTCAGCAGCATGACCATGGTGTCCCGCGTGCTCGGCCTCGTCCGCGACACCCTGATCGCCCGCATTTTCGGCGCCGGCATGTCCGCCGACGCCTTCAACGCCGCCTTCAAAATCCCGAACATGCTGCGCCGCCTGTTCGCCGAGGGCGCGTTCTCCCAGGCCTTCGTGCCGATTCTGGGCGAATACAAGCAGAACAAGACGCATGAGGAAACGCGCGAATTCGTCGCCAAGGTGACGGGCGTGCTCGGCTCCGTGCTGTTTCTGGTGACCGCCATCGGCATGCTGGCCGCGCCGGCCATCATGTGGATATCGGCCCCCGGCTTCTACCGCGAGCCGGCCAAGGCCGCGCTGTTCGCCGACATTCTGCGCGTGTCCTTCCCCTATATCTTCTTCATCTCGCTGTCGTCGATGACCGGCAGCATCCTGAACAGCTGGGGCCGGTTCTCTATCCCCGCCTTCACGCCCACCTTCCTGAACCTGAGCTTCATCGGCTTCGCCCTGTTCCTGACCCACCACTTCCATCCGCCCATCATGGCGCTGGCCTGGGCGGTGTTCGTCGGCGGCATGATACAGCTGGTGTGGCAGCTGCCCTTCCTGAAGCAGATCGGCATGCTGACGCGGCCTATCTTTGACTTCCACGATCCGGCGGTGTGGCGCGTGATCAAGCAGATGGGCCCGGCCATCTTCGGCGTGTCGGTGGCGCAGATTTCGCTGCTGATCAACTCCACCTTCGCCTCCTTCCTGCCCACCGGCAGCGTGTCCTGGATGTATTACGCGGACCGGCTGATGGAGTTCCCGTCCGGGGTGCTGGGCGTGGCGCTGGGCACCATCCTGCTGCCCTCTCTGTCCAAGCACGCGGCCAGCAAGTCCGACGCCGACTTCAGCGTGCTGCTGGACTGGGGCATACGGCTGTCGCTCTTGCTGGCGGTGCCGGCCACCGTCGGCCTGGGCCTTTTGTCCGGCCCGCTGCTCTACACCATGTTCATGTACGGCCGCTTCACGCCGCACGACGCCTGGATGTCGCAGCAGGCGGTCATCGCCTATTCCTTCGGCCTGCTGGGCCTGATTCTGGTGAAAGTGCTGGCGCCGGGCTTCTACGCGCGCCAGGACATCAAGACGCCGGTGCGCATCGCGGTGAAAACGCTGATCGCCACCCAGATCATGAACTTGGCCTTCGTGTTTCCGCTGAAGCACGCCGGCCTGGCGCTGTCCATCGGCCTCGCCTCCTGCATCAACGCCGGCCTGTTGATGCGCACGCTGCAAAAGCGCGGCATCTATCGCCCGGAGGCCGGCTGGCGAAGCTTCCTCGCCAAGCTCGCCACCGCCATCCTGGCCATGGCCGGCGCCCTGCTGGCCGCGCAATACTGGCTGCCGATAGACTGGCACGGCCACGCCTGGCAGCGCGCGCTGTGGCTGCTGACGCTGGTGGCCATCGGCGCGGCGGTGTATTTCGCCTCGTTGTTCGCCCTGGGCTTCCGCCCGCGCCAATTCATGCGGCGCGAGATGTAACATGCTTTTGCCGCCAAGCGCATCCCGCGTATAGGAAACGGCCACGCTCCGGACAAAACGTCAGCTCCATGTCCAGCTCGTGGCCGTTCGTGGGTTTCGTGGCGAAAACCGATTTTAGAAGGCATATACGATGCAAAACCTCACCCCTGAACACTCGCCGCTGGGCAAAACCGTCAGCTACCAGGACCAGTACGATGCCAGCCTGCTGTTCCCCATCGCGCGCAAGACCAAGCGCGATGAGATAGGCGTGGATGAGGCGGCGCTGCCGTTTGCCGGCGTGGACATCTGGACCGGCTTCGAGCTGTCCTGGCTCAACGCCAAGGGCAAGCCGCAGGTCGGCATCGCCACCTTCCGCATCCCGGCGGACAGCCCGCGGCTGATCGAATCCAAGTCGTTCAAGCTGTATCTGAACAGCTACAACCAGACGCGCATGGACGGCGTGGACGCGCTGACGGCCCAGCTGGCGCGCGACTTGTCCGCCGCGGCCGGCGCGGATGTTTCCGTCTCCCTCCTGCTGCCGCAAGACTTCGCCGCCGAGCAGGTGCGCGAGCTCGCCGGCGAGTACATCGACGAGCAGGACATCGAAGTCGACCACTACGCGCCCTGCCCCGAGATTCTGCAGGCCGACGCCGCCGACATCGTCAGCGAGACGCTGTGCAGCAATCTGTTGAAGTCCAACTGCCTGGTCACCGGCCAGCCGGACTGGGGCAGCGTGCAGATACGCTACACCGGCCCCAGGATAGACCGCGAGGCGCTGCTGCGGTATTTGATAGGCTTCCGCCAGCACAATGAATTCCACGAGCAATGCGTGGAGCGCATCTTCGTCGACGTGCTGCGCGCCTGCGCGCCGACGCGACTGACCGTCTACGCGCGCTACACCCGCCGCGGCGGCCTGGACATCAATCCCTGGCGCAGCAATGGCGACGCCGCGCCGACGGACAACGTCCGCGCCGCGCGCCAGTAAGCCCGCAGGCGGGGCCAGGCCGCCCCGCTTGCCTTATCCTCATATCATTGCTATTCATTCATGTCCAAACCTTGGACATAAAAGGATAACGATGAAACCCTCTCCGCACCTGTTCGCCCAATTGTTCAGCAAGGCCTTGATCGCCCTGTCCATCGGCCTGTTCGGCCTGATGGTGGCCAGCGGCAATCTGCTCGATTACGACTCCAACTGGCAGTTTGTCCGCCATGTGCTGAGCATGGACACCATGCAGCCGTGGTTCCACGGCGAGGCCTTGCGCGGCCGCGCCATCCACGATGAAACGATCCAGCGGCTGGCCTACGCCGCCATCATCGCCGGCGAGCTGGCGGTGGGCGCGCTGTGCGCGGCCGGCGGCGCCATGCTGCTGGCAGCGGTCTGCCCCGCGCGCCGGGTCTGGCTCGCGCGCGGCAAGGCTTGCTTCACCCTGGGCGCGGCCTTGGCCATCCTGGTATGGCACACCGGCTTCGCCGTGATCGGCGGCGAATACTTCGCCATGTGGGCCAATCAGTTCAACGGCCAGTTCAGCGCCTACGCCTTCTCCGGCATCGCCCTGCTGGCGCTGATCTATGTGAACCAGCCGGAAGCCTCCGCCGCATAAAAAAACCGCATCGAGATGCGGTTTTTGCGGGCGGCAAAGTAGATCAGAACGGCGCCGGGGCCTCGAACTCCATCTCTTCAAACGTCACCGGATGGCGCAACACCAGCCGCGACGCGTGCAGCAGCAGGCGGTCGGCCTTGGCCAGCGCCTCCGGCGGCGCATAGATGTTGTCGCCCAGGATGGGATGGCCGGACTCCAGATGCAGCATGTGCATGCGCAGCTGGTGGGCGCGGCCGGTTTGCGGGTCCAGCTCCATGCGGCTGACGTTGCGCGTGGTGTCGCGCAGGATCACCCGGTAGCGGGTGATGGCCTCCTTGCCTTCGGCAAAGTCCACTTTCTGCCGCGGCCGGTTGGGCCAGTCTATGATCAGCGGCAGATCGATGACGCCGCTATTGCTCTCCACGATGCCGTCCACCACCGCGAGGTAGCGCTTCTTCACCTTGCGGTCCATGAAGGCGATGGACAGCGCGCGCTGCATCTCCGGGCCGCGCCCCATCACCACCAAGCCGGAGGTGTCCATGTCCAGGCGGTGCACGGTCAGTGCGTCCGGGTAAACCTTCTGCGCGCGGCTGATCAGGCAGTCGGCCTTGTCGTCGCCGCGCCCAGGCACCGACAGCAGGCCGCTGGGCTTGTCCAGCACCAGCAGGCAGTCATCGACATAGATCACATTGAGTCCGGTGTCCGGCGGCGGGTTGTAATGTTCCAGATTGTGTCTTTGCATGGTTAGCGGCTTTGAAATTCGATTGGCGGCGATTATCGGCGCGAAGGCCGGGGACGACAAGCTGTTACCGTAGTTTGGCCACGGCGCTGTCACTTGAAATCCCCCTGCGCCGCCTGCACTCTGTCATGACAAGAGCAAACAAGGACACCCCATGGCTGAACAGTTCTACCAAGATGCTTACCAGACCTGCCTCTCCACCCGCGTGCTGCGCCACGACGACGCCGGCCTCGCGCTGGAAGACACGCTGTGCTACCCGCTGGGCGGCGGCCAGCCGGGCGATACGGCCACGCTGACCGCGGCCGACGGCAGCACGCTGCGCATCGTAGACACCCGCCGCGACCGCGAAAGCCGCGTCATCCTGCACCAAACCGAAGGCGAGGCCCGTCTCCCGCCCGGAACCGAAGTGACACTGGAGCTGGACTGGGAACGCCGTTACCGCCACATGCGCATCCACACCGGCCTGCACTTGCTGGGCGTGGTGATCAAGACCGGCGTCACCGGCGGCAATATGACCGCCGAATCCGGCCGGCTGGATTTCGACGTGCCGGAGGATATGGAGCTGGACAAGGAACATATAGAGAGGGAGCTGAACCGGCTGGTGGCGGCTGACCTACCCGTCACCATCAGCATGACCAGCGGCGAAGCGCTGAAGGCGCAGCCGGAGCTGATCCGCACCATGTCGGTGACCCCTCCCTTGCATCTGCCGGAAATCCGCCTGATCGAGATCGCCGGCGTGGACTTGCAGCCCTGTGGCGGCACCCACGTGGCGCGCACCGGCGAAGTGGGCCGCATGCGGGTGAAAAAGATAGAAAACAAGGGCGCGCGCAATAAGCGCGTGGTGGTGGAGCTGGTGGACTAAGCGCGACAGGCTCGCCCATAACCAAGGGGGACCTTCCGGTCCCCCTTGTGTTTTATTGCCGGCTGGCTCAGCGCGCGTCCAGCGCCAGCTCGTGCTCCGGCTGCGCCGGCTTATCGTCCTGAGTCATGCGGTGCAGCCATGGCGCCAGCAAGATGGTCAGCACGGCGATGCCGCCGGTCACCACGCCGATCTGGGTAAACACGCGGCTGTAGATTTCCAGCGTGGCCAGCGGATCGGTCACATGATCCGGCGCCGCGGTCAGGCCGGCCACCTTGCCGGCGATCACCGACGACGCGGCGGACGTCAGGAACCACGCCCCCATGATGAAGCCCATCAGCCGCTGCGGCACCAGCCGCGCCACCATGGCCAGGCCCAGGCCGGAAATCAGCAGTTCGCCCAGGCTTTGCAGCAAGTAGCTCAGCACCATCCAGTTGGACGACACCAGGCCCTGCGCATTGGCGTACCTGGCCCCCAGCGGCAGCACCAGGAAAGCGCCGGCGCACAGCACCATGCCAATGGCGAATTTGTGCGGCATGGGCAAGCGGTCGCCCAGCTTGTTGTAGCAGACGGCAAGCAGCGGACTGGCCAGCATGATCCAGAACGGGTTCAGCGACATGAACTGTTCCGGCTGCACCGGGATGCCGAACAGGGTATGCACCGTGTTGTGGATGGCGAAGAAGTTCAGCGACAGCGGCATCTGGTTGTAGAGCACGAAGAACACCGTCGCTTGCAGCATCAGCACCGCGGCCACGATCATTTTCTTGCGCGCGGCGCCTGTCAGTTGCAGCGTTTCCTTGACGAAGAAGCCCACCACGCCGATGGAGAGCACGGCCAGCACGCCATTGGCGATCCGCTCATGCTTGAGCAGCAGCGCCGCGATGCAGCAGGCCAGCGCCACGCCGGCCAGCACGGCCAGCCAGGTGCCCAGCCTGGGGGAGCGGAAATCCGCCTCCGAGCCATACGCCTTCACCCAGCCCTGCATCAGCAGGAAATTGAGCACGGTGATGACCATGCCGGCCACGGACAAGGCAAACGCATGCGCATAGCCAAAGCGGTCCGCCAGCCATGGCGTAGCCAGCATGGACAGCAGCGAGCCGACATTGATGGCCATGTAATACATGGTGAAGGCGCCGTCCAGCCGCGGGTCGTTCGCCTCGTAGCACTTGGACAGCAGCGAGGACGGATTGGCCTTGAACAGCCCGTTGCCCACCGCGATGGTGCCCATGCCCAGATACAGCAGGCTGATATTGCCGGCGGACGCGGTCACCATGGCATAGCCGGCGGTCAGCACCAGCGCGCCCAGCAGGATGGTGCGGCGGGTGCCCAGCACTTTGTCGCCCAGCCAGCCGCCTACGGACACCAGGCCGTACACCAGCGCGATGAAGGCGGAAAACAGCGTGAACGATTCGGCTTCGCGCAGGCCCAGCGCCTTCACGAGGTAAACGGCCAGGATGCCCTGCAGGCCATAGAATCCGAAGCGTTCCCAGAACTCGATGGTAAAGATCAAATAAAACGGCTTGGGCTGCCGCAAGGGGTTAAGCGCGCTCTGCGTCATGATGGGTTCCTTTTGGAATCGGAACAGCTGTGGACCCAGGGAAACTTCCCGATACGCAACGCCTGGCGGCCAAGCCGCCGGAATTTCGCCACGCAAGGTAAGACAGACAGTGTTCACTACGGGGAATGAGGCTGATTTGCGATCATTTCTGCGCAATTCCATGCAAATTCATAGTTTTACGCCGAATTGTTTCGCCCAGAACTATTGATGAAGCAAGCGCGCACCAATGTCAAATTTACTGACCAAAATTTCCACAGCAGATGACAAGGGCAAGCCATGGAATATTAATAAACGCTCACTTTCAAGTTAAGTTGCCGAATAAATTTAATTTGCAACAATAAATTTAATAAATATAAAAATTTATGGAAATATTATTGCTTATTTTGCAATTGATGAAATGCCGATGCGCCATCGCCTAGCGCGGCAGCAAGGCTGCCAAACGTCGCCCCACTTCAGCCATCTCCTGCCTCAGGCAAGTAATGAACTGCTGCGGCAGGGGCGAAGCCGGCCGGAACTGCGGCAGCACCAGCCGCAAGGAAAACGGTATCGACCGCTGCAGCGGCCTGACCGCCAGACCACGTCCAGCCTCATCCAGCGCGGTCAGCGGGTTGACGATGGCGACGCCCAGCCCCTGCCTGACCATGGCGCACACCGCGGCGGCGCTATGCGTGGACAATTGCTGCCGGCGGCTCACGCCTTCCTCCGCGAACCAGGCATCCACCTGCTGGCGGTAAGCGTCGCTGGGCGCCAAGCTGATGAAAGGCAAACCCTCGAAGTCGCGCGCCGCCAGGCTGCGCTTGCCGGTCAAATCATGATCGGCCGGCATCACGCAGAGCTCGTCTCCCTGCCATAACGGCAAAACCTGGCACCCCGCCGGCGCCTGCTCCTGTTCGATCAGCCCCAGATCGAAGCGCTGCGCCGCCAGCCATTCCTCCAGCCAAGGCGACTCCTGCGGACTGATGTCCACGCCAACTTCAGGCAGCTTCTGCAGAAAGCGGCCGCACGCCGCCGGCAACAGCGTCTGCGCGAACACCGGCAGACAGGCGATGGTCAGCTGGCCGCCGGCAAACTGGCGTATGGCCGCCGCGCTGCTGACGATGCGCTCCAGGCCGACGAAACTGCGCTCCACCTCGGCGAACAGCTGCAAGGCCTGCTGGGTGGGCCGCAGCCGTCCATGGCCGCGCTCAAACAGGCTCAAGCCCAGCAATTGCTCGCAACGCGCCAGCTCTCGGCTGATCGTAGGCTGCGAGGTATGCAGCAGCCTGGCGGCGCCGCTGACGCTGCCCGAGGTCATCACCGCCCGGAAAACTTCTATATGCCGCAGATTGACCGACATGCTCCCCCCTATTCACGCGATGGCCATATCAAAAATGAAAGCCATATCGACACAATATTATTTTATTTTTGTGCTGATTAGCACGATCATGGTGCCATATCCTCCGGAAAAGCAGCCATGCCACCCTTCGACCATCGCCAACTCGCCGCCATCGCCCAGCAATACGGCTCCCCGCTCTGGGTCTACGACGCCGAGACCATACGCAGCCGCATCGCCGAGCTGAAGGCCTTCGACACCATACGCTACGCACAGAAGGCGAACTCCAACACCCACATCCTGCGGCTGATGCGCGCCGAAGGCGTCAAGGTGGACGCGGTATCGCTGGGCGAGATCGAGCGCGCGCTGGCCGCCGGCTACCAGGCCGGAGGCGGAGAGCCTTCCGACATCGTCTTCACCGCCGACGTGCTGGACCGCGCCACGCTGGAAAAGGTGGCGGAAACGGGCATCCCGCTGAATGCCGGCTCCATCGACATGCTGCGCCAGCTAGGCGAACGTTCGCCCGGCCATGCGGTGTGGCTGCGCATCAATCCGGGCTTTGGCCACGGCCATAGCCAGAAAACCAATACCGGCGGCGAAAACAGCAAACACGGCATCTGGCACGGCGATCTGGCGGAGGCGCTGCAAACCGCGAAGCAATATGGACTGCGCCTGATCGGCATCCACATGCACATCGGCTCCGGCGTGGATTATCGCCACCTGGCGCGCGTGTGCGACGCCATGGTGGAACTGGTGGCGCGCCTGGACTGCGACATCGAGGCCATTTCCGCCGGCGGCGGCTTGTCCATCGCTTATCGCGAAGGCGACGCCCGCATCGACACCGCCCATTACTTCCAGCTATGGGATGCCGCGCGGCAGCGCATCGCCGCCAGGCTTGGCCACCCGGTGCGCCTGGAAATCGAGCCCGGCCGCTTCCTGGTGGCGGAGTCTGGCGCGCTGCTGGCGGAGGTGCGCGCGATCAAGAATATGGGCAGCCGCCATTTCGTGCTGGTGGACGCCGGCTTCAACGACCTGATGCGGCCCTCCTTGTACGGCAGCTACCACCGCATCACCCTGCTGACGGCCGACGGCGCGGAGAAACGCGGCGCCATCGACACCGTGGTGGCCGGACCGTTGTGCGAGTCGGGCGACGTCTTCACCCAGCAGGCCGGCGGCACGGTGGAAACGCGCGCGCTGCCGCCCGCTGAAGTCGGCGACCTGATGGTGTTCCACGACGCCGGGGCCTACGGCGCGACCATGTCCTCCAACTACAACAGCCGCCCGCTGCTGGCGGAAGTGCTGCTAGAAGGCGGCGCCGCGCGGCTGATCCGCCGCCGCCAGACCATGGCCGAGCTGCTGGCGCTGGAAGCCTAAACCGGCCACCGCCAGACGCAAAAAAGCCGGGCTCAGCCCGGCTTCTTCGCGCATTCCCTCATCCTGGCGGATGATTAGCTCTTAGCCTGCATATTGTTGATGACGAACTTGACGCCCGGCACCTTCTCGGCGATCTGGCCGGCCTTGAACATCTGCTGGTCGTCGTTCATCATGCCTTCGATGGTCACTTCGCCCTTCTTGCTGGAAACTTTCAGATCCAGCGCCTTCAGCTCGCTATCGGCGTCCAGCGCCTGCTTCACGCTGACAACCAGCTGCTCGTCGGTCGGCGCGGCCACGGCGGCCTCGTCGGCGTAAGCGGCATGGGCGGCGAACACGCCGGACAGGCTCAGGGCGGCCAGCATCAGAATACGGCTTGCAACTTGTTTCATCATTCTCTCCAATTTCTCGCGACAAATGTCCAAAGCCAAGACCCGCTATCCACGGATCACACAGAATGCAGCCATGTTAACGGGGAAACTTTTCAGTTTTGTTGCGACTCAATGACATCACGCTAAGCGCCGCCACGCCGCGCCACACCATGCGGCGCGCAGGTTACAATGGCTGGCAAACCCTCACGACAAGCCCGTCTGGAAGCATGAAGTTGAAATCATTCTCTACCGCCTGGCCGCTCTGGCTGGCCCTGCTCGCGCTGGCAGGTTGCGGCACCACGCCGCCGCGCGCGCCCATCGAAACCACCGCCCCTTCCGCCGCCTCCAGCGACAATCCCGCCGCCCTGCCCGACTGGCAACGGCAATCGCTGGCCGACAGCCTGCAAGGGCTGCGTCAAAGCTGCCGCGCGCTGCAAAAAAAATCGGCTTGGAACGGCGTCTGCCGTGAGGCGGCCGTCTTGCCCGAAGGCGATGCCGACGCCGTGCGCCGCTTTTTCGAAAACCGCTTCACCGCCTGGAAGCTGCAAGACGCCAACCGCGACAGCGGCCTGATCACCGGCTATTACGAGCCGCTGCTCAACGGCAGCCGCACGCGCTCCGAGCGCACGCCATGGCCGGTCTACGGCGTGCCGCGCGACATGGTCAGCGTGGACGTGCCAATGAGCCAGCGCGGTCGCGGCACGCTGCGCGCCAGGCAGGCCGGCCCCAACCGCCTGGTGCTGGCCGCCAACGGCGATATCGAGATCCATCCGGCCGACTTCGCCGCCGACCCGCGCGGCACCCGTCTGAAGGGTCGTCTGTCCGGCTCGCGGCTGCTGCCCTACTTCACGCGCGGCCAGATCAATCAAGGCAGCATAGCCGGCAGCGCGCCGGTGCTGGCCTGGGTGGAAGACCCGGTGGAGTTGTTCTTCCTGCAAGTGCAAGGCTCCGGCCGCATCCAGCTGGACGACGGCAGCTTCCTACACGTCGGCTTCGCCGACCAGAACGGCTACCCCTACCAATCGATAGGCAAATGGCTGGTGGACAAGGGCGAAATGACCCTGGGGCAAGCCTCCATGCAAGGCATCAAGGACTGGCTGGCGCGCCATCCGCAGCGCCGCGACGAACTGTTCGCGGTCAATCCCAGCTACATCTTCTTCAAGACGCTGCCCGGCGACGACGGCGGGCCGATAGGCGCGCTGGGCGTGCCGCTGACCGGCGGCTACAGCATTGCCGTGGACCCGCGCTACATCCCGCTGGGCGCGCCCATCTATCTGTCCACCACCTGGCCGCACTCCAGCGAGCCGCTGGTGCGGCTGGTCAACGCCCAGGACACCGGCAGCGCCATCAAGGGCGCGCTGCGCGCCGACCTGTTCTGGGGCTACGGCACCGAGGCCGGCATGTACGCCGGCCGCATGAAGCAGCAGGGCTGCATGTGGCTGTTGCTGCCCAAAGGCCTGACGCCGGCGGCGGCACTATGAGCAACGGGGCCTCGGCCCCGTTTTGTTTACAGCGATACCGCCAGCAGCAACGCCATGCCCAGGCAAACCAAAACGGTGTAAGTCAACAACAGCCCCAGCGTCTTGAAGGCAATCGCCAGTTTTCCACCGCCATAGACCCGCCGCTGCGCCAGCCATAAATAGACCGGCGTGCCGGCAAAAAACAGCCAGCCGGATACCACCGGCAGGACAAAACCCAGGCACAGCACCAAAAACAGCCAGCTGTGGAAATGCAGCGTGAACACTAGGTGCGCGCCGTAGACACGGTGCCGGCCAAAGTAAGCCAGCCACAGCAACAAGGCGAACATCGGCATCAGGCCGAACAGCGCATAGGGCGCGTGGCCGCGCAGCGAATGCAACAGCTCCGCATTGGCCTCTGCCGGATGCACGCGGAAGGCATTCAGCTTGCGGTCCAGGTAGTGGCCCCATTGCCCCAGCCACTCATCCACCTGCGCGATGCCAGTCCGGCCCACGCTCACCTCGCTGCCATCGCCTGCCGCCAACAGCGGAGACGCCTTCTCCTTGCTCGGCAAGCCATCGCGCATGGCAGGCTGCGCCGCGGCAGGCGCGGGCGGCGCATCGAAGCGCACCACGGGCCCACTCAGCAGGCCAAGCTGCACAAAGAAAATGAAACTGATGCTCAGATAAAGCTGAAACGGTTTGACGTAACGCTGGCGCCGCCCCCGCAGATACTCACCGGTCAAATGTCCCGGCCGCGCGACCAACAGCCACAGGCTGCGCGTCAACGCGCCCTCCAGGCTGACATAGTGGTGCAGATACTCGTGGATGAACTCCCACAGCGTGGGAATCTCGATATGCGTTTTCTGACCGCACTCCGCGCAGAAATGCCCCTGGGCGGCATGGCCGCAATTGGCGCAAGACTGGGGTGGGATCGAAGGGTGGGCTTGACTCATTGCTTGGCGCCAGCAAGTAAAGTGTCGATCTTAGCCAGCTGCACCAGCCATGCCAAGAACATTTTTTACTCAAACCATCGCACTCCAGCGAGCGGCTGTTGAGCTTGCCGAACGGTCGCGGCGGGACGCATTCCGCGAAGAACCAGGGCCTTGCGCGCGCCGCAATGCATGCTCCGCCTGCCCGGAACCAGGAAGCGTCGGCGCGAAAGGCGCCCGGCACATCAGCCACCGCCGCACGCGGCCGCCACCGCCTGCAAGGGCCGTCCCGACTCATCCTCCAGCCAGGCCGCCACGCCGCTGGCCGCGGCCCGCTGGCCCGGCGCAAAAACCAGTAGCCGCCGCAGCTGCGTTTTCCCGTCCGTCAGCGCCAGCGGCCCCGCCAGCGCTCGCACCACCGCGTCGTGCCGCAGTCGTCTTCCGGCATTTTCCCCCGCCAGCACGCGGCTCTGCAGGCCATTTTCGTACAAGGCCAGCATCAGCCGCGCCGCAGGCGGCGCGGCCGAGCGCAAAGCCACCGTCGCCTCCACGCCATCGCCGGACGGCGCCAGACTGAGCCAGAGTGACGGCGCCGCGGCGTCCATTGGCAGGACCTTGCGCAGGTCTGCATAGCCGGAGAGCGCCACGTCCCTCCCGTTCAGGCGTAGCTGCGGCGTATACACCACCGCCCGCCCGTCCCGCGCCGCCGCATCGCGCTGGCGGCGAGAATAATCCGCGTTGGCGAAACGATCGCGCCAGCCCAGCGCATCCCAGTAATCGACATGGAAAGCCAGCGGCACGACCTGCCGCAGCCCCAGCCCCGCCGAGGCCAAGCCAGCCAGCCACTCATCGGCCGGAGGACAACTGCTGCAGCCTTCCGATGTATACAGCTCCAGCAACGACACCCGCCCCCGCGACTCGGCTTGCGCAAGACAGCTTGGCGCCGCGCAAGCCTGAGTCAGCGCGCCCAGCAGCAGCAAGCCGGCGCCCGCTTTAAGAAATCGCCTCATCTGAACGCCCTCCACGATGCGGTCTTCCCGAATGAGTCGAAACAAGAGGAGATTGCTGACAGACAAAAATGACAAAGCCGCCATGCTTGCGCAAGGCGGCTGAGAAAATCTGGTGGCCCCCCGGGGAGTCGAACCCCGCACCAACGGATTATGAGTCCATACCAACGGGCAACTTTGCCTAACAATGCATAACTTTACAATGACTTAATCGCTATCATCTAACTTTACAGCTTCATCAGCTGACAATAGCGTTGATCCTTCGTTGAACTTCTTGTCCCACTCCTCGCTTCCCCACTCCATTCCAACAGGTGCGGCATCAAGCCATTCTCGCTCTTCCTGAGTAAGCGGCGGGAAGTACACATCTACTCGTTTTCTATTGGGCACTATCAGCTCCCCAAGCATAAAACCGTGGGGCCTTGCCCCACACCCCACAAACGACCGCGTTTGATCCTCAGGGGCTGGGGTGAACCACCCCAGCCCCTGATTCAGGGTATCCTGCCTACGCTTGTCAAGGGCAAGACAAGTGGCCTACGGCCACCCTTGACAAGGCGCATACGAATTCACAACAAACAGTTAAAAAAATACTTAGAAATACTTAGCTTTTATAGCCGTTATGTATGTAGTCATCTGAATTGATTGCACCTAATTTTAAATCGATCACAAAACCAACAAAGCGCAGGATACTTGTACTAGGTAAATCAAATTTTCCCTACGTATAAAAACGGATAACGCACCCTTGCAATTTATCATAGCATGTGTTAATGATAACAGCATTGCCAGATGGCATGCCCAAACCGATACCTAATTTTAATAGCAACTTACTGAATCTATTCATATTAAAAACCCGATTATTAAATCATAAAATTACCCTTGGAAAAAAATGCATTACTTAGCCTTCTACAATATCAGAATCAAAGAAATTCAAACTGGAAAATATCTTAACCTTGACTCCTACTCCCCTGGAAAGGATGTCATAAAAGACTTGCATCAGTATGCCAAATCAAAATTAAACTCACCACAAAACCACATGAAGAAGTCCACTGCTGGATTTCTATCTTACAATGTCACAGAATACAAAAGCTCGAAATTAGCATTAAAAGAAAGATATACCTATGGCATCCTTGAGACAGGAGAGAGTGGAAAAGCCTCAAGACTATTGGATACAACAAAAGTTGGAACGGCATCTGACCCGGTAGCCTATAATAAAAAAGTCGCTGATGCAATGATGCAGCCGTTTACTTTTCTGCTATACGCACCTGCCAATTTAAACAGAGGGGTACTATGTTTACAAAAAAATGGTACTGCCGGAATAAAGGGATATTTCTTAGACACTTACATTAATCATTTCAAGCAATCTAACCCAGGCCTTGACATGGAACTATCAAGAATATCTCCTGCCAAAGCTATGGAGCACATCTTAAAAAGTGGCTTAGTAAAGAATTTTAGATTTATCAGAAAAGATGTTCCATCAGACATCACTGATCGACTAAAAAAATATGACGCTGACGCAGAGCCAGAAGAAATGGAGTTGATAATAAAAGCAAAAAGATTTGGCTCACTCTTAGGAAGTGGCGTGTTATCACGCCTGCTAAAACATAACGCTCCTGACTTTAAATCGATTGTCGAATTTCCCGATGTTGAATTTGACACAATCAAAGTTGATGTTCAGATTGGAAGCAAAACAAGAAAGATTGACCTTGGAAAGCTCGGCTCAATAATAACGAATGTAGACATATCCGATGAAGTTAAGTATGACAGCACAGGCTACCCCATATCTGACACCGTTAGGGATATTGCTATAGACATAGCAACTTCAATGGTATAACCATGCTAAGTAAAATCAACATAAAATCAATCATCATTTCTCATGTGAAAACACTAAGAAACAGTACATCGCCTGATGTATGCTGGTCTGATTTTATTGTCTTCTACATTATTCCATTTGTTTTTGCACTTGGGCTTTCAATAAAATTTGACATAACAGAATCATTTGTCAACGGAGTTGTCACTGCAGCCTCAATATTCGCCGGTCTATTACTTAACTTACTAGTACTGGTATATACCGTCTTATCAAGACAACGCCCAACCCCTCCAGATCAGAACAGTAAAAACAGACGAGAAATTTTTGAAAAAATACTAACAGAAACCTTTTCAAACATTAGTTATAGCATTCTAATATCTGTTGTATTGGTGGCAACCTGCCTTCTGTTTTATATAAAGGGTGGATACTTTCCAACAGGAAACAGACTGCTTATACTATTCCTAATATTTCAATTAATCATAACTTTGCTTATGATTTTGAAAAGAATTCACAGTCTTTTTGAGAATGAGCTTACCGAAGAGCGTGATAAAAATAAAACCACCTCACAAAGCGAAGAAGAGGACTCACCCCGCAATCCTCTAAACTAGCCATCTCAAAATAAAGAGAGGGAGTTTCAAAGCTCCCTCCCGACTGAAACGAGACAAATATAAGTCATTTGACTTAGCGCTTTGCTTTGACCTTCTTCTTCATGTGCCGATAAATACCTGCGTATATGCAGAGCAAGCCAAATAAAACAACGACCACAAGCAATGCAAAAAATGACTCCTCAGTCATAGGCCCTCCCACCTACTAACACACTCCTCGCATTCGGAAACCGAAAAGAGCTTGCAAAGGCAAGGATTAATTACAGCGTACCCATAAAAACTAATCATTGTCTTTTCTTAAATCTCGCCCACTAGAAGGTTGTCTTGGTTTGGAAGGCACGCGATGGCTGCCTGCATACAGAACAAACAGTGCGAACATTGTCCCGAAGACAACGAGTCCTATCAACGCAGATGGTGCCATTCAGCCTCCTAATAGCTTGCGCCTGGCATCCGCCAAAGGCAAGTACTCGATCTGGTAACCCTCTTTTTCCCATAAAGGGCGTTTCTCCGCAAGAAATGGCGCATTCGCCTTATTGTCACGAACCATCATGAGCCGATGTCCTTCAGGTGTCGTCACGAGGTAAGCATGGGTGGCGTAGGTGTATTCGGTCAAGTTCAGAGGACCATCCGGTGTCGGCATGATAATCGGGTCTTGCTTGTGGTCTGACATGTCATGCCTCCAGAATCAAACGACGAATCAGCCAGAGCGCAGTTGCCAAGGCCAGCCAGAAGTAGCGGGTTTGCCAGAAGATGCTGCGGTGGCGTTCGTCCCATGCCACCAGAATCCAGTTCAAAAGCATGATGGTTCCTTTCTGTTGTCGATGCTTCACGGCATCGTGCTCGGTCCTGCGCTGTTACCGCCGTGGCATGCTGTCCTCGCTCCGCTGCGGGAGCTGCCACGGCGGCAACAGCGGAGGGGATCAAATCGGCGTGGCATCCTCGACTTGCACCAACACCACTATTTCGCTGCTGCTCAATTGCTTCGCGTTGCTCACAGCCCAGGATGTGAAGGGGAAGAAGCTGCGGTCTTGTGTCTCCTTCTGTGTCTTGAGGCCGCCGATGACGTATACGTCGCCGGGCTTGGCATCAAAAGTCGTGGTCAGGTTGCGCGTCATAAGCGTGGGCGAGCTATTGACCCCAGTCTTGGTGGGAACGAAGTTGGAGACTTCTTGGTTAAGTTGCAGGCTGACCACTTCACCACGAATCTGCGGCCGGGCCTCGATCACGATCCCTGACGGCTTGTAATCGACGGATTGGAGCGGGTTGCCCTTGTTGTCGTAGCTGACCTGGCCAAGAACGGGAACGTTCTCCCCGGACTGGAAGCGAGTCAGCTGGCCATCTGCAGCCAACACATCCGGGCGCGTGACGACATTGAACCGGCTATCCGTGGCAAACAGCTCGGCCAGAACATCCAGCGATGTGGACTGCAAGCGGAATACCGAAGAACCGGCAACGGCCGCACCTGCCGCACCGATGTGTAGCGACAGCTTTTGCGAGGCACTGCGAATGACTGCCCCCAGGTTGAAACCTTCGTTGCTGCTGCCGCTGACCTCGTAGACGACCGCCCGGACACGCACTTGCTTGGCTGGCGTATCCAGGCTGGCCAGATAGCCTTTCAGCTTGGCTACTTCCTCTTCGGTACCGTTGAAGACCAGCGTATCGGTCGGCCGGCTTTGCAGGCTCAGCGGGGAGTCACCCCTGTCGTTGCTGGCCTTGGGGGCTCCGTCGCTACGCGGTGCCGGGCGGTTTTGCACGAAGTGGCCAGTAGCGAACAAACCGCCGATCAGGTCGCTCAGGTAGTTGGCATCGCGGAAGCGCGGGTGATAGATGAACACTTGGTCGGCAATGGGCTTTTCGCCGTCTTCGCGCAATCGGATGAAATCCACCCCGCCACGGCGTTGAACGAGGAATCCAGCACTGCGCATGGCCTCCATGAACATGCTTTTCACCTGTGCCGGCGGGATGCGCTCTAGCGACATGGTGAATACGGCGTCGGACTTGGCGGCTGTCGGGTCAATGACGAATGGCGACTTCTGAATTTGGGTGTAATAGGCCATTACAAAGTCGCTGACCGGGATACGGTCGAAGGTCATCGAAATGCCGGGAATCGATTTGCCAAATGCTGCGGTGGGCGGTAGCGGCGTGGCCTGGCAATGGCCTGTCGCCATCAGACCCAGCAAGGACAGAGCAGCGAGCGGGCGCGAAACATTCATTTGGGCAACGCCTCCCCGAGCAACGATGCATCACTCTTAGCTGAACCAGACGAAAACGAGACTGCCTGGCCATCTACCTCGGCAGAGGTGGCAAATCCGTCAGGCACGAATCTAGTCGGCGTCACCGTTTGGATGCCTTCCGGGGTTCTGACCAGCACCCGAATGTTGTCCCCGGTAGACAAGTAGCCCACGAGGGCTACCCTGCTTTTCCCCGAAGAAGAAGACTTACCGACAGATAGCTTTTCTTCCAGCAAGCCGGAGGATGAGGCATCGGCTGTTTGCTTGGTTTGCGGTGCCGCCGGCTTGTGCGAATCACCCAGCAGATAGGGAGCAAACACACTGTATAAGCCGTAAAGGCCAGCAGCTGGCGCAAGCAGCGCGCAGCTGAAAACCAGCGCGTTTTTCTTGGTAAAGAGTGTGGCACGCCCATCTACCTTAACCTCTTTACCGACGCCACCGACATGCGAGTCATACAGCCCGAAGTAATCTTTGTCGTACTTGGCCTGATACTGGCTGATGACATCCTTGATGCGCATCTTGTGGCCTTCGTAAATGGTGATCACATAGCGATTCTTCCAATACGGGATGGCCGCGAGCGCGGTATGCTTTTTCATGTGGAACGTCTGCTGAATCGTGGCTTTGACAAAGCGATTCAGCGACGTGTCGATGTCCTGGCAGAGAAAGACCAGATCGCAGGTCACACCAGTAACTGGATGTGCATAGTGGCGATGCATTCGGAAGAACTTCTTGTGCTCTTCCGATAGCTTGCGATCCGGGCCATGGGTTTCCCAGGCCTCATCGATCACCACTAGATCACCGGGTCTGACGAAGCTATCGACCTCGCCATTGGTGGCCAGCAGCAACTCGGGATCAAAGAAAAAATTCGGTGCGAGGATGATTTCCGGCGTCAGAGGGACGATTTCCCCGAGTGGTGCCTCTGGTTTGGCAAGCGCCTTACGTTCGATCAGGGCATGAATCTTATCTTGCCGGATGTTGCGGATATTGGTGAGCACACGCCGCCCCTGGGCGATAGCGGGAACGATAACCGATTTGACTGCTTCGAATGACTTGCCCGAGCCTTGCAAGCCGCAATAAACGTACATGGCCATGATGGAGTTCCTTAGCCGATGACTGGCAAGCGCCGGATGAGAAAACGGCTGATAGAGGCGCTAACGATCAGCGGCAAGCCATATTGAAGTTGCAGGAGACTGGCGTAGTACCAAACGCCTGCCGGCACAGCCCGAATCAAGCCGGACAAATTGAGCGCATTGGGTAGGGCATAGGTGATGACTTCAGCCAAGATTTTCACCACGAAAAACATGCCAAAGGCGACCACGAACTTGACCAGCACCGAGCGAAAAATCCATCCCAAGGCGGTCCAGATTGCCGATTGCAGAAATGCCCACATGGCTATGCCCTCAATACGATAAAGAACGCCATCAGCCCCCAGCAGGCAGCAAAGACAGGCTCCAGAATGGGACGAACCTTCTCGAGCATGGCGCATTGCTCATCCAAGTGATGCACCGCCCCTTCTCGGAAAAAGGACAAATCCAGATCAACTGAAGGGCATTGACCATCGCCGGAGGGCAAGGCCACGCCCTTCAATGGGTTCAAGGCATCAATGACGGGCTGCATGATCTGTAAACCGGTAGGCGTCTCTTCCAACTGCGGTTCAGCTACCGTCGGCGCAGTTCCAAGATCGACGGTTGTGCCTTGGCTACCGGTGCCCGTATTGGTAGTAGCGCCAGTACCACCCCATGTTCCAGGCAGAGTAATTGACGGGTCCCAATATGGCGTCCCGGGGCGGGCATCGGCCCAGCCGGCCGGAGCCTGATCATTAGAGCCAACCGCAATAGGAGCTAATGCACCGCTCAGCGGAGTAGATACACCAGTAGCCTTGATATCGGATGCGCTGATCGAATTGGGACGGGATAACTCCGGAGGCCATGCAAGACCTGGCGCACGCTGCCGCGCATCATCTATTGCTGAAGAAAGCGCGGCAGCAATAAGTGCAGGGTTCACTTGATCATTGGCACGGGAGTCCGGCAAGTCTGATGCTGCAAGAGTATTGCTAGTGATTGGCCGAGGTTGATAGCGTAGGTCCTTCAACAGCTTGGGAGGGGTCTTCTCCATGATAAGGACCAGTTGGTAGATATGGTTATCACCGACATAGCCAAGTCCTGTGCAGGCCGAAACGCTATAGCCAGAAGCATCCAGAGTGCCGCGGGGGCAGTTGCAAACAGTGTCCGGCGTTGGACAAGCATATTGCTTGGTACGCAGGAAGATCGCGGTGTCACCATTGGGACGATTAGCAAAGACTGCATCGTTGGGGTAGCCCATCACCATCAGAGCATCCACCAGGCTGGATGAAGGTAAGGCACGTGTTGGCATCTGCGACAGGTCCATACTCGGACCAGAGAATGTAACGCTGGCACCGTCACCATGTACCAACACCCCTGGCGTTTGCTCATCGAATACCCCGGTATTCACGGCCATCATCAGCGGCGCCGCTAACACTACTGACTTCCCCAAGAATCGAACAGCTGACGAACGGGCAACCGTTCGCATGATCTGTGCGCCAAGCTGGGTATTCACTTTGAGCGTGGCCAGTTTATCCGCCAATGCAGCGCCCATTGCTGCGTTGACAGCGACAGATGAGGACGGCATTCCATTCACCAGGGCAGAACCGGCTAAAGCGCCCTGAGACAGCACAATGGCAGCGCCACATAGTAAACGCTTCATATGGATTTGAGCCCTTGGACCACAGCGTTCCCGCAAGAGACTCCCAGTGCGAAAGCAGCCAGATACCACCATTCAGCAGCCATGTGCATTCCTTCAACAGATTGATCAGTCGAAATGCCCGGACTTTCGCATGCGAAAGTCCGGGTCCGGACGCTTAGCCCTTCATGCGCTTGCGTACAGCATCGAAAGCGAAGCCGATGGCAACCAGGCCGATCATGCTGATGCAGATCGAGGCCACGGCTTGGGCTACCTTAGCGACAGGGAATGCAGCCACGAAACTGTCGATAAGCGCCGCAGTATCCACGCCGCTAGTAGCCGGAGCGGGGTCCGCAGCAAAGGCGAGCGCCGGGACTGCCAAGATGGCAACCAGAGCAAGTTTTTTGATATGAGCATTGGTGTGCATTGCGTTTTCCTTTTAAACACGGGTTTTGAACGGTTTGAACAAGAAGGCCCCATAGCGGGCAATAACCCAGCTCGATACAACCATGGCAAAGGCGAACGCCCAGAAAACGCCAGCCGTTTGCCAGTTGACCGATTGGGATTTCTGCATCGCGGCATACTCCTGCGGCGAAAGCAGTACGAGGGTCTGGCATTGCTCGATCTGGGTCGTATCCAGATGCAGCAAGCCGGACTCATCAGAGCGGACGCACTGAGCCATGGGGTGGCCTTCGCGGGTGCGTCGCAGAATTGGATAACCGGGAGAAAGTTGGGTCTGAACTGAAATCCAGCCCAACGCTATCCGATCGATTCACGAGGCAGGGCAACTGTGGGCGGTTAGCCCCTCCTCTCACATCGGCCCTAGCTTCGACAAAAGTGGGTTTCGTACAGTTATTGACACTAGTCGAACTAACTGCGGGCTCGTTTCGCTCGCGGTTAGGTTCGAACTCGACCGTCCATTCATGGCGTCGGGATTGAATGAAGACACCATCCTCGCAGTCAGCGACACCCAGAATACGAACTCCGACTTCCTCGCCATACCGGTTTGTACGGCCGGTTTCGCGGCATAGCCGTATGGGCAAATCACTCAACCTAAGCCCAGTACCACCCAGCGCTCGCACAAAACCCGCCCAATCACCGGCATCGGCAGCTTCAGCTGCCCGGCGGATCACTTCACTGTCTATCACCGTGCCGTCGTTCGCAGCGATACGCCGCAGCTCGCGCCACAAGGTGACAGGCGCGACGCCGACCTGCTGAAACTGGCGAATCCCCCAACACGATGCCCAAGCCCGCACACGCTCGGCTGCAGTGACCGTATCAAGTCCGTCAAAGTTGATACCTACCGCATCGCCATTGCTTTTCTTACCATCCACGTTCTTGCAAACATACTTGGCGACATAACCAGCAGCCGTGCCACGCGCCCAATCAATTTCAATGCACTTGAAGCGTGCCTCGAGATTTCCGGCCAACTCTTCACGATCTTGACGAGTTGCGTACTCACGGAAGATCGAGACCAGCTCACCCACCTGATTTGCCGGAACAAACAACAGCAAGTGCCAATGTGGACAGCCATCGTGGTGCGGTTCTGCGATGCGGAAGCCGTAAGGGGAAATCTTTCGACGATGTAGCTCCGCACGTATGTAGGAATAAACGCGGGATAGGTATTGCTGTGCTTGCCGTGGGGTACTGCCGTTATATTTAGGATTCTTGATTACCCTGCCCTTCTCAAGTTTACGGAAGGCATGGAAAAGTGATGGACAAGTAATCGTCAGAAAAAGAGCCACATGCTCCAAAGAACGGGCAATGGCTTCGAAACCAGCAATACGGGTCATCAGTTCAGCGCGGCGAACATCTGGATTCGATACGGATAGATCAGCTAATTCGGCTAAAGTAAACTTGTCGCCCAATTCATTAAATGCCACTAGGCTTTCCAGCAGTGCGCGGTTTCGGCAGCGCTGCAAGCGAAATCGGTCCAGCGTATCATCTGATACGTATAGCCCGTTTTGCTGATTGACTAGGCCAATGCGGATCGCCTCAGACTCTACCTTTCGAGGGAGTTCCGTTCCATAAACCGTACGCCAGAATTTTTCATCGGTTATTCGTTGAAACTGGGACTCAAACGTTATTTTCTTTTTACTGGATAGAATCAGGCGTACTCCATCCTCAGGAGCATTTTCATCATCCCAGAGAAACACCCCACGCTCTGCCAGGTAGCCAGACAGGCTCTGAAAGATGGTTGGGTAATCTGCTCCATTAGACCAGCGCCGAACGTTCAGAATGTGTTGCACTGTTTCTACCGCTGCCTGGCGTAATTCGTCGTGACTAGCTGCTAAATTTTGACCACCACCAATTTTCACAAAGTGATCACGGCAGTCTTGCACGTACAGGTTGGCGGCACGACGGGCATCGCCGTCGTACCGGAACTCCTCGGAAAAAAGCAGCTTGTTATGCTGCCGCCGAATCCGCTTGGCGAACTGCGTGGGAACGGCACGGAGCCAGCTATCCACCCACTCACGATCTTCCACGAGGCAGGCGCGGCGGTATTCGAGTGACAGCGGATGCAGCATGATTAGTCCTCGATGGCGTAGTAGCTATTCACAACTGGCCGGCGAGAAAAGCGCTCGCCAGTTTCCTTGTCGGTGTAGACAAACGATTTGCCACGATAGCCACCGCAGCTCACAAGGCATTCGATAGTCTCTCCCGACTGGCCTATCCGCTTTTTCGAACGAACTTCAACAGTAGCCGGCGGGCTGTATTCATCTGGTGCCGGCAGAGTGACTTCGGTGTAGAAAAATTCCTCTGACTTACGGATCGTATTCACGCGTCCGCGCAGAACGGACTGATTCGGCTTCAAATTCAGCTTGATGGCTTCTTGAGGGGTACTCATGTGGATTCCTTCTTCAAAGATTGATATTCACGTCAGGCTTAAGAGAACTCTTTTTCCAAGCAGCGCTTACGAAGCAACTCTAGATTTATGAGGCTGTAGCGCCCCACCGTTATGCATGGGACAAGCCCACGGTTACACCACCCAACTACCACTCCAGGAGCCACCCCGCACATAGCGCTGAATAGTTCTCGAGTGACTAATGGGCTGGTAATGTTGGACAACAAGGGAGTGTCAGCACCGCTCCTTTGAGGTCGCTCCAGGTTGTCAAGAGATAGAACGTTGCCCACAATAGATCCATGTAGTTTGCTAAGTTATAAAATTTGCCTAGGTAAAAAATTTACCTAGGCAAAGTATGCCATTTCATGAAAGGATGTCAAGCTATGAGTGCGCTCAACGAGCGAATGAGAGAGGTCATTGCCGCTGCAACCCACGAGAGCGACAGATACAAGACATTAGAGAGCTTGACTGGTATCAACCGGACAACATGGTCGAACTTCATGAAGGGCAAGCAATACGCAAGCTACGAGATGATTGAAGCGATTTGCCGGCTGTGGGAGCAGTGGACGTTGTACATAGTGATTGGCAAAGGGGAGCGACCAGATATTGATCCTGACCGCGACACTTATGCGGAGGTCTTGCCTCAAGATGGCGGAGTAGTCTTGAAGCGAGATCGAAAGGGACGCGCTGTAGCCAACATCCCCCATCTGTTGAACTGTCGCGCCCCTTATGACCCTGCAAATTTTGAGTGGGGCTACCGAGGAGTCGGCCCCTACGAGCTGTCAGCCAATATCTTGTATTTATTCGGCATGCCAGAGCAAGCAGCTCAAAAGCATGCCCAAGCATTCTGCGATGAGGTTGTAAGTAGTCTCCCCCATCAAGAAGCCTTTATCTCAGTTGAGCGCATTAAAGAATGGATTGAAGGGAGGCACGTCCTCGCTTCATGAAGCCTTTGTGAGGACAACATGACGATAAAGCAAGTTAAAACAGGCTGGCAGGTCAACATCCAGCCAGGAGGACGGGGGGCCAAGAGGCTTAAGAAGACATTTCCCACAAAAGCAGAAGCGGTAGCGTGGGAACGATATGTAAGGGCAAAGGTCCAGCAGGAGCCAGAATGGGCTCCTGCCAAGAAAGACCCTCGCTCACTCTCCGAACTTGTTGACCTCTGGTTTCAGCACCATGGTTCAGGCTTACGATCTGGACAGGGCACATACCAAAGGCTACTGCTCATGTGCCAAGCGATGGGCAATCCACGCGCCGAGACTTTTTCCGCAGACCTATTTGCGGCCTATAGGGCAAACCGGCTCGCGGCCGGAATCTCCGCCAGCAACATGAATCGTGAGCATGCCTACATGAGAGCCGTTTTTAACGAGCTGATCAGGCTTGGCCTATGGAAGAAGGAAAATCCGCTCCAGAAGCTACGCTCCTTCAAGATACAGGAGCGGGAACTCTCCTACCTGACCGCAGAGCAGATACAAGCTCTGCTCCAAGCATTGCAAACCGGCCGTAACCAGCACGTCCAGCTCATCGCCAAGGTGTGCTTGGCAACTGGCGCGCGCTGGGGAGAGGCTGAGGCCCTTCGCAGATCGCAAGTCAGGAATGGGGTGATCCAGTTTGTACAAACCAAATCATCCAAGGCGAGAGCCATACCGATTACATCGGAGCTAGAGAAAGAGCTGTGCGATCACCATCGGGAACACGGCAATGGAGAGAGGCTGTTTGAAACCGCCTTCTCAGCATTTCGAGAAGGGGTGGCGCGCGCCAGCCTGACGCTGCCGGCGGGACAGCTGACCCACGTCCTTCGTCACAGCTTTGCCAGTCACTTCATGATGAACGGCGGCAACATCCTGGTGCTGCAAAGGGCGCTGGGCCACCACAACCTCACCATGACCATGCGGTACGCCCATCTTTCACCCGACCATTTGAGCGAAACCCGAGAGCTGAACCCGCTACGCGCGTTGAACCTTTGTTGAACCCGACAAAGCAAAAGGGGTTGCGCTTGCGCGCAACCCCTTGATTGTCTGGTGGGCCCCCGGGGAGTCGAACCCCGCACCAACGGATTATGAGTCCTAAATTTAAAGCATACCAACGCATAGACACCCGCTGACAAAACAAACACAAATACTTGTTTTCAATGAAAAAATGTAGAATATGAAAAATAAAATAGACGATAGATGTTGACCTAAAGGCATCACAACGCCCTACAATAACCCTACAACTTAGAATGTAGGGCTTCGCATGGCACGCGTTCCACTGACCATCAATCGAATCGAAAAGCTTTCTTGTCCCGAAGGGAAATCCCAAGTCTTCATGAGAGACAGCGAAGTCCCCGGCCTGGGGCTTCGCTGCACTCCCAAACGCAAAACCTTTATCTTTGAAGCAGACCTTCACGGCCAGACCATTCGCATCACGATTGGCGAATACCCTGCATGGCTGCTCGATACTTCGCAAGGAAGCAATGAGCCCAGCGCCCGACGCCGCGCACGCGAGCTGCGTGGGCTGATTGATCAAGGCATCGACCCTCGCCTCCAGGAAAAAGAAGCCAAGGCAGAACATGAGAAATTGCTGACGGCTGAAAATAAAAAAAACATCACCCTTGCAGATGCCTGGCCCGTCTACGTCCAAGCCAATGCCAGTCGCTGGGGCGCCCGGCACCTTGCAGATCACGAGCGGCTCGCGCATCGGGGCGGAGACCCTAGAACCCGCTCCAAAGCAAAGCAGACCATCCCCGGACCCCTAGCCCCATTGCTAGATGTCAAGCTGACAGACTTGAACGCTGACCAGATCAGCGCATGGTTGGAGAAAGAAAACGAAACCCGGCCTACGGTAGCCGCATTAGCTTTTAGATTGCTAAGGGCATTCCTGAACTGGTGCGATGAGCAACCCGAATACACTGGGCTTATCCCTGAAATCAATCATGCCGCCAAGAAGGTTCGCCAGAAAGTGGCAAAATCCAAAGCCAAGGATGACTGCTTACAAAAAGAGCAGTTGCCTGCTTGGTTTGCCAATGTACAAAAGCTCAGCCCGATTTTCAGCGCATACCTGCAAACTCTGTTGCTTACCGGTGCCAGGCGGGAAGAGTTAGCAGAACTGAAATGGACAGATGTTGACTTCCAATGGAAAAGCTTACGGCTAGCGGACAAAGTCGAGGGTGAGCGCCAGATCCCACTCACCCCCTATGTAGCCAAGCTTCTCGCCAACCTTCCCCGTAGGAACGAGTGGGTTTTCAGCAGCACATCCGCTCAAAGCGGCCGCATACAAGATCCCCGCTACGCTCATAACCAAGCTTTATCTTGGGCTGACTTACCGCCTTTGACGCTACACGGACTCAGGCGATCATTTGGCACGCTCTCCGAGTGGGTGGAATGCCCGACAGGAGTAGTGGCGCAAATCCAAGGCCATAAACCAAGTGCAACCGCCGAGAAGCATTACCGCCGCCGGCCCCTTGACCTGCTGAGAAAATGGCATAGCCAGATTGAGGAATGGATTTTGGAACAAGCCACTCTCCGGAATACCGTTAGCTGAACATTCGGAGACACCTCAACCATCGAGGTGTCTTTTTCATATCCCCGCCCCCTCCTTACTCAATACTCCTCCGCCAACATCAGCGTCAGCACCCGCCGTGTCGCCTCGGCATCCCACGGCGCTTCGCTGCCTTGCTCGCAGTCTTGCGCGTAATAATCGATCTTCCAGAACACCGTCACGCCGTCGATCTCCACTTGGCCGAAGTCATGTTCCAGATAGGGATCGTTGTCGGCACTGAAATCTTTCATCTGGCGAATCGCCTCAATGAATCGTTCTGGCTGTTCCAGGCTGGCAAAGCCTGGGGTGCAATGCACCTGCCCCAAGCTGGATGGTGCGAAGGGCAGGCTGCGGCGCAGTTGGTCGTTGAGTTCGGCGGTCTGGATCTGCTTCAGCAGCCAGCCGCCGGTTTGCGGCAGCCGATTGATCTGCAGCAGGATGGCTTCCGTCGTCGCCAGGTGTTGCCGGTGCTGCAGCGACAGCAGCCAGCTGCGGATGCCGGCCAGATCCTGGAACGGGCAGACTACGCCGTCCAGTGTTTGAATGCGGTGATGCATCATCGTGTCCTCGTAAAAAAACCCCTGTCTGGCTAAGCCAGATCAGGGGCAAGGGTAAGTAGAAAGTGGACGTTCAGCCGACGCCAGCGGGTTCCGTCAGGGCCGGCACTGCTGGAGACCGGCGCGCAGGGTGGCCAGGAACGGTTCCGGCATGGCGCCGCTCAGCCGCATCTCGGTTTCCAGCGCGGCGTATTCGTCTTGTTTGTGCCGGCTCTCAAACACTTTGAGCAGGCAGCTGCAGTAGGCCTTGGTGGCGCCGCGTCCCATGCAGCCGTTGACGAAGCGTTCTTGCACGTCGCTGTCGTAGCCGGACGAACAGGCGGTCAGCAGGACAAGCAGCGGAAGGATCAGATAAGGGGTTTTCATAGGCATTCGGACAGAGTGGGCGGGCACGGACAGGCTGTCCGCGCCCGTGATCGCGTTACCAGGTGACGCAGCTGTACTCCTTGCTCTTGCTCGACGGCAAGGCCTTGGCTACGCCGGTCAGCGGCAACGATAGGGTTTTGCCATCCGCCGTCTTGGCTACCAGGGTCTTGGCCTTGCGGAGGCCGTCCCAAGCCAGGCGGAAGTTGTCACCGCCGGCGCGCGAGCCGGCATCGGACGGTGACAGCGGCGCCTTGCCATCGAGGATCAGCACGAAGTCTTGCTGGCTGCCGTAGCCGTACTGCTTGCGGCCTACCGTCAGCGTCATGGTGGCGGGTGTCTCGCCGTCGTTGTTGCAAGCGATGTAGAGCTGATTGCCCTTGGCGTCCTTCACCATGTATTCCGATACGCCCTGGCCCCAGCCGCTGCTCCAGCGTCCGGTTTCGCCAAAGGCCAGCGCCTGTTGGCTGATCAATGCCGCCAAAGCGGCGAGTATTAGCGGTTTCATATTGGCTCCTGAGTTCGAAGAGTGAGCGCCCCGCCTGGGGGCGCGCTATGCCGTCAGTTCACGCCTAGCGTGGGCTTGAGGGCGTTGAAGAGTTGATCGAAGGTGGCGGGGGCGAAGGTGATGCCGCCCCGGTCGCGCTTGGCCGGTTCCACGCTGGCGAACTGCAGATGGCCGGCGCGCAGCGCGATGGCCAAGCGATTGCCGGCCAGGAGATCGTCGAGCTGAATAAGCTGCGCGGCCTGAGCGTCTTTCAGCGCGATGTCCAGCACCAGCACATTGGCGTTGCGCGCCAGCCGACTCCAGCGGATCTGGCTGCTCAGCACTTGGCCTTGGCTATCGCGGATGGCGGCGCTGCCATCGGCGTTCAGCCGCAGCAGATTGCCGTTCGCGCTGACCGGGATGTCGAGGCCGAAGACCTGATCGACGGCGCTGTATGTCTTGGCCTTATCGCCAAGCACATTGCAGGACTGGTTGCTGAAGGCGGGGTCGCAGTCGGAGATGCTGACCTGATCCAGGTTGTGACGAATATAGGTGGTATACCCCACGCTGCCGGCGGCAAAGTTGCCGCGCAGCGCGTTCAGCAAGCTGCTGCCCAGCGCGCCTTGCATCACCTTGGCCATCGGCTGGCCGTCCAGCTTGGCGGCGCGCAGTTCCAGCCGCCCGACTATGCCGGTCAGCGGGTTCGTTACGGTGATGGCGTTGCCGTCTATCTGGGGCTGGCCCCAGACCGGCTCCGGATTCTGGTTGCCGATGAAATCGGTCCAGCTGCCATCGGCCTTCAAGTCGTACTCGCCTTGATGCGGGAAGAAGTCGCCCCATACGCTGGGCTGCCATTGCTGTGCCAGGTACTTCTGGTGCAGCGTGGCTAGGCCGGCGTTGCTCAGACTGCTCAGTTCGCGCAGGGCGATGGACTGGCCGTTACTGCTTTCCAGACCATACCAGCTGTACACCCCGCTCTTGAGCACGGCGGCAGCATCGACATTACGGCTATACCGCGGCTGGCTCGCCTGGGCATCGACATCCGCCTGACTGATCTGATCCACACTGCCCTTGCTGGCGATGGCATTCAACACCGCGCGCACCTTGTCGGCATCGGCCTGGCCATTGCTGGCGAAGGTGGTGATCTTGTCCACTACCTTGCTGGCCAGCGCCGAAGTGGCCTGGTCCTGGCCGGCGATGTAGTCGGCATTCAGATCGACGCTGCCGCCGAGCAAAGTCGTCACATTCTGCTCGGCTGCGCTGCGGCTCAAACCGGCTTCCATCTGCGCCGCCACCATGGAGGTCAGCGGCGTCACATGCTGATTGGCGGTATCAGACAGAATCGTGCTGAGGGTGAAGCTGGCCGGGAAGGTGTAACCGGGCCGGGATAGATCCTTGGTGGCCGGCGTGACCACCACCAACAGTTTCTTGCCGACGACCGTGCCATTCACCGGCAGACTGTAACTGCCATCGGCCTGCGTGGTGGTGCTCGGCTCGCCCGGATCGCAAACGCCGTTGTCGTTCAGATCCAGGCAGACCGTGGCGCCGACCAGATAGCCGTCAATCGCCTTGCCGGAAACCTGCTGTGCCGGCGCGGGCGGCGTGCTGGGCGTGCCGCTATCGCCGCCGCCGCCGCCGCAAGCGCTCAACAGCAGCGCGCTGCTGGTCACAGCCAGCAGGCTGGAAAGGGAGGATGGGGTTTGCATATGCGTGTTACTCCTTGTTCATCGTGGGATCTTGGAAGGCTTTATCGGCGTGCTGAAGGGCCAGGCTCATCGGGCATTCGATCCCAATTCCAAAGGTCGAGAGCCCTGCATGGTCGCCCCCTGCTCGTCATGCCAATAAAATGACGAATATACACCACAAATATTGACGTGTTTATAGCGTCGTGAATCTGTATTCAGATGGGCATTCTGATCTTCATGAACGATCAACGCCCCAAAGCCTCTGCTGCCCATCTATCGCCGCTTTCCATAGCCTTGGGCAAACGCCTCAAGCAATGCCGGCATGGCGCGAACAAATCACAGGAAACATTGGCGTTTGAGGCGCAGGTTGATCGGACCTACATCTCAGCCATTGAGCGAGGGGTGGCCAACCCATCTATCGAGACCTTGGCGGACATCTGCCATGCAGTTGGCCTGAGCCTGGCTGAGTTTTTCTCGGTGATGGACCAGATTCCCCCGGCGCCCAGCGGGGAGCGGCGGGTAAATACTGCTACACCGCCTCAAGTCAAACGCAGCCGATTACGTTAATCAGGTAACCGTTCTTGCCCTGTGCGTTGCGCATGGGCGGAAAGGCCAGAGGCGTCACCCTCTCCGAGGCGGCGAACGCGGTCGCTTCTCCAGATTCAAAGCCAGGACCAGGGCGAGGAAGAATCGGCCAAACTGGCCGAATCGTCCGCTGTACAAAGCCTGATACAACATGAGGGCCGCCACGATCAGTAGCGGATGCATCGGTTTTCTGAATGTTCTATCGGTGAACGGGGGCATGACTGCTTCCTTCTGCTTTGTGGAGTTAAGACTGCGCCGCCTTGCCCAACTGCCGACTGAGCCGCGCGGGCCGGATCGGCGTGGCGGGTGGTGGCGTCTCACCCGGCGTCGCGGTTTCGGGATAGAACTCTTCCAGCAGTTGCGGCACGTCTTCTTCGCTTTCTTCAAACTGGCCGTTTTGCAGCAGCTGCTTGGCCATGGCTTCCATTTGCGCGGTATCGACGCCAGCCTGCAGGGCTTGCTCGGCTTCCGTTCGCGCCTGGGTGACGGCATCGATCAGGCTGTGGTCATCGCGCAGGGTCAGATCGACGTAGTAGACCGGGGTGCGGTAGGACTGGGGGGTGCTCTTGGCGCGCAGCCGCAGGGTCAAGGGCAGGTAACGGGTCAGGCCGCCGCTGACGGCTTCGAAGTAATGCAGCCGCGCCGCCAGCGTGCGCACCGAGTTGTAGCCGGTGGTGCGGAAGATGAAGGTGCCCAGCTCGTCCTGCTGGCCGTCTACCTGCACATTGAGCCGGCCATACAGCTTGCAGCCGGCTTCGCGGGCGAATGGGCAGCGCTCTGGCCCGGCGCATGCAGCCTCCTCCACGCCGTTCGGGGTGATCCGGCGCGCGGTTTCGCCGTTGCCGACGCATAACGGACGCCCCGTCGCGCGGTCGAAGGCGCTGTATTCGGCGCGCAGGTTCAGCTCGCTATGGTTGAATGGCAGCCGTACCGGAATAGCGCGGATCTTGCCGTTATGCGTTTGCTCGGCCAGTGGCTGATGCAGCGGGTGCAGCAACCAGCCGTCGCGGTTTTGCACCTGGGTGGTGAGGGTGAAGCTGTCGTCCTTTTCCGGCAACAGCTTGTCCTGGCGTTGCACCAGTTTGCCGATGCTGATCCGGCCGATGACGGGCGGGGTGATGGCGAGTCCCTTGATCATGATGCGCTCCTCTCGGTTTGCAGCAGGAAACGGCGGCTGCCGGCCACCGTCTTGCTGTATTGCTTCAACAGCTCGGGCTGTTCCAGGCTCAAGCGTTCCAGATCCGCGACGGTTCTATCCTTGGTGCGCTTCCAGCTGACGCGGCCGCCGGCAAACACGGCGGTGCTGGCCTGCCCCATCACGTTCTGCAGTTGCTGCTTGGCATAGGCTTCCTGCGCCTCGATCTCTTCGCGGCGCAGCTTCAGCGCCAACAGGGTGTCGAATAGCGCGGTGCCTTCGCTGGATTCGGACAGATCCACCGTGGAGCCGCTATCTTTGGGAAACAGCCATTGCAAGGCCTGGCCGGCATCGTCTGAGCCATCCGGCTGCGGCGGTTCGTCCTGCTCCACGCCGCGCCAGAAGCGCGCTTCGCGTTCGATCAGGTCGGCGATCTTGTCCTCATCGCGCTCGATGCGGTAAATGCGGAAGTCCTGGCCGCCGATCAGCACCGCCACATCGGCCCAGGCATGGCCGGTGACGGCGAGTTGATGCAGCACCTGGCATTGGTAGGCGATGGGGATGCCCTCCTCCCACTGCGACGCGCAGTGATAGCTGGCGGTCTTGATTTCGAGCGTGCCGACGCCGGCATCGGCGCCGACGACTTCGCGGTCCAGATTGGCCAGCATGAAGGGATGTTCGGCATGCTGCAGCACGGCGTTGACGCGCCGTACTTTCACGCCGGTGCGCTGGGCATAGACGCCGGCCAGCACCGGCTCCAGGATCGTGCCCCACAGCACCGGCTCTTTCTGCGACAGGTCTTCCGGCGTCTTGCGCCCGGTCTTCTCCAGCCACAGCGACAAGGCGCATTTGTACGGCGACAGGCCGATGGCCGCCGCCGCGTCGGACGAGCCGATGCCTTGGCGGCGGATCGCCAGCCAGGCCTCGCGCGACAGCTTCAAGGTAGATGCCAGGCGCAGCGCCTGGCCGTAACGTTCACGCATGATGAGCTCCAAAAGCATAAAGCCCGATCTGGGGCAGGCCAGACCGGGCGTAAAGGAAAGGGAATGGGTAAAGCGGAATCGGCGGAGTCAGCCCACCAGGATCAGCTGCCTTACATGGGCCTCACACGCCGCGCGGCTGGCAAAGCCCTTCAACGGGAAATAGTCTGGCCCGTCGCAGGCGGCATCGTCCCAATCCAGTACGGTGACGGCGCAGTCGGGATGCGAGGCCTAGACGGCGCTGACCATGCCTCCCTCGACGCAGATCACGATCTGTAGCGGCGGCAACTCAGTAGATGGCAAGGGTTGTAGAGAGTTGGTATGCATGGCGTTTACTCCAGCAAGGCCAGCGCCTGATCCAGCGCGCGCTGTTTCAGCTGCGCGCCCTGGCCGAACCAAGCGGAATCCAGCCGGTAGTCCTGATTGCGGGCGCGGCGGTGATGATCGACATACTCGGTCACCGCATTGAGCAAGCCCCAGGCAGTGCCGCGCGCGCCGCTCAGCATCGAGCCCATGCCCGCGCCGCTGTACAGTGCGATCAGTTGCTGCGTGTGCTTGGAGATCGGCAGGTTGTCTTCGTCCGCAATAGCTTCTCCGGTGACGGCCTGGAAGAACTGCTGCGCCTCCTGCGGCGACACCGTGCGCCGGCTCAACTGCTTCAGGTTGCCGATGAAACGATCCCAGGACGACAGGCCGATCCCCAGCGCTTCCTTCACCGCCTTGGGATCGAATACCGTCGAGTGCGGCACCTTCACCGCACCGCTGTTGTTGCCCACCGCCAGTTGCAGGGTGTTGTTGCACACCACCCGCACCGAGGTGAACTGCGCGGTAGTCGCCAGCGTGCCGTCGCAACTGGTGGCCAGCAGCAGATAGGCTTTGACCTGATCCCCGCTACGGATCTGGGTCTCCTGCCCGGTACGCGCCAGTGCCCACAGCTTGCGCCCGCCCTTCAGCACCCCAGCCGTTTCCAGCTCGAAGCCGCCTGCATGCACCAGATCGTTGTAGAAGCTCAGCACCTCATGCGGCTGTACCACCTTGTAGCGGTTGGACACCACCGACAAGGGAGCGAAGGTGTCCGAGCGGTACAGCACCTTGGCGTCGGCATGCGGCCGGATGTGCATGCCGCCTGGCGCCACATTGAACAGCACGTCGCTCTGCTCGATGGTCCAATCCATCCCCGCCTCGCGCTGCCAGATGTCTACCGGCAGCCCCTCAGACAAACGATTGCCCAGCCCATGCCACGGCGTGGCGCCGATATAGGCCATGGTTTCCACTAGATGCGCCATTTCACTCTCCCAGAAATAGAAACCCCGGCGCGTGGCCGGGGCGATGAACGGATACGGGCGGTAGCCCGGTAGTAGCTCAGGGAGGTGATATGTGGGTGAAATAATTTTGAATTGAGACAATTAGCAATCCAAATAGCGCTTCGTCAGCTTGCCGGCCATTACAGGCACTCTTAGGCATGACGAGCAACACTATTCTAATAGTGTTTATGCATATAAACTAGATGTCTATTTTACAGCGATAACCTATCCATGCTCGTTTGGCAGACAAGGTGAGATATCCGTGAGTCAAGACATTCTGGTCCAACAGGTTTTCCCCTTCTGGAAAGCGATTGAGGCATTAACCCCGCAGAAGGTTGATAAGGATGATCCAGACGACAAGCAGAACCCGGCATACCATGTTGCCCGAGATGGAATCTTGCCCTGGCTTGAGGTTGGGCGCAGATTTCGGATACCAAGCGTAGCCAGGTAAACTGGCATACGGAGGTACCGATGTACAAGATTCCACGGCAGAGTTACACCGCCGAATTCAAACAAGAAGCCGTCCGGCAAGTTGAGTCCGAGGGCAAACCTAAGGCCCAGGTTGCCCGCGAACTGGGCATTGCTGAGCAGACGCTCGCCAACTGGCGCAAAGCCCACAAGGCCGGCAAGTTGACCGGCGGCACGGGCAAGCCGATCACGCCCGAACAGATGGAGCTCTCTCGCCTGCGTGCCGAAAATGCTCGCCTCAGGATGGAGCTCGAAATCCTGGAAAAAGCGACGGCGTACTTCGCGAAGAAGTCGCAGTGAAGTACGCCTGGATCGACAAGATGCGCGACACCTACCCCTTGCAATCGCTGTGCCGCTTGCTGTCTGTCAGCACCAGTGGTGTGACCGGAAGCATAAAGTTTCCAACGGCAGGAAGCATATCCCTTCCAACACATGACAGAGCTTCGGTTGAACTAACCTCCGGCCCATCCGATACGTACAAGCTCCTGCTGATCAATAAAGACCGAGTAACAGGAGAGGCTGGCCCGCACGTGACGAGGAACATATGCAGGCCAGCCCTGGGAACCATAAGCTGGCCGCACACAAAATTCTGCACACGCTCTACTGGCTGTTCGCGCTGCTGCAGGCCAAACAGCGTCATTTCTGCATCCGTTTGAAGCTGGACTTCAGCGCCCAGGTGCGGGCCTTCGTCGCCTCCGGTGCCGCTAGCGCGGTGATCGACATCACGCCGAACAGCACCCATCGCCCGGGCTTCGCCGCGCACGGCTTGCCCTTGCAGCCGCTGCGGCTGCACCTGGTGCGGGTGCCGCTGAGCAGCGGCCAGACCGAAGTGCTGGCCACCTCTTTGCTGGATGAGGCTCAGTGGCCGGCACCGGCCTTCGCCGCGCTGTACCAGAAACGCTGGCGGATCGAAGAGGCCTTCCGCCACCTCAAATGCCGGCTCAAGCTGGAACAGTTTGGCGGCGAAACGCCGCAAGCGATACGGCAGGAATTCCACGCGGCGATCTTGCTGCACAACCTGGCGACGATTGCCGCGCAGGATGTGTTGGCGCAGCAGGCGCAGGATGCGCAAACCCATGCGCCGAACCTGACGCATGCCTCGCACCTGGTGCGGCTGTATCTGCCGCAGCTGCTGGCCGATCCGGCGTCGATCAGAGAGATTGGGCCGTTGCTGTACGACTCGATCGCCCAGCAGATCATCCGGCGAAGGCCGGACAAACCGACCTCGCCGCGCAAGTCAAACCGCAAAAAGCCTCGGCATCATCGTGCTTATAAGTAATTGATATGGACGGTGCTATTGCTTAATTTCGCGACAGTGGGTGGCACGGGTGCAGATGTCGCGATGCCGGTGATTGAGGGCGAGTTGATGCAGAGTCAGGCGCTCGGCCTCGGTCAGTTGTACGGTGCACTTCATGGAGTTCGGTGGTGAGTAGAGTCCGGGTGAGTGCAATCAAGAATCAAACCAATTTGTTGTGGGCACTTAAGTCTTGTTTTCTGTTGTGTGCGTTATCGTACAGACTATTTTAAGGTCGTATGCGAACTTATAGGCTCTTTTAGCATTCTAGGAGAGTGTGAAATGAAAAACGATATTCAGTTGCAACAGGATGTAATGGCTGAATTGAATTGGGACCCTTCGATTAGTTCCAGCCATGTAGGGGTATCTACGAATGATGGTGTAGTAACACTGACAGGACATGTCTGTAGTTATGCTGAAAAGTGGGCTGCGGAACGCGCTGCTCTGCGCGTGGCCGGTGTGAAAGCGTTGGCAATTGAAATGGATGTCGAATTGCCTAACTCCGACCGGCGTGAAGATGCAGATATTTCTCGGTCCGTTGCTCATCTTCTACAGCAGATGACTGAAATACCGAAAGAAGGAATAAAAGTCATGGTAGAAAATGGCTGGGTAACATTGTTTGGTGAGGTGGAATGGGATTACCAGCGCCAAATCGCTAGTCGGATAGTGCGACACTTATTGGGCGTAACTGGTGTAAGCGATAATATTGCCATCACTCCAAAGCTGTCTATGAACGATGTAAAGGACGGTGTGGAGAATGCTCTCCGTCGTCGAGCTATCGCCGACATAGATAGTATTTCAGTGATGATACAGGGAGAGGATGTGATCCTAGATGGTGTGGTACATAGTTGGTCAGAAAGGGAGCTAGCCGAGCATGCCGCATGGGGCATGCCTGGCGTACATCAAGTTATAAACAAAATAAAGGTGTCAATTTAAAATAATTACTCAGCGAGTGTTAAATTTCATTCTCAAAGGAAAAATCATGGAATCATCAAAGTCGGCAGTTTATGTCTACAACACTCATCTTGAAGCAGAGGATGCAATCCGCCTGCTAAGCAAAGGTGGCTTTGACGTAAAAAAATTATCCATAATTGGAAAAGGTTACCATAGCGAGGAAAGTCCTATCGGATTTTATACTACCGGCGATAAGATGAAGATGTGGGGAGGTGTTGGCGCATTTTGGGGAGGTTTATGGGGATTGCTATTCGCGCCCGCTGTTTTCTTTCTACCTGGTTTAGGATTGGTTGCCATGGCTGGCCCGGTAGTTTCGATCCTAGTTAGCGCATTGGAGGGTGCTGCGATTGCTGGCGGGGTTTCTGCACTGGGAGCGGCACTTACCAGGGTTGGTGTTAACGCCGATCAGGTCGTAAAATATGAAACTGCGCTGAAGGCAGATAAGTATGTGTTGGTTGTACACGGCGGAGAGGCGGATGTTGCCAGAGCACAAAGCATTCTGGATATTGCCACTGGATGGAAAGAGGTCCGATAAGTTGCAGTCTGATTTCCACCCTTCCAACGCACACGCCCGCGCCTTGTAAACATTGAAGGATAGTTGCAGCGTAGAGTCTAAAGCGAATCAGCAGCCGGCTCTGATCTGCCCGATGACGGCGCTGTTCACTTGATGGTGGTCATCATCATGTTGGTTTCCAGAAAATCTGGTCATGGGCGCGTACACAGCCAGCCGGCCTATGACCATTCAGGTCTGGATCGCAACGCTGGTGATGGGGGCCGCGGTGGTGCGCATGCTGATGCCGGGCTAGTGCTTGCCAGTCCGATCCAGACGCGCCCGCAAGGCCTGCAGCTCGTCCAACAGATCCAGCACCAGCGCCACGCCAGAGGGATTGATCTCTAGATCGCGCGACAAGCGCCACGCTACCTGTGCGCGCCTCAAGGCATCGCCACGGAAACGCCAATTCTGCGGCGACTCGCCCAGCGGCTCCAGCACGCCCTCCCGCACCCAGCGGATAACAAAGGCCTCTTCGGCATGACTGGCCTGGCACAGTTCAAGCAACGTCAGCTCCAGTTGCTCCTCCACCACCACGCCCTGAGTCACTGCCGGCTGGTTCTGATCCATGGTGGCTATCCTTTCAACGCGCTGCGCGGATTGAAGTCAAAGGCATGAGCCATGGCCTGGTAGGCGGCGCGCTCCCGCTCGCCCGCCACCGGCGGCAAGGCTATCGTCAACGCCACATATAAATCGCCCGGCACAGCGCTGGGAATGCCGCGCCCCTTCAGGCGCAATTGTTTCCCGGCCTGGGATCCCGGTGGGATCTTGAGCTGAACCGGACCATCAGGCGTGAGCGCTTCCACGGATGCGCCAAGCGCCGCCTCCCACGGCGACACCGGCAGCTCCAGGAAAACATCGCGCCCTTCGACTCGAAACAGCCGATGGCGCTTGAATTCGATTTCCAGATACAAATCGCCGGCCGGCCCGCCGCCGGGCGCCGCGCCGCCCTGTCCGGCCAGGCGCAGATGTTGCCCTGCCCGTATGCCTTTGGGGATGGCCACCGACAAGGTGCGCGTCTGCAGCACCACATGGCCATCGGCAGTCTGGGTCGGCATGCGCAACTCTACGCTGCGTTGGCAGCCTTGGTAGGCATCTTCCAGATCAATCTGCACTTTGGCGTGATGATCCCGACCGACGCCATGGGCATGACGGTGCCCGCCGCCGCGCGCACGCCGGCCAAACAAGGATTCGAAGAAATCGTCCTGATCGGTCGTGCCGCCGCCGAAATCGCGGCCATGAAACTCGAAGCCGCTGTCCCAATCAGGTGGTGGTTGGAAGTCCTGTCCGCTTTTCAGATCGCTGCCCATCAAATCATAGGCAGCGCGCTTCTCAGGGTTCTTCAATACCGTGTAGGCCTCGCCGAGTTCCTTGAAGCGCGTCTCCGCATCCGCCTCCTTGCTGACGTCCGGATGGAATTTCCGCGCCAGCTTGCGATATGCCTGCTTGACCTCATCCTGCGTGGCGGTGCGCGCAATACCCAGCGTTTCGTAATAGTCGTGGAACTTCATGGCTGTGCGCTCAGGCCGCGGCCCCATCGTCTCATGATTGCCTGGCTAAGCGACACGCCACGCGGCATGATCAGCTCCATTATTTGGCACCTTATAACGGCCGACCTTGGATAAAACGCACCAGTATCGCCACGACTGCCAACAACAAAAGAATATGGATGAAGCCTCCCATTGTGAAAGCCGTCATCAAACCCAAAGCCCACAAGACCAGCAAGGTGACAATGACAATTTCAAACATGGCACTCTCCCGGACAAACGTCGAAACTGGAAGATAAACGCAGTCCACATGACGCCCTCCATCAAAGGAATCGCGGCGGAGGCCAAACCGCCAAAGCGACCTGGGATCGCCTGTCGCGCCGCCCGCAGGGTGGCGGCGACCTGCCGCCATGTGATGCCGCGATGAATTGCGCGCCAAACCCGCGGGCGGCTGATTCAGTCATCCATCGGCCAATCGCCGTCAACCGTTTCGTACTCCTCCAGATCGTGCTGAATCGCCTCGTCAAACGGGTCGTAGATCTCGGTAGTGAAACTGAAGTACTCGGTGGAGCCCAGCAGAATCTTCCGCGTCGGTAACCCGGTTTCGGGTAGCGACTTGATATCTTCTTCAGGCAACCAGAACATGTCGCCATCGCTATCGTGTTGAACAAGCGGGTCCATGATCATGCTCCTATGAAGCCCCCCCGCGACATTGCAAGAGGTCGGCATCGTTACCATGAAGGTGAGAAGGCAGAATGTCTATGCGCTATCCAACTAAGCGGGATGCGTATGGCTTACCCGGGGCAGGCCAATGTGCGCAGCATGGCAATAGGATTGGCACAGACGCCTCTTCGTGACAGCGCTGCCGCAAGCTGTAAAACCTGCGGCAACGGGGCCAGGGCCACATCCGGATTATTTAGTCGAGTCCGCGGCCATAGTCGGCCGCCTTGTCGGGCAAAGGCGTTGGCTGGTTCACATGCAGCCACTTGTGCACTTCAATGTCAGGGACCTGCCACAAATGCAAACGATCCATGCTCACCACCAAGCGATTATTCGCGGCATCAAACATAAAGGCGCTCCACGGTACGGCCACCCTTTTGCCGTCAAGGTCCAGCAAGCCGCGAATCGACAATTGCACATAGGAGATGCAGCCCGTTTTCACGTTCAGCATGATTTCCTTGATATCGCCCAGAAACACATTGCGCTGGTTGTAAACGTCGCTGCCGATCAGCGCATTCACCGCCATCAGCTCCACCTGCTCCGCTAACTGCGTATGGCCTTTCACTCGGTACACCCCGTAAATATCGCGCTCTGCATAGTTCATGATCGTCTCCATAGCGAAGCCCCGCCGTGCCCAGCTCAGCCCATCTAAACGAGCGGGCTGGCAACCATTCAGGAACATCGAAGGCAACTTGCTGCTTCGCCGTAAAAAACCGGAGGCACTGAATTCCTTGCCCGGCCGGACAGCAGACCCGGCTCGCCTTGCTATATCCTGAGCGAGGGTGGCAGGGCAGTCTGTTCGCTAACCCACGCAGGCTTGTCACTTACCACTGTCCGCGCCAGCGCCTGGAACTACGCCATCGACAATCAGCGCAAGCAATACCTGATGACGGTGATCAGCCTCATCGTCTGGCTGTCCGATCTCCAGCCAGACGTTTTACAGCTTCATCCTGGAGAATCTGGAGAAATGCGGCGCCCTCAAGGCCATCGGCGCCGAAGGACGCGAACTGGTGGTGATGATTCTGCTCATGGCTACTTTCACCGCGGTCACCGGCTTTGGCTTAGGCATAGGGCTGATCACCCTCGCTCGAAGCGGCCCAACTAAGCGTCCATCATCACCTTCTGGAACCTGGCGCTAGCCTTTGGCATGGTGGTGATCATCGCCGCCATCTCCAGTTATTTCGCCATACGCCGAGTGCTCAAGATTGAGCTATTCGATATCTTCCGCGCCTAAGCGCAATTCAGCACGCCGGCAGCCGGCTTGAGCGCTGATCCCGGATCAGAGTAGCGCGCCACTGGCTCCCGCAATGGTTGACTGTCTGGCAGTGAATCCGGCACAGCGATCGCTCCGCCCTGCGCGGAGCGATCTACGGTTTAGCAAAAGGAGTCGATCATGCTTATCCCATCCCAGCAACGCGCAAGCCGCTTTACTCTGTTTCTTGCCTACGCCGCGCTGATCACCGTTTCTGCAGGCGCCCGCAGCAATAGCGTCAGCACCATGCCGGACAACCCGCCTGCCCCGATGCAAACCATGGGCGATACCTATGCCGAAGGCACCGAGGTGAGCAGCTATGTCTCGGACGCCATGATTACCGGCAAAGTCAAAGCCGAGCTGTTCCGCGATCCTGATCTGACCTCGTACGAAATACGAGTAGAAACCGATAACGGTCGAGTTATGCTGAGCGGGCAGGTGGATACCCAGGCCGAGGTTGACCGAGCCGGAGATCTGGCGCTGGGCATCAAGGAGGTCCGGGTCGTCATCAACTATATATGTGTCCGCGGCTCCCAATAGCCACGTCCTCCCCGCCCCGTCCTCACGCGCTCGGGGAGGACATCACAGCCACATCGGCTCCTGAATGTGCATGCATCAACGGGTGCCTCGCCTTATTACCCAGCGACTGATAGAAGCTCGACATACCGTGATGGAAGGCATAGCTCCAGGCCGAAAATCTCCCTTCCGGCACAGTCCCGCATCGGCTATGTTCGCTGGCGAACAGTGACCGTTACCGCTGCCGAATATGATGGGTACTGAAACTTACCATGCCCATGGCTTGCGAAACAAAGCGCCATAACTTCTACGCGATAGCATTCAAGAAGAGTCTCAAACCCCTTTCAAGGAGTTCCACCATGATCCATCCCCTACGAAATCTGCAGAAAGTCCTGTTACTGGCCGCCACCGCGCTGATGCTGTGTCTGGCCAGCGCCTATACCCAGGCCGAATCGGCGCGCGATCTGGATGAGGCCGCCCTGCAATCGCTGCACATGCTGTATCAAACGAGCCCTGCGGCGGAAAGTCTCTCCCACAAGGCCTCCGCCATCCTGGTGTTTCCCAAGATTGTCAAAGCCGGGCTGATCTTTGGCGGCGCATACGGCGAAGGCGTGCTGCTGGAAGGAGGCCACCCCAACGGCTATTACAACTCAGTTACCGCATCTTGGGGCTGGCAGGCCGGCGCGGAATCCTATGGCTATGTGGTATTTCTGATGAATCAGAAAGCCATCCGCTATCTGAAAAAGTCTATGGGTTGGGAAATCGGCACGGGCCCCAGCGTGGTCGTGGTTGATGCCGGAACGGCGAAAAACTTGAGCTCGACGACATTGCGCAACGACGCCTATGCTTTCATCTTCGACCAGCAAGGCCTGATGGCTAGCCTGAGCATAGAAGGCACCAAGATTTCGCTCATCAAGCGTTAAGCCCAGCCCATCCCAATCTGATGCCGCTTGTCATATACCTCAAAATGTCTTTGACATATTCATCTAACAAATGGGCCCGTCATCAGCTGCTTAGTCCAGCTTCGAGCGCCGCAGCAGTGCGGCGCGCTTGAGGGCGAAATCGCGTTTAGCCTGTTCGTGTGGAATGCCGGCGCGCGGATCATCCAGCGCAGCTTGGACGGCTTGGCGAACGTACTCGTTATAAGAAATCGTCGATTCTGAAGTGAGGGGGATGGGCTCTGGCCGTTGCATGGGGTCTTCTCCTGACTTTCGCTGCTAGTGAATCTCAAAAGGGGCTTTGGTACCGGGACGTTTACCTTTGAGGCACTGCCGTCGGCATCACCTCGAAAAATGAGCAAGACTACATCACGCTCACCGACATGGTGCAGCACTTCAAGGGTGGCAGCGCGCTGATCGAGCAATGGCCGCAGAACAAGGAGACGATGCTGTTCCTGGAGGTAACCCTGCGAATTTCGCAACATTATGGTTCCGATCACATTGGTTTCCATCAGGCTGCGGCGATGATAGCCGCTCCAGCTCTTCCTGATCGCTCTGAGCGCCACGCCAGTTATGTGAGACCGGTGTGGCGCTCATTTACTACCCCTGTGTTGCCTGTAGTTTGCGCATAGAATCTCGTTTCAGTTCAATGCGATGGGCGCTATGAACCAATCGATCAAGAATGGCATCAGCTATAGTCGGCTCGCCGATGTAGTCATGCCAGCCGCTCACAGGTAGTTGAGAAGTAATCAGCAAGGCACCGCCACCCAAACGGTCATCAATAACTTCCAACAGGTTTTGCCGCATAGAGCGATGCCGCCATTCAATTCTGCCTGACCATCAAAAACCTGTTTGGACTGGCGTTGAGGCAGACCATCGGCTTCGTGCAAAGCCTGCTCAAGTTGGCGGGTCTGGACTGGGGCGTCCCCGACTACAGCACGCTATCCAGGCGCAGCAGACGCTGCAGGTCAAGACTCCCTACCAGAAAAGCTCAGGCACGCTGCATCTGCTGGTGGATAGCACAGGCATCAAGATGCTGGGCGAAGGTGAGTGGAAAACCAAGAAGCACGGCGCGGAATATCGCCGGCAATGGTGCAAAGTGCATCTGGGCATCGATGCGGAAACCCTGCAGATCCGCGCCATTGAGGTGACAGATAACCGCCAGGGCGATGCGCAAATGTTGCCTGCGCTATTAACGCAAATTCCGGCCGATGAGCCGATAGCCTGCATGAGCGGCGACGGGGCTTTCGATACCAAGGCATGTCATGAGGCGATTGCCTCACGGGGCGCGATCGGGTGCATCCCGACCCGCAAGAATGCGAGGCCATGGACAGGAAGTTCGCTGGGTGTGCTGGCGCGCAACGAGATTCTACGGGCCACCAAGCTACTGGGCAGGGCGATCTGGAAGCGTTGGAGTGGTTATCATCGCCGTAGCTTGGTGGAAACCAAAATGGGTTGCTTCAAACGGTTGGGGGAAAGGGTGACGGCCCGTCGTTTCAATGGTCAAGTGGCAGAGCTGCAAGTGCGCGCAGCCATCTTGAACCGCTTCAGCATGCTGGGCCGTCCTTGTACGGTGGCTGTGGCATAAATCCGTTTGGGGAAAGGGGGTCCTCGACCTGTTCAGGATTTATGCAACAGCGCCGATAGCTAGCGGTCTTGATTTCGAGGGTGCCGACGCCGGCATCGGCTCCGACGACTTCGCGGTCCAGGTTGGCCAGCATGAAGGGATGCTCGGCATGCTGCAGCACGGCGTTGACGCGACGCACTCTCCGTCCGGTGCGTTGGGCGTAGACCCCGGCCAGCACCGGCTCCAGGATCGTGCCCCAGAGCATCGGCTCTTTCTGCGCCAGGTCTTCTGGCGCCTTGCGGCCGGTCTTCTCCAGCCACAGCGACAGTGCGCACTTGTACGGCGACAGGCCGATGGCCGCCGCCGCGCCGGACGAGCCAATGCCTTGGCGCCGAATCGCTAGCCAAGCCTCGCGCGACAGCTTCAAGGTGGATGCCAGGCGCAGCGCCTGGCCGTAACGTTCACGCATGATGCGCTCCAAAAGCATAATGCCCGATCTGGCGCAGGCCAGACCGGGCGGGAAGGAAAGGGAAACTGGCGAAACGGAAGGGAGGCGTTCAGCCCACCGGAATCAACTGCCGCAGATGGGCTTCGCACGCCGCGCGGCTGGCAAAGCCCCGCATCGGAAAATAGTCAGCCCCGTCGTCCGCGGCATCGTCCCAGTCCAGCACCGTCACGGCGCAATCGGGATGCGAGGCGTAGACGGCGCTGACCATACCGCCAGAGACGGTAATGATGATTTCCAGTGGCACGCCGGATGGGGCGGCATTCAACGGTTTGTCTGTCATGGGGTTCTCCTCACCAGTAATACGCCGGCAGCTCTGGCACCACATCGCCATCGGCATCCAATCGCAGCCAGGTGGTGGCTGGGTAATGCGTCTGTACCCAGCGCATCAGTTGCTGAAGATCGGGATGCTGCGGAAACTGCTCGACGGGATCGCTATCGCTTTCGCCCAAGGCGATGAAATAGCCGTTGCCGTATTCGGCGAAGGTCATTCGCCCCCAGTCGCCGGCATGGTTCTGCAGCCAGGCGTTGGTCTGCTCACGGATATGGATGGTGGAAAGCACGGGAAGGGTCATGATCCAGTTCATGGCGCCACCTTCTCAAGCGACCAGCGCCCACGCCTGCTCCAGCGCGCGCTGTTTCAGCTGTGCGCCCTGGCCGAACCAGGCGGAGTCCAGACGGTAATCCTGGTTGCGGGCGCGGCGGTGATGATCGACATACTCCGTCACCGCGTTGAGCAGCCCCCAGGCGGTGCCGCGGGCGCCGGTCAGCATGGATCCCATGCCCGCGCCGCTGTAGAGCGCGATCAACTGCTGGGTGGGCTTGGAGATCGGCAGGCTGTCATCGTCCACCACCGCCTCTCCCATCACTTCCTGGAAGAACTGCTGCGCCTCCTGCGGCGACACCGTGCGCCGGCTCAACTGCTTGAGATTGCCGATGAAACAATCCCAAGACGACAGGCCGATGCCCAGCGCTTCCTTGACCGCCTTGGGATCGAATACCGTCGAATGCGGCACTTTCACCGCGCCGCTGTTGTTGCCCACCGCCAGCTGCAGGGTGTTGTTGCACACCACTCGCACCGAGGTGAACTGCGCGGTAGTCGCCAGCGTGCCGTCGCAACTGGTGGCCAGCACTTCGACCTGGCCGCTGCTCAGCGGCACCCGCACCAGGCGCAGCCGCAGCGGCTGCAAGGGCAAACCGTGCGCGGCGAAGCCCGGGCGATGGGCGCTGCTGGGTGTGATGTCGATCACCGCGCTGGCGGCGCCGGAGGCGACGAAGGCCCGCACCTGGGCGCTGAAGTCCAGTTTCAAACGGATGCAGAAATGGCGCTGCTTGGCCTGCAGCAGCGCGAACAGCCAGTACGCCGGGTAGCCGCGGTCCAGCACCAACAAATCGTTCGCTTGCAGTTGGTCGAGCTGGCTGGCCAGCACCGTGCGCTCATCCTCGGTTTCGGAAGTGAGGTCGGCGCGCAGAATCAGGCCGGTGCTGGCTTCGCACAGGGCAGAAGCGCGGGCGAGGCTGTAAATGCCGGTGTCGGTGTGGTAGCAACCAAAGCCGTCGCCGCCCTCGCGCAGGGTATCGGGATGCGTCGTCGTCAGATACAAGGTGGTGCTGTCGCCCGCGACGACGCGGAAGCCATGCCAATCCGGCGCGGGCCGCAGGTCTGCCAGCACGCCTTGATTGAGTTCGAAAAAGGCTTGCCAGCGCAGCTTCTTGCGCGCCATGCGGAAGGCGTCGTCGTTGGCGCGGCGGCCGGAGGGAAGCGGAAGGCGGGAGAAGAACTGGTCGAGCTCGACCTGCAACGAGCGCATCAGGTTGACGAGCAGTACGCCGACCACGCGGTCGAAGGTGAAGATGGCGCGACGGGTCAAGTCGCGAGCGGTTTGCCGATGGCGAGCGATGAAATCCACGGAAGTGATGAGCTGATGGATTTTATAGATCGAATTGGAATATTGAGGGGTCGGGCTTTGTATTCATTTCGTTATATGGATCAATGGTTGATGGCGAGATTGTATCACACGGAGCGTAGGAATTCATGACGAAATGCTAATTTCGCGACAGTGGGGCGGTAGCCCGGTGGGTGCTCAGGGAGGTGATATGTGGGTGAACATTTTTGGAAAGTTGATCTGCTCCCCCAGCACTGCAATCTGCTCGTTGGCCAACGTAATGAACCGCTCGGCGATGACCTGTACCAAGGCATACAGCCGCTGTTTGAGCGACGCCAGATCAATTAGGATGTACGAGCCAAATTTCTTGGGTTTGCGCCGTAATGATTTTAGAGTGCGGACACACTGGCAGGTCAACTCTCTTCTGCAGTTTCTTGCGCATCTTTAGATAATGTCGCAGTAGGCTGAACCATCAATCGTGCCATCCCTATAGGCTCGCCGCTAAACTCACAGTACCCATAGCTACCATTCCGAATACGCTGAAGTGCCTGCTCTATGCGTTGCAACTGTAGCTTTTCATGTTCTTGAACTGTTAAGTCAACTCGGTATTCCTCTCTCTGCAGGGATCGCTCCTCCGAGTCAGAAATTTCGAGGAACGCCTGTAGATGATCTTGGGTTTCTTGTAGAGCTTGGAGTGATGCTTCTCGATATCGCAAAAGCACCGTCTGCAAAACCACTATTTGTTGTCGAGACAGCCCATTACTAGGCTTAACCATGAAACCAGATAATTGTAAATTGGACATAGTATTTCTCTCATTCATGCTTATTCTGCAATAAAACTTCAACAGTCGGCGCATACACCGGAGTAGACTCTTCAGACCAGTTGTTCTCCTGAGCCAAGAGTTCAGCCTTGTACTCCGCCATTTCATAAAGGGGGTAAATATGAAAAGGTAAAAGATCCCTTTCATTGTGTACTGACCAACCTACAAAATCACCAGTGGAGTTACGTTCTATTTCAATGTGATATCTTGACATGAAAGACTCCTTCTCATTCCAGCAGACTTACAATTTTGCGGGTGGATAGCAAAGTTGAGATCGACCACATCCAATCTCACCATGAAAGGCAATGAAATTTGCCCAAAATTTTCTTATGGTAAAAATGATAAATAAATACCACCACCCAGTCCAATATTCAAAACAGCCAACACACTTACAAAAATTGAATAAGGATTGCTGCGTTAATCATTTTTACATAAAATGGAGAACATAGGTCACGCCCTTAGGAAGGGTCTGATCAGGTCGGTCTCAAAAAATCCGCCAAGTCGAAAATCATATCCTTCCAGATCTTGTCTGGTAAGTTTTGGGACGTGCTCAGTCAGTTTATAGCAGCAGCTTAAATCACTTCCTGGGCAAGCTCTGTGCACTAACGCACAGAGCTATTTCTACTTAGTCAATATAATGTATCATTGTCACGGCACCGGCTACCCAAAATAGAGAAAACACTGCATCGCAGCAAATCCAAACCTGGCAATACTACTTATTGCATAATGATTTTTGAGCTACTATAGAGAACCATTTGCCGCAAAGCTATAAAATGGCACTTACGCTTAACTTCATGGCATCAAGAAGCACTCCAATAAATTAAATACATGTATAACACAGTCATTAATGTAATTAACTAAAATCTCAACCAATTTATATTGCAATTATCTAGATAATTTTCATGAATGCCTCAATGGCATAATCGGGGAAGTGACTTAACCATCTCGGAGACTATCATGTCTAAAATCTTAGAAAGCAACAGTTCGTCTGATAATGCGACAAATACAATTTTGAAGCTCTTCCAAGCCTCATTAAATGCTACTGAGCGCTTGGCTAAGCTACAGGTAAAAATGTCAAAGGAAGTGATTGACTATCATGCCGCAGTGATAAATGAATTCTCATCATCGCCCAATTCACATGATTCATTTTCTAAAATTGGGGAGCTTTCTAGTGATGCTGTAAATAAAGCTTTCTCCCACTCTAAAGATGTATATGATATTTTCTCTGATTCGCAGAACGAAATATCAAAATTGATCGGCAAAGCATCCAACCCAATGATGCTTGATTGAGAATAACGTCCAGAGCCTGCCCTGCAGGCTCCTTTTCTCAATATGATTAGCCGCCCATCCCACTCCTAAGCTGTTACTCCGGAAATTAAATTTGGTACAAAAACACTCCCGACTATTTATTTACAAGGTAGGGCTACAGGAAAGTTGCTGCCGGATGAATAGCGAGCAAAGAAGCAATAAGTGAATTAACGCTCCATCACATAAAGGCCGGGAGCTGTCTCTCGTGCAGGGTATGATGCACATCCCATCGCAGGCGGCACAACTGGCTCGCCAGACTGATGTGCCAGCCATTTTTCCCATACCGGCCACCAAGACCCATGTTGCGACCGCGTTGTTTCCAACCAGGTGTCCGGATCCGTATATCGATCTTTTCGACCACCAGCTGATAAGCGGAAATATCGGCCAGGATGTCCCGGCTCGCTGATAATCCCCGCATTATGCCCACCACTTGTCAATAGAAAATGACTATCCACATCCAATGCCAACTGGATTTTATAGACGGATCGCCAAGGAGCAACGTGGTCTATCTCGGTAGCCACCACAAATACTGGCGTCCGGATATCGTGCAAGACTACGGGACGGCCATCCACCTGATAACGTCCCTCAAACAAATCGTTATCGAGAAACAAGCGCCGTAGGTATTCGCTGTGCATCCGATACGGCATACGAGTACTGTCGGCATTCCAAGCCATTAAGTCGGTCATCGACGCGCGTTGTCCCAACAGATATTCCTGCACCAATTGCGACCAGATCAGATCGTTGGAGCGCAGCAACTGAAATGCGCCAGCCATCTGCTTGGCGTCCAGATAACCATGACCCCACATGATGTCTTCCAAATATGAAATTTGGCTTTCATCAATAAACAGCATCAATTCTCCGGCTTCGGTGAAGTCGATTTGCGCCGCGAGCAAGGTAATAGATTGGATGACGGGATTTTTTTCCCTAGCCAAGTAAGCTGCCGTGATGGCGAGCAAAGTGCCGCCCAGGCAGTAACCGAGCGCATTGACCCGACATCCCGGCAGGACTTGGCCGATGATATTCAGCGCATCCAACACTCCTAGACGCAAATAATCGTCCATTCCCAAATTGTGGTCGTCCGCCCCCGGATTGCGCCAAGAGATCATGAACACGGTATAACCGTGCTCGACCAAGTAACGCACCAACGAATTGTGCGGCGACAGGTCCAGAATGTAATATTTCATGATCCAGGCGGGAATGAATAGCACCGGCTGAGCCTTCACAAGTGGCGTCCTTGGAGAGTATTGGATCAATTCCATCAGATGGTTGCGAAAGACAACCTTGCCTGGCGTGGTGGCAACCGTTTCGCCTGGAATGAACTGCTCAGCTCCCCAAGACGGCCGCCCTGTCGATATACGCTCCCAGTCTTCCTGCAGATTGCGCCAACCGCGCAACAGATTTTGCCCACTTTCTCGCAAGGTGCTCTCCTGCGCCAGTGGATTGGTGGCCAGAAAATTCACCGGAGACATCATGTCCAGCAGTTGACGCGCCATAAAGGACACCATCTGCTCATGATGGGCGGACACGCCTCTGATGCTGGTCGTGGCATTGAGCCACCACTGTTGCTGCAATAGAAAAGCCTGCGAATACAGATTAAATGGCCAGCGCTGCCAGGCTTCATCGCGGAAACGTTTGTCCTGTTCGAGGGGCACAACGCAGGGAGCGCAAGCCGAGCCGACGCAGGCGCGCGGCAGATAATGCGTCAGCTTGGCCCATTTGCTGGTTCCGCTATGCGCCAAATGCACCCACTTTCCGGGTGAGATGGCGAAATGCGTGGCCCAGTCGTAAAAGGCCAAGGCCAGACTGGCGGGTGACAGCCCCAAAGTGGCGCGCGACATCTGGGCATGCAACATCTGATCGAAAGCGCAGGACCACTCTAGGTCCTGCATCGGAACCGAAGGTGGCTTTTCCATATCAGGCTGGCTGCCCCCCCAAGGGGATAAAATGGTCCAGGGCTGCAGCCAAGCGTCAACGGCTCGAGCCGGCCATCGCACGGAGAGCGGATTCCACGCTGGTACATGAAGACTATCGTCCACCTTGCCTCCTTGGCACGTTGAAGCGCGCGCTAGCAATCGTACTGCCTTAATTGCCGCGAAAACTCCGGCAAGCCGTCAATACCGCTGCTTTCAGCCCGCCGGCACCAGTCCTCCAATTGGCTGGACAACAGCGCGGTGGAACAGGCGGAACGCTCCCACAGCGAGGTAAGCTCGCGCCTCATCGTGTAAATGGTATTCAGCGCCATACTGAGCGGCAGCACCCGTTCTAAAAGCTCACCATCCGGCAGCGGTTCCCGAGCGGCATGACGCAACCAGCGACGAGTCGTTTCCAGCCCCGCAGCCACATACAGCCCTTCCAGCCGTTGCAGCTCCACAGACGCAGTCCTGCGCAGGGCGTGATCGAACCGCTCCAATACCAGATAACGATGGGCAATGACTGCATTCATGGTTTTCTCATCGCAATGCAGTTTGAGCGGATTCTGGCGCAGAGCGGGCAATGGCTGGCGTACCATGGCCAAACGCAAACAGGCGAGCAAGCGAATGTACGCCCAACCGATATCGAATTCCCACCACCGGGCAGACAGTTTGGGAGACGTAACATAAGCGTGGTGATTGTTATGCAGCTCCTCGCCCCCGATCAGCACTCCCCACGGCACGATGTTGCGCGAGGAGTCGTTGGTCGCAAACAAGCGATAGCCCCAGTAATGGCCGATACCGTTTATAACGCCCGCTGCAAAAACAGGAATCCACAGCATCTGTACTGCCCAAACACTCAATCCGACAGGGCCGAACAACAGTAAGTCAATCAGCAGCATCAAGCCCACCCCCAGCACGGAGTGGGTGGCGTAAAGCCGTCGCTCCAGCCAATCATCCGGGGTGTAGCCGCCATAATGCTCCAGCATCGCTTGGTCACCGGCCGCGCGGCGATACAGCTCGCTGCCTTGCAGCAAAACCGTCGTGAGCCCGAAACATTGCGGACTGTGCGGGTCGCCCTGGGTATCGGTCACTGCATGATGCTTACGGTGAATGGCGACCCATTCACGAGTCACCATGCCAGTGGTCAGCCACAGCCAGAACCGGAAAAAATGGCTAGCCAGCGGATGCAGCTGCAAGGCCTGATGCGCCTGATGCCGGTGAAGAAAGATGGTGACCGCGGCAATGGTAACGTGGGTGAGCCCCAGCGTCGCCAGGACAAGCCCCCACCAGGGCAGATCAAGTAGGCTCAGTTGCATGCGACCTCCTTGGCAAGTAGCGAACCGCCGCTTGCCGCTTAACCGGCGCCGCTTGCGGCGCGCAAGTCGGCTTCCGCAGCGCCCGCATGATTGACTGCCGCGGTCGACGCTACGCTTCGGCTGGATGCGGGCTTTTTCAACGTAGCGGCCAGCGGATTCAAACTATCCACCATCGCGCTGGGGATCAGAATCGTCGTGCCGCGCTCCTTGGTGGTCTCATAAATAATGTTCATCGCACGCAATTGCAGCGCTGCTGGATGTTCCGCGTAGATATTCGCCGCTTCGACAAACTTACTGGCTATTTCCGCTTCGGCGGAACCCAGAATAATCCGGGCCTGTTTTTCCCGCTCGGCCTGCGCCTGGCGAGACATGGCGTCCTGCAGCGCCTCCGGAATGGCGACATCGCGGATTTCCACCGAGCGCACGGTAATGCCCCATTCCGCCGTTTTCTCTGCGATCTTGCCGCACAGGTCCTGTACCATGTTTTGACGGTCGCTGAGCAGTACCGCCAACATCGAGGAACCTATCATTTCGCGCAGCGAAGTCTGCGCGACTCGATCAATCGCCTGGCTATAGTCGGTGATGGCCAAGGCCGCTTTTTTCGCGTCATGCACATGCCAGAAGATGATCGCGTCCACATTCACCGGCACCGTGTCGCGGGTCAGCGCCTGCTCGGCATTGAAGGCAGTGGTCTGGATTCTTTCATCAATGGTGGCTACCACGCGGTCCACCACCGGGATGATCAAAAACAGGCCCGGACCATTCACGCCGCGCAACTTGCCGGCACGCAGCACCACGCATTTCTGCCAGGTGTTGGCCATACGCAAGGATTGCGCCACAATCGCAGCCCCCACCCAGAGTAGGATAGCCAGCAGTAAATAGTCACCAATATAAGCCAGCGCGCCGGAGATGATGAAAGTCGCGACAATGAAAGAACTGATGGGGCTCATGGCGGCACTCCTTGCCTAAGGTTTGAACGCATGTGCTGACTGCGCTTAAGCATCTGCGCTTTTGCCATGCCCCATCTGTACGCTGTCATACATAGGAATGAATATTGAGGCCTTGTGTCATTTCAAACACATCGCCGCTCCGGGACGCACAACACATTAGACAGGGAGAATGACGGCCCGTCCCTCTTGCCTGCGACTCGCTTTCAGCAATGCGTTTTTCTTCCATAATGGCTTGAAGACTGGAAAAGACATGATCAGCAATGATGACCCCAGGCGGAATGGCTTGCTCGCAAACCTGCCCGAACTCGAATGGCAAAGATTGGCCCCGCAGCTGGAGCCTGTGGAAATGCCATTGGGAAAGGTGCTGTACGAACCTGGCTGCACGCTTAGCCACATCTACTTTCCAACCACGGCCATCGTCTCGCTGCTCTACGTGATGGAGGACGGCGCCTCTGCGGAAATCGCCGTCGTCGGCCTTGAGGGGGTTGTCGGCATTGCCTTGTTCATGGGCGGCGAAACGACGCCGAGCCGCGCGGTGGTGCAAAGCGCCGGCCAGGGCTACCGACTGAGGGCCGAAATTTTAAAGGATGAATTCAAACGCGCGGGCTCGATGATGCATCTGCTGCTGCGCTACACCCAGGCATTAATCACCCAGATGGGACAAACCGCCGTATGCAATCGACATCACTCGCTGGATCAACAACTGTGCCGCTGGCTACTGCTGAGCCTGGATCGGCTGCAAGGCAATGAGTTGGTCATGACGCAGGAGCTGATCGCCAATATGCTGGGCGTGCGTCGCGAGGGCGTCACTGAGGCCGCGCTTAAGTTGCAGAAAGCTGGACTGATCCACTATGCGCGCGGCCATATCACCATTGTGGATCGAGACGGACTGGAAAAGCGCACTTGCGAATGCTACGACGTCGTGAGAAAAGAGTATCAACGCTTGTTGAACGCGCCGCTATCTCAGTAAGCCTGATGGCGTTGACTGGGCGGCATCGCGCAACAAGCGGCGCGCTGCCTGACAAGACAGGTACACTCACGATGCCGCCAGCAGTTGTCGCAACACATAGGGCAGAATGCCGCCATGGCGGTAATACTCTACCTCCACCGGAGTGTCGATGCGCAGCAGCAACGGCAGTTGCCGGGTCCGCCCATCGGCATTCCGCACTGTCAGCGTCACTTCTTGCCGGGGCAGGATGCCGCGCTCCAGACCGCTCAGGTCGAATAGCTCATCCCCCCTCAGGCCTGCGGCGCTGTCGGAACCGGTGAATTGTAACGGCAACACGCCCATGCCCACCAGATTGGAGCGGTGGATGCGCTCGAAGCTGCGGGCGATGACCGCTTTCACGCCCAGTAATCGAGTGCCTTTGGCTGCCCAATCGCGGCTGGAGCCAGTGCCGTACTCCTCGCCAGCGAAGATCAGTGTTGGCGTGCCAGTCCGCTGGTACTCCATCGCCGCATCGTAGAGGAAGCGCTGCGCGCCATCCGGCTGGCTCAGCGTCAACCCGCCCTCCACCGGCTTACCGTCGGCATCCGGCGGTAGCATCAGATTGCGGATGCGCACATTGGCGAAGGTGCCGCGCATCATCACTTCGTGGTGCCCGCGGCGCGAGCCGTAGCTGTTGAACTCCAAGGGCGCGATGCCCCGTTGTTGCAGGTATTGCCCGGCCGGGGAGCTTGCCTTGATCGAACCGGCCGGGCTGATGTGATCAGTGGTGACCGAGTCGCCGAAGATGGCTAGCGCCCGCGCATCCAGCACCTGGGGCACCGCCGCCGGCTGCAGGGCAAAATCCTGAAAGAATGGCGGCTCGGCGATATAGCTGGACGCCTCCCAGCCATACACCAGCCCGGTCGGCGCGGCGATGCCTCTCCACAGCGGATTGCTGTCGACAAAGTCCTGGTACAGGCGGCGATAGGTGGCCGGATCGGTCGCCTGCGCCAGCGCGGCGGCCACTTCCTGGTCGCTGGGCCAGATTTCGCGCAGCCACACCGGCCGGCCGGCACGGTCCACGCCCAAGGGCTCGCGGTCCAGGTCGATGTCCACCCGACCGGCCAGCGCGAACGCCACCACCAGCGGCGGGCTCATCAGGAAATTGGCCTTGATCGCCGGATGGATGCGCGCCTCGAAATTGCGGTTGCCGGACAACACGGCGGCGCAGATCAGGTCCTTGGCGGCGATTTCCTCCTCCAGCGTCGGCTCCAGCGGCCCGGAGTTACCGATGCAGGTGGTGCAGCCGTAAGCCACCACCCGGAAACCCAGCTGCTGCAAGGACGGCAGCAGGCCGGCCTTGTCCAGATAATCGGTGACCACCCGCGAGCCCGGCGCCAGCGAGGTCTTGATGCGCGGTGCCACCCTCAAACCGCGCGCGGCGGCCTTTTGCGCCAGCAGGCCGGCCGCCAACATCACGCCGGGGTTGGAGGTGTTGGTGCAGGAGGTGATGGCGGCGATCAGCACCGCCCCATGTCCCAGCACGCCATCAGCCGCCGGCGCGGCGCCGGCCTTGCCGTAACCGCCGCTGGACGCCGGCTGCGCCAGCAGCTCATGGAAGCGGGACTTCAGCGCCGGCAGCGCGATGCGGTCTTGCGGCCGTTTCGGCCCGGCCACGCTGGGCACAATGCCGGCCAGGTCCAATTCCAGCGTCTGGCTATAGTCGATCGCGCCGGCCTGCGGCATGCCGAATAGGCTCTGCGCCTGAAAATAGCGGCGGAAAGCATCGACCTCCTCTTCGCTGCGTCCGGTGGCGGAGAGATAGGCCGCCGCCTGTTCGTCCGGCGGAAAGAAACCCATGGTGGCGCCGTATTCCGGCGCCATATTGGCCAGCGTGGCGCGGTCCGGCAGCGTCAGACTGGCTACGCCCGCACCGAAGAATTCGACGAACTTACCCACAACCTGGGCCTGGCGCAGCCTCTCCGTCACCGCCAGCACCAGATCTGTGGCGGTCACGCCCTCGCGCAGTCTGCCGGTCAGATGGACCCCCACCACATCCGGCGTCAGCAAATAGACTGGCTGCCCCAGCATGCCGGCCTCGGCCTCGATGCCGCCCACGCCCCAGCCGACTACGCCCAGCGCGTTGATCATGGTGGTATGCGAATCGGTTCCCACCAGCGTATCCGGGTAATAGACATCATTTTTGCGCAACACGCCGCGCGCCAGATATTCCAGATTCACCTGATGGACAATGCCGATGCCCGGCGGTACGACCCGGAAGGTCTTGAACGCCTGCATCCCCCATTTGATGAAGCGGTATCGTTCGGCATTGCGGCGGAACTCCAACTGCATGTTCAGATCCAGCGCATCGCTCTCGCGAAAGTGGTCGACTTGCACCGAATGGTCGATCACCAAGTCCACCGGCACCAGCGGCTCGATCCGCCTGGCCGGCTTGCCGAAGCGTTGCGCCACACCGCGCATCGCCGCCAGATCGCACAGCAGCGGCACGCCGGTGAAGTCCTGCAGCACAATGCGCGCCACCACGAAGGGAATCTCCTCGCTGCGCGCCGCCTGCGGCTGCCAGTTGGCCAGTTGCCGCACATGTTCCTCGGTGATGCGCTGTCCATCCAGATTGCGCAGCAGCGACTCGAGCACGATGCGCAGCGACACCGGCAGGCGGCTGACATCGCCGACGCCCAGCTCGGCCAATGCCGGCAGGGAATGAAACTGGGCAAACTGGCCAGAGGCCAACGGGAACTTGCGTAAACTGTCATGGGCACGCAGGGACATGAGGAACTCCGGTGAGAAGGCCGACAGCAACGATACAGGCGAGATCAGCTTTGACTATGACTCATAAATAGAGTTCTACCAGATGGAGCCAATCAAGATGAGCAAAGCACAACGTGCGGAGACCGATAGCTTCGGCCCGATTGACGTGGCAGAGAGCGCGCTATGGGGCGCGCAGACCCAGCGCTCGCTTGAACACTTTGCGATTTCCAGCGAGCGAATGCCGCCGGAACTGATTCTGGCGCTGGCTATGGTGAAGCGCGCGGCGGCGCTCGCCAATCAGGAGCTAGGGCTACTGAACGAGGCTAAAGCCCAGGCAATCGTCACCGCCTCGGATGAAGTGCTGGCAAATCAGCACAGCAAGCAATTCCCCTTGTCGCTTTGGCAGACCGGCTCTGGGACCCAGACCAATATGAACCTGAACGAAGTGTTGGCCAATCGCGCCTCAGAATTGCTGGGCGGAAAACGCGGCCCGTCGCGGCTGGTTCACGCAAATGACGAGGTCAATCTCGGCCAGTCGTCCAATGATGTGTTTCCCACCGCGATGCATGTGGCGGCGGTGATCGGACTGAATCATAGGCTGCAGCCCAGCCTGGCTCGGCTGCGGCAGGCGTTAGAGGAAAAGTCGCTCGAATTCGCCGACATCATCAAAATCGGCCGCACCCACCTTCAGGATGCCACGCCGCTGACGCTGGGCCAGGAAATTTCAGGCTGGGCCGCCCAGCTGCAACATGCTGAACAGGCGCTTCAGCTCAGCCTGCCGGCGCTGTGCCAATTGGCGATAGGCGGCACCGCGGTCGGCACCGGCCTCAATACCCATCCGCACTTTGGTGCCAAGGTGGCGGACATTCTGTCAACTCAGACTCACTTGCCGTTTGCGAGCGCCGACAACAAGTTCGCCGCATTGGCCTGTCATGATGCGCTCACTTCAGCCCATGGGGCGCTGAAAACCTTGGCCGCCTCGTTAATGAAGATAGCTAACGACATCCGCTGGCTCGCCTCCGGCCCGCGATGTGGCTTGGGCGAGCTGGCGCTCCCGGAAAATGAGCCAGGCAGCTCCATCATGCCGGGCAAGGTCAACCCTACGCAATGCGAAGCCGTCACCATGCTATGCTGCCAAGTGATGGGCAACGATGTAGCGATCTCCATCGGCGCGGCCTCAGGCAATTTCGAACTCAATGTATTCAAGCCGCTAATCGCGCACAATTTCCTTCAAAGCGTACGCCTGCTGACCGATGGCATGGCCAGCTTGCGCCAACACTGCGTGCAGGGCATGCAGGCCAGGCGCGAGCGTATCGGCCAACTGTTGGAGCAGTCTCTGATGCTTGCCACCGCGCTCAATCCCCATATCGGCTATGACAAGGCAGCCGCCATCGCCCGGCACGCTCATCAGTGCGGCGGCACGCTGAGGCAATCTGCGCTGGAGTTAGGCTATCTCAGCGGAGAACAGTTTGATGCCTGGGTCAAGCCGCAGGATATGATATAAAAAATGCATAGTTTATAACTTTTTCAACAAAAAACCGCTAATTGCTCCTAAACTGCTGCTTAGGCGAGCCTGGGAAAACCTATTAGGGCTTATCGCAAAATCCGGGCTCGCCTAGGCTTTGTGGGCTGACCACATGAGCACATCTGCCCCGTAGCAGTGCCGAAGCACCAGGAAAGCCTACAAGCAAGCCCTGATACGGCGTGGCACCTGTCCATCTGGCTGAATAGCAGCATGATGTGGCAGACAAGGCCACAGAGGATGCTAACCCAAACGCAGACCTACAATGATGCGGCCATTACGGTCTGTTTAACCATCAAGAATCCGTTTGGGCTGGCGTTAAGACAGACCATCGGTTTCATCCAAAGTCTGTTCAAGCCGACAGGCCCGGGCTTGAGCCTCCCGAACGACTGCCCCCTGTTTTGGCGTCAGCAAACGCTGCAAGTCAGCATTCCCCATAACAAGAGTAAGCGCATTGCATCCAGCCTGCATGAGCGGCAGCAGCGCTTTAGATAGCAAGACACGCAATGCGGCGTTTACGCCGCGTGATGCCACGGGGCGTATCCCCATGCGACGATAGAAAGGAATTTCACTGGGCAAGTACTCGGCACAAGACTCCCCAGGCCCCAACAGGACAATCAGGAAACGCTGAAGCAACTGCCATCGCCGCAATTTGATGGAAATCAAGATGTATTGCTTCAAACTGCAGGGAAAAGCATGATGATCCGGCGCTTCGATGGCCAAGAGACAGCGAGGCAAGTTAGTAGAAGCGCTTCAGCATGCAGGGTAGTAGCGGCATAAATCTGTTCTAGAAAAGAGGAGAGTCATCTTGCTTTGGACTTATGAAACAGAGTCTCCCAGAAATGAAACCATGCACAAAAAATCGAAATTCATTAAAGCAAAGTCATTCATCAACTGAACCGTTCTACTTTAAATATCGTCCCTATTTTACTTGACTATTGAAACTGACAACATAAAACGCCTTACCACTCTATCAAACTGGAAGAGTGAGCCCTGAATGCGGAAATTTTAAACACTCAATTACGCTCACCGCCAAGGAGGTATGAATGGACCTGCCTTCCATATTCAATAGAAAAAATACTATCGACTGTGACCCGTATAAAAAATGGTCAATTCAAGCCAGGCTTCGATTGGCGGACTCTCTTTTCACAAACACTAGCGAAGGGATATGCATCACTGACAACAATCAAAAAGTGTTAGAAATCAATCAAGCGCTTTGCCAAATCACGGGATTTAGCAATGAAGAAATTCTAGGCAATACACCTAAAATTTTCGCATCTGAAATTCATAGCAGACATTTTTTTGCGACCATGTGGCAAGAAATATACAAGCAAGGACAATGGCAAGGGGAAGTCTGGAATCGACATCACAACGGCAGCTTGTATGCCATACGACTTAGCATTTCAGCAGTTTATGATTCATATCGAAAAATAACTCATTACGTCGGAATTATGGGAGACATAACCCAACAGAAACTGGATTTAGCTGCAGTCACTCAAAACGCTCACATTGACTCACTAACAGGCCTTCCCAATCGACTACTTTTCAAAGACAGATTTCTTCAGGCCATCTCCCAAGCGGATCGAAATAAAACACAGCTTGCCGTTTGCTTTTTAGACCTAGATAATTTTAAAATTATCAATGACCAGCATGGCCATCATAGTGGTGATATCGTTTTAAAAGAGGTTGCTAATCGCTTATCAATTACAATCAGAGCTGGAGATACTGCTGCCAGACTGGGGGGAGATGAATTTGTTTTATTGCTGTCGGGACTAAAAAAATGGTCTGAATGCCTTATGATTTTAAAAAGAATAACAGATACCATACGCCAACCAATCAATTTTGATGGCAACATTACCATCCCCAAAGCAAGTATGGGAGTCGCTATTTACCCATTGGATGCAAGCGATCCTGAAATTTTAGTAGCTCTCGCGGATTCCGCAATGTATCGAGCAAAAAAATCGGGAGGAAACCAAATAGCCTATCATTTCAAAAAAGACTAGTTAATTGAATAAGGACATTCAATGAATGGGTATATTTTATTTTACAAACAGATATCAGATTGATGGTAAATCAGATAGCTAAATTCTGGCAGACTGCTACTTCCATTGGCTTGCCATCGGCGCGGCCATTGACCTCGGACACCGAGACGTCCACAACCAGGCCGTTGCGGTTCTCGGTCAGGATATGGGCCATATGGCACAAGCGGCTGGCGTCGCCGGCGCTCTTGCAGGCCAGTCGCGCTTCCGAATCGGTTCGCGATTGATGCGTCTGGTTGCTTCGCTTCTCGCCCCGGAAATCGACGTCCGGGTTGCGCCCTGCGGGTGGGGACGTGTCGTCATCCTGGTGAACAAAGCTTTTGTGCGAAGCCCAGGCATCGATCAGCGTGCCTCGACGCTGAAATGTTCGTCGCTGGTGAGCTTGCCCCACTCGGCCAGGCTGCGTACGCGAATGAAGAAGGCGCGGGCGACGTCTTCGGTAAACAAGCGGTCGCGATTTTGCGAGAAGGTCGAGTGATCCCATACGCGGGCATCGGCGGAAAGGCCGACGAACCAGCGAAACAGCAGGTTATAGTCCAGTTGCTCGACCAGCAGCCGCTCGGAGCGGATGGTGTAGAGCACTTGCAGCAGGGAGGCGCGCAGCAGATGTTCAGGCGGAATCGAAGGCCGCCCGACGCGGGAATATAAGCCGTCGAATACCTCATTCATCGAGCCGAGCACCAGGTCGACCATCTGGCGGATCTTGCGCAGCGGGTGATTGGCCGGGATGCGATCTTCCAGCTGGATGTAGCTGAACAGATTGGTCTGCGTGTCGTTGCGGACGCCTCTCATCGGGTGCTTTCGCGGTTCGTTGGATGTTGATGATTATACCAAATGAATGGTTGTTGGTTTTTCAACGGCCTGCTAGTAATGAGTAGCATCATTTAATAGAACCATTCGATATAGGTCAAGAAAAATCTGTTCACCCCATGCAATCGATCAAAACTTCAAATTATTGCTACAGCCAAAGGTACGAACCTTAATCGGCATCGTACCCATTGCCACCAAATCACGATTAATTGCAGATCGTACTTGATTATCGTCTTTGGCAAGATATGGGATAACGATATTGCAGAGATTGTGCAGCTCTTCTTCGCTATCTAGACGTATACGCCCAACGCCAAGGTAACGGTACTGTTGCTTATTTCGATTGCAGTTGTTGTAACACCCCTTCCCTTCCGTGATAGTCATCCAATACTCACCAATCTGATCACCATAGTACGCATCCGCCTGAACCTTATCGGCATTAAACACAAACAAGCAGTGGTAGTGATAGCCAGCCTCTTCCGTGTACTCCAAAGCCCATACCCAACCCAGGCAATGTTCAAAGATGCTAGGCTTCCCACGACGATTGTTCCAAAGCCTTGTCTTGTATTCCTGAATCTCAAAAACAGACATGCCCTGCTGAAACTGGTCTCTTATCAGAAAGTCCACACGCACTGCCATGACTCTCTTGTAGCCATTACGTTTGCAGTTCAAGATGAAATTGATCGCACTCTGGCAATTTACCTCAGAAAATTCATAGTCAGGTTGAAAAGAAATATTCATGGAAATCCCTTTATTTGCTCCTCTCAATAAATAGGGATAACAAATAATAATTTAACTTGCTTATTAATGACCCATGGCTTGTCAATTACTGCCATGGCTTTGATTATCAAGACAGCTGCCTAGGCAAGCACCTCTCTTCTTAATGAAAAGAAATGAATAATCCAATAATAAACATATACCAGAATGAACTACATTAAAAAATGCAGGAACTCCTTGTATGAAGATGTCAAAAATGTCCTCAGGGCGGGCAATTAATAAAACAGGTTAATATACAGAGTTATTAGCTTCCATTTCTAGTTTAATCAAAAAAATAGCTACTATTGCGAGACCTCATCCTCGCAGAATTATTTAACAACTAGTAAACCAGCCAACCCGCAGCGGCGTCAATCCCCAAAAATTAATATCAGACTCACTTGCCCAGGAATATACGCTGCTCCATCCAAGTCAACGCGGCATTCACCATGTTTTTTGTTGCGCATTCGCACATATCAAAAAAGAACTGGATCAGAATTCGGTATTTAGCTTAATGTGGATAAAGCATCGGAATGAGGCAAAAAAAAACCGGCAACCATCAAGGTCACCGGTTGAGATCTGCCAGCGCCGCCTGCGCCGCTGCGGCCAGACCGCAGCTGGCGCAATCGCGCAGGATCAGAAGGTAGGCTTGCAGCGGGAGGTGCGATAGGTATTCAATGCCATGTTCAGCGCTACTGGATCACCGTAGAGATTAGGCATCATGTCGATCAAACCTATCTTCCCTACCAACCACTCCTTAATCCAACCACGCTGCCGCAGCACGCCAAGCGCCCGCTCCAAACGCGCTTTGTCGCGCAACTCGCTCAGCACATGCTTGCGGATGTCGTTCTTGACCAAGTAGCGGTTGCAACGCTTCTGGGCGAACTGGTGCAACCACGGTTGCAGTCTATCCGCGTCCTGCTGTTCCTGCGGGTACTCCGGCGGCGGCACAAAGACGCGGATGTACTCATTGATGTACCAGGTCATCACGGCATAGGCTCGCTCCAGCATGTCCAGGCTGATGATGGTATGACCGCTTTCGAAATACTCGAACACGCCTGCCAATCTAGCCAAGTGGCGCGGCGTCTTGGCCGCGCAATCCTTCACATTCGCCAAGCTCTGGCCAGGACGCATGGCAACCTCAATTTGCTCGCGTATCTGATGGTAACGCCGGGCCGCTTCCGGGCTAAAGGTCAAGACGCGTTTTTCCAGCAAGGGCTCGCCATCAGCAGTTATGCTGTCTTGCAAACACTGCGTCACACGATCATGAAAACCGCTCAGCTCTTGCGGATCGATTTCGATCGGACCCACATAACGGTCGCCTTGATTGTTGTCGGGGCGGCATACCAGAAAGCGAGACATCGCTCCCAGTTCGCGCGCTTCCTGTCCACTGCGCTCCATGTATCGCTCAAAGGGGCCAGGTTGAATCGCCAGAATCAGTGCCACGCGGGGATCTTGCACGAACATGGGCTTGTCCCGCGAAACCCGCTCAATGGACAGCGATTGAATCTCCCAGCGCTGATTGAGCATCGCCATCGCCTGCCCCATATGGCCGTTGAAGTAGCTGGCGGCTTCATCGTTTACCAAGCTCGCATTCGGCCAGTGATCGCACAGCCCCTGGCAGAAGGCTTCAGGCGTGGCATCTTGATAGGTCAGCATGGTCTTGCGTGGACGCTTCGGCTCTTCCGCCATATGCTGGGTCAAGCGCTGCTTGCAGGCATGCATGTCCCCTCCTTTCCGAACCACCTTGCGCAATGCCTGTTCGTACTCGGCCCGTTCCAGATCCCATGCACGATGTTCTGCTTGGAAGTCTGCCATCGCTTGCTCATACTGCCGATGCCTTGCATTTTCAAATTCAACCAGCGGCTTGCGCATCATATTCAAAGAAGGCGTTTTCCCCACGCCCGTGTCGGCAATGATCAACACCCAGTTCGACAGAGGGCAAAGCGGCCCATTCGGGATCTGCACGCTGCCCAGGCCTTGCAGGGCTTCGGACATGACTGCGATGCCCAGCGTAGCCACCATCGAGTCCGGTGCTTGAATCAGTGCTTGCGTAGCACAAACCGCACTCTGGAGCTTCTTCGGCAAGGTCAGCATAGGAAAGTAGCTTTGGCGCGGCAGGGAAGAATTGCTAGGTTTCATGCAGCGTTCCCTTTCATCAAACGTTCGACAGCATCTGTAGGCCAGCGCAATTGGCCATTCGGCAGCTTGACTGGCCGAACGCCAAAGTAGCTGCCCGTAGCAGCAAAGCGCTTGCGCAAAGACTGCGCTCGCATGCCAAGCTGCTCTGCCAACGCATTCGTGGTCAGCATCATACAAGTCGCCGGAAAGTGAATTTGGGTGCTGCTCATATTGACTCCAAGTAGTTGAAAACAAGATCAGCCATCACCTGGAGGGTCGAGAATGCATTGCGCCTTCCTGACCGCTGACTCCATGTGAATCGCTTGGAGGGAACAATAATTCAAGCCGCTAAGCGGATGAGCAGGCGAGCAGATATGAGCAGGAATAAGCAAAAATGATCAGCTTCAAGCAGAAATGAGCAGCCAAATGGATTGAAAACAAACCTTGCAAACTACCCGAGCAAAGCCTGGTATCTTGAATTTTTTTGGTATCTTTTGGGAAGATTGACATCTGACTATCTTTTGGTCAGCTACGTGACACCCCTTTACTCCAATCATTATTTCCATAAATATAGAAATATGGAAACAAAAACCGCTGTCACCCTCTTGGCCGCTCTGGCGCAGGACACGCGCCTGGCGATCTACCGACTGCTGGTCCAGCAAGGCCCCGAAGGCCTGGCAGTTGGCCAGATCGGCGAGCGGCTCGCCGTGGCCAATGCCACGCTGTCCTTCCACCTGAAGGAGCTGTCCCACGCCGGCCTGATCCTGGCCCGTCAGGAGGGACGCTTCATCTACTACTCGGCCAACTACGAGCAGATGAACGGCCTGTTGGGCTTTCTGACCGAGAACTGCTGTCGCGGCGAGGCTTGCACGCCGGCGAGCAGCATCTCGCCCTGCGATGGCGCTTGCTCATAACGAATCACTACCGGGAGTTCCACCATGAAACGCTTTCACGTACACATCGCGGTAGCTAACTTGGAAGACAGCATCGGCTTCTACTCGGCGCTGTTTAACGCGCAGCCCACGGTGCAGAAGACTGATTACGCCAAGTGGATGCTGGAGGATCCGCGCCTCAACTTCGCGATCTCTAGCCGCGGCGGCGCCGCTGGCATCGACCACCTGGGCTTTCAGGTGGACAGCGAGGAAGAGCTGGCGCAGTTCCAGCACCAATTGCAGGCGGCCGACATCAGCATGGTGACGCAGACGGGCACCGCCTGCTGCTACGCCGAGTCGAACAAGCACTGGGTGACTGACCCTTCCGGCCTTGCCTGGGAGAGCTATCAGACGCTGGCGTCGATCCCGACATTCAATGGCGGCGAGTCTGAGCCTAGCCAACCGGCCAGCGCTTGCTGTGCGCCGAAAACCGCCACGGTCAAGATCACACCCAAGAACACCTGTTCGCCCGGCAGCGGCTGCTGCTGAGCGCCAAAGGAAACCTGCCATGAACCAAGCCATGGTCAATGTGCTGTTCCTGTGTACCGGCAATTCCTGTCGTTCCATCCTGGCTGAGGCGGTGTTCAATCACCTGGCGCCGGCGGGCTGGCATGCAATGAGCGCCGGCAGCCAGCCGACCGGACAGGTGCACCCGCGCTCGCTGGCGCTGCTGGCGCGAGAAGGGATCGCCACCGACGGCTACCACAGCAAATCCTGGGATCACCTGCCGGCTACGCCTGATATCGTGATCATGGTATGTGCCAGCGCCGCCGGCGAAACCTGCCCGGCGTATCTGGGCCCGGTGCTACGCAGCCACTGGGGCGTGGAGGATCCTGCCCATGCCGTGGGCTGCGATCAAGAGATAGACGCGGCCTTCGTGATGGCCTATCGCATCTTGCGGGCGCGGATTGAAGCATTCCTGGCCCTGTCGCTGGACGCGCTGCGCCAGGACCGGCCCCTACTCAAAGTAGAGTTGGATCGCATCGGTACGCTGCTCTCCTGACGCTGTCCTCCCGGCAGCGCGCAGAATCGCCCTACCCCACGGAGAATGCCATGTCCTCCCCATCTGAAGTCGCCCATCCCTGCGCCGCCGGCGCCACACTGAGCCTGTTCGAGCGCTACCTGACCGCCTGGGTTGCCCTCTGCATTGTGGCTGGCATCGGATTGGGGCAGGCCTTCCCCGGCCTGTTCCAAGTGATCGGCGGTTTGGAAATCGCTCAGGTCAACCTGCCTGTAGGCCTGCTGATCTGGGTGATGATCATTCCCATGTTGCTGAAAATCGATTTCAGCGCCCTGCACCAGGTTAAGGCGCACATCAAGGGTATCGGCGTTACCCTGTTCATCAATTGGCTGGTCAAGCCGTTCTCGATGGCCTTTCTGGCTTGGCTGTTCATTCGGGTATGGTTTGCGCCGCTTCTGCCTGCAGCGCAGTTAGATAGCTACATCGCGGGTCTGATCCTACTGGCTGCCGCGCCGTGCACCGCCATGGTGTTCGTCTGGAGCCGGCTGACCGGTGGGGATCCGTATTTCACGCTGTCCCAGGTCGCGTTGAACGACCTGATCATGGTGTTCGCCTTCGCCCCACTAGTCGGGCTGCTGCTGGGCGTTTCCAGCATCGCCGTGCCGTGGGCCACGCTGTTGACATCGGTGGGACTGTATATCGTGGTGCCGGTGCTGATGGCGCAGGCTATCCGCAAGACGCTGCTGGACAAGGGCCAAGCTGTGTTCGATGCAGCTATACATCGCATCCAACCGTGGTCGATAGCTGCGCTGCTGCTGACCCTGGCGCTGCTGTTCGCTTTCCAGGGTAAGGCCATCCTGCAGCAGCCGATGGTGATTGCTCTGCTGGCCGTGCCCATCCTGATCCAGGTGTTCTTCAACTCGGCGCTGGCCTACTGGCTCAATCGCCGCGTCGGTGAAAAGCACTCGGTCGCCTGTCCATCGGCGCTGATCGGCGCCTCCAACTTCTTCGAGCTAGCCGTTGCGGCCGCGATCAGCCTGTTCGGCTTCCGATCCGGCGCCGCGCTGGCCACAGTGGTGGGCGTGCTGATCGAGGTGCCGGTGATGCTATTGGTGGTACGCATCGTCAATGCGACCAAGCCATGGTACGAACGCACTGTTTGACCATTGCCAAGATGATTCATAAACCATGGCAATATCCAAGAAAGCGCAGCATTAATCCACTATAGTAGGATATTACGATACTCAGGAAACTCATCCACCAGATACTTCGCTCAAAAGCCAACGCAACAAATCAATCAGTCTGCCAATACATGATTGGCAGACTGATCAATTAACTGCGCCCATATAAAAAATCAATCATTTCTGTTCAAAAATCGAACAGATTTACAGTTGAAAAACGTGTTAATCAAGATATTGCACTGCTTAGCATTTTTTCGCTAATCGAGAGAAATACTGGCGCAGTGCACCTTTGGTATAGTGTTTCACTCCATCCCCAGCAATGTACTTAATTCCTTTACCTTCTTCGTAATACATCATTGGCAACGGCGGCTTATCAGAAAGCGCTATTTCAATCAACTTAAGCCAAACTTCTTTATAGTCAAGTGGATCTGCAGCTGAGGCTTTTGCCTGATTAATAAGCTCGTATAGCGGGTGCTTCCGGCCAGTCTGACCTGGTAGGCGATAAATTGTTTTACCTAGCGACTGGAAGATAGAAGCATCCGCAACTGCTATAGATCCCTCCACGGGCTCCTCAAAAGGGTCATCAATATCAATTGCTTTGAAGAATATCTGCAGGTCTTCATAAAAGAATCCAATTTCATCCAACCGTTTTGCATCCTCTGGCTGGGCGTAGCGCTTGGGGGCTCTAGGATCTCTGTGATCAAACCCATTACGTCGATGAAAATCCAATAGATAATCGAAGCTATTTGCCAAGTGCACCAATATAGGTTCCACAATAGATGCCGCTTCAGGATTTTTCTTTGGAGCCCCCGTATCTTTTATGTCGTACCATGCAGGGCATATTTCTGCATGGTTGACCAGCACCATATCCAGCCCACGAGCAGCAACAGACTGCCGATACGCCCTAACAAAAAAATTCAGTGCCAAGCTACGCTCTGCACTGTAATTTGAAGATACCAGCGCTTGCAGTCTCTCCCCTTTGAAAAATGAAAGGCTGGGATCGGTTTCTGGTATGGCAATCAAACTATCCCAATTACCTGGTAAATCGATACGACGACTGATAGCGTCAAGAAGTTGAAAAATGGAAATGAATTTCATTATGGATCAGCATTCGATAGGCAAGGCTGACGCCCCACCAGTGACATGTGGTATTTTAGGAACGACAAGAACAGCGGGGCATGCGCACTCTGGCTGTACACACCGCCATCCTTGTACTGATTTTATCATCCGCACCATACGTCAGATCGACGGATCTCAAGTCGGGCTCTATCATCAGGACCCCAAGTAGGAGCGAGAACCCCCACTACGCCCTACAGTAGCCCTACAACTCAACAAGCACAAAGAAAAACGACTTACAGCTTTCGCTGTAAGTCGTTGTTTTATTTGGTGGGCCCCCGGGGAGTCGAACCCCGCACCAACGGATTATGAGTCCGCTGCTCTAACCAAGCATGAGCTAGAGGCCCTGAAAGAGTGGGCCATTATAGCGAGGAAAAGAAAAATCCCCAAGTCCTTTATTCAAGGCGCTTGGGGATTTCCCACACTTCAAAACAGCTGCTTACTGGCCGCCCGGCTCATTGTCCAGGAAGCTGCGCAGACGCTCGGAGCGGGTCGGGTGGCGCAGCTTGCGCAGCGCCTTGGCCTCGATCTGACGGATGCGCTCGCGGGTCACGTCGAACTGCTTGCCCACTTCTTCCAGCGTGTGGTCGGTGTTCATGTCGATGCCGAAGCGCATGCGCAGAACCTTGGCCTCGCGCGGCGTCAGGGTGTCCAGCACTTCCTTGGTCGCGTCCTTCAGGCTGGAGTACATCGCCGCGTCGGACGGGGCCAGGTTGTTCTGGTCCTCGATGAAGTCGCCGAGATGGGAATCGTCGTCGTCGCCGATCGGGGTTTCCATGGAGATGGGCTCCTTGGAAATCTTCATGATCTTGCGAATCTTCTCTTCCGGCATCTCCATCTTCTCGGCCAGTTCCGCCGGGTCCGGCTCGCGGCCGGTTTCCTGCAGGATTTGACGCGAGATGCGGTTCATCTTGTTGATGGTCTCGATCATGTGCACCGGAATGCGGATGGTGCGCGCCTGGTCCGCGATGGAGCGGGTGATGGCCTGGCGAATCCACCAGGTGGCGTAGGTCGAGAACTTGTAGCCGCGACGGTATTCGAACTTGTCCACCGCCTTCATCAGGCCGATATTGCCCTCCTGGATCAGGTCCAGGAATTGCAGGCCGCGGTTGGTGTACTTCTTGGCGATGGAAATCACCAGACGCAGGTTGGCCTCGATCATTTCCTTCTTGGCGCGGCGCGCCTTGGACTCGCCGGCCGACATCTGGCGGTTGATTTCCTTCAGCGCCTTGATCGACAGCATGGCCTTGTCCTGCAGATCGGACAGGCGGGTCTGCTTCTCGATGATGGCGTGCTTGAAGCGGGTCAACGCCTCGCTCCAGGCCTTGCCGGAGTCGATTTCGGCTTCCACCCAATCCAGGTTGGTCTCGTTGCCCGGGAACACCTTGATGAAGTGGGCGCGGTCCATGCGCACGCGGCTGACGCAGATGTCCTGGATGTCGCGCTCGTAGGTGCGGATCTCGTTGACGCGGCCGCGCAGCGACTCGCACAGGCTCTCCACCTGGCGGGTGGCGAAGCGCACCAGCATGAACTCGGTGGTGATGGCGTCCTGCAGCTCCAGGTATTCCTTGCTCTGCGGACCCTTGGCGCTCAAGGCCTTGACCATCTTGTCGAACAGCAGGCGCACGCCGGCGAAGTGCTCCAGCGCGTGCTGCTTCAGCTCTTCCAGATTGGCCGCGGCGTCGGCGTCGGCGTCAACCGGCGCGCCTTCCTCGTCCTCTTCCTCTTCCTCCTCTTCGTCCAGCAGATCGTCGCTGTCCTCCGGTTCGGCAAATTGGGCTTCGTCTTCGGTCGGGGCGTTGAGGTCGATGAAACCGTCCACCACTTCGTCGACGCGGATTTCATCGCGCGCCACGCGCTCCATCAGCTCCAACACCTCGGCGATGGTGCCGGGGCAGGCGGAGATGGCCTGGATCATGTACTTGAGGCCGTCCTCGATGCGCTTGGCGATTTCGATTTCGCCTTCGCGCGTCAGCAGCTCCACCGAGCCCATTTCGCGCATATACATGCGCACCGGGTCAGTGGTGCGGCCGAATTCGGAGTCTACCGAGGACAGGGCCGCTTCGGCCTCTTCCACGGCGTCCTCGTCCGCCACGGACGGCGTGGCGTCGGACATCAGCAAGGTTTCGGCGTCCGGCGCTTCTTCGCACACCTGAATGCCCAGACCAGCGATCATCGTGACGATGTTTTCGATCTGCTCGGCGTCGGAAACGTCTTCCGGCAGATGGTCATTGATTTCGGCGTAGGTCAGGTACCCACGCTCTTTACCCAGCGCGATCAGCTGGCGCAAGCGTTTCCGCTGCTCTTCCAGGCTCATCACTTCCTGCTGGCTGTCCTGCACATCTTTCTGGTTTTCGGGAGAGGCCGCCATTTCGCTTCCTGCTTGAAAAAAAGCCGAAAAAAACAGTTGATTATAACACAACTACCTAGACTTTTCCGCCGAAACTATCCGTTCGGCGGCGAGAACATTTCCCGCAACAGCTGTCCCATCAAGACCTTCTCCTCTGGCGTCAAGCCCTCGTGCCGGTCCTTCAGTTTTAGCCTTTCCAGCTGCTCCGCATGCAGCATTTTCAACAAGCGCGCGTTGCCGTCCTGGAACAGTTGCCGGTCGTCTTCGCCAGGGTCGGCGAACTCGTCCGGGTCCTGCATCGCCTGCTGCAACACGCTGTCTATCAGTCCCTCGTACGGCGTGCCGCGCAGGCCCTCGATCAACTGCGCCGTATTGGGCGACTCGCCGTGCTCCAGCACGCGCTCCGCCAGCATGGCGAAGCAGGCCAGCTCGTCGGACAGCGCCAGGCTGTCCGGCAGCTGAACGTCTGCCGCCCACTGCGGATTCATCAGCAGCCACTTGATCAGTTTCTTGACCATGGTGGGATTGAGCGGGCGCTGCGAATCGGCTGGCAGCTTGTAGTCGCGCCGCCCGCCCTCGCGGGCGCGACGCGGCTTGGGCTTGCCGCCGCCAGTCAGCATGTCCAGCTCGTCCACATCCACGCCCGCCATCTCGGCCAGGCGCTTCCGTATCATGTAGCCGAAGGCCGGCGCGGCGATCTGCGCCAGCAAGGGCTTGGCGACGCGGATCAGCTCGGCCTGCCCTTCCGGCGTGGCCAGATTGACGCCGCGGCACAGCTCGCGCGTGAAATACACGGACAGCGGCAGGCTCTGCTGGGTCAGCAGTTCTTCAAACGCCTCCGCGCCGAATTCGCGCACATAGCTGTCCGGATCGTGCTCGGTCGGCAGGAACAGGAAGTTCAGCGACTTGCCGTCCACCAGCTGCGACAAGCTGTTTTCCAGCGCGCGCCACGCCGCCTTCTGTCCGGCGGCGTCGCCGTCAAAGCAGAAATAGACCTGATCGGCGTGCTTGAGCAGCTTGCGCACATGTTCGCCCGTAGTGGCAGTACCCAGCGTCGCGACGGCGTAGCTTATGCCGTACTGCGCCAGCGCCACCACGTCCATATAACCTTCGACCACCAGCACCCGGTTTTTATCCCGGATCGCCTGCCGCGCCTCGTACAGGCCGTACAGCTCGCGCCCCTTCTCGAACAGCGGCGTCTCGGGCGAGTTCAGATACTTCGGCTCGCCCTTGCCCAGCACCCGTCCGCCGAAGCCGACGATGGCGCCGCGCTGATTGCGGATCGGGAACATCAACCGGTCGCGGAAACGGTCGTAGCGGCGGCCGCTGTCCTCGGCCACGATCACCAGCCCGGCTTCCACCAGCTTGTCGTCCTGATAGTTCTGGACCGCCGCTTCGAGGTTTTGCCAGCCATCCGGCGCATAGCCCAGGCCATAGCGCGCGGCGACTTCGCCGGTCAGGCCTCGCCCCTTGCAATAGGCCACGGCATTGGCCGCGCCCTTGAGCTCGCGGCGGTAGAAATCACTGGCCTGCTGCATCAGCTGCTCCAGCGATACCTGCTTCTCGCGCGCCTTGCGGCTGGCTTCCGGATTGACCTCGCGCTCGTTCGGCACTTGCATGCCGATGCCCTCGGCCAGCGACTTCACGGCATCGACAAAGCCTATGCCCTGGTACTCCATGACGAAGCCGATGGCCGAGCCGTGCGCGCCGCAGCCGAAGCAGTGGTAAAACTGCTTGCTGGGGCTGACGGTAAATGAGGGCGATTTTTCCTTGTGAAAGGGGCAGCAGGCCATATAGTTCTGCCCGCCCTTCTTCAAGGGGACGTAGCGGTCCACCACGTCGACGATGTCGACGCGGGACAGCAGTTGGTCGATGAAATCCTGCGGAATCAAACGCGGCTGCCTGCGGGCGGATTACGCGCTCAGCCTGGCCTTGATCAAGGCGGAAACCTGCGCCATATCGGCGCGGCCGGCCAGCTGCGGACGCAATACGCCCATTACCTTGCCCATGTCCTGCATGCCGGCGGCGCCGATGTCGGCCACGGCCTGGGCGATCATCGCCTCGATCTCGGCCTGCGACAGCTGCTGCGGCATATAGCCCATCAGCACGTTCATCTCGGCCTGTTCCTTGTCGGCCAGATCCTGGCGCTGCGCGGCCTGGTACTGGGCGATGGAGTCACGACGCTGCTTGATCATCTTGTCGATGACGGCGGTGATGCCGGCGTCGTCCAGTTCGATGCGCTCGTCCACCTCTTTCTGCTTCACGGCGGCCAGCAGCAGGCGAATCGTGGCCAGCTTGTCGGCTTCCTTGGCTTTCATGGCGGACTTCATGTCGTCGGTGATGCGAACTTTGAGGCTCATGTCGTGCTCACTTGGGGTACAGGCTGCGACGGGCAGCAGGGGAAATGCGGGAGTACAAATGGCAAAACCGCAGGCATGGCCTGCGGTCCTGCTTGAAGCCGGAAAACTCTTAGTAGAGTTTCGGCGGCAGCATCTGGCTGCGGATGCGCTTGTAGTGGCGCTTCACGGCGGCAGCGTGCTTGCGCTTGCGCTCGGTGGTCGGCTTTTCGTAGAACTCGCGGGCGCGCAGTTCGGTCAGCAGACCAGTCTTTTCCACAGCGCGCTTGAAGCGACGCAGAGCTACTTCGAACGGTTCGTTCTCTTTAACGCGAATATTCGGCATTTACTTAAGGGTCCTTGATTTCTTTAGGGCAGCGCCAATGGCTCTGCCTGTAAAAACAGCATTTTAGCAATGTTGCGCAAATTGATAAAGTCTAAAAAGCTTCGTCAGGCCTGGGCTGTGGCGTTTCGCGCTGCGGAACAGCGGGCGCTCGGGCCGAAAAACGTCACGGCTTGACGGAAGAAATCACCCCCTCACTAGGAGAACTTGGCGTTGCACTATAAAAACGTTTCGGCATCCGGCCGGCCAGATAGGCGGCGCGGCCAGCTTCCACGGCCAGTTTCATTGCGCGCGCCATCAACACCGGATCGCGCGCGCCGGCGATCGCTGTGTTCATCAGCACGCCGTCGCAGCCCAGTTCCATGGCGATAGCCGCGTCGGACGCGGTGCCGACGCCGGCATCCACGATCACCGGGACCTGGGACTGCTCGATAATCAATTGCAGATTCCACGGATTCAGGATGCCCATGCCGGAGCCGATCAGGCTGGCCAGCGGCATGATCGCGCAGCAGCCGATTTGCTCCAGCTCGCGCGCGACGATGGGATCGTCCGAGGTGTAGACCAACACGTCGAAACCTTCGGCCACCAGCACTTCCGCGGCCTTCAGCGTTTCTCTGACGTTGGGATACAGATTGTTGGGATCGCCCAGCACCTCCAGCTTCACGAAGCGGTGGTCGTCCAGCAGCTCGCGCGCCAGACGAAGGGTGCGGATCGCATCCTCGGCGGAGTAGCACCCCGCCGTGTTGGGCAGCAGGTTATACCGGCTTTGCGGCAAAAAGTCCAGCAAATTCGGTTCGTTAGGATTCTGCCCCAGGTTCACGCGGCGGATCGCCGCGGTAACGATCTCCGTGCCGGAGGCCTCCAGCGCCTCGGCCGTTTGCTCGAAACTGCTGTACTTTCCCGTCCCCACCAGCAAACGAGAATGGAACGTCTTGCCGGCAATCACCAGTTGATCGCTCACCTGCCCACCCCTTCCCTATCCGTTGACACAGTATGACCGGCGCGACCGATTTAGCCGCCGCCGACCGCCACCACGATTTCCAGCACATCGCCGTCCGCCAGCGTCGCTTCGGCGTGACGGCTGCGCGGCACGATCTCGCCGTTGCGCTCGATGGCGATGCGCTTGCCCGTCAAGCCCAGCTCAACCACCAGATCGGCAAACGTGGCTATGCCGGCGAAGCTGCGCGCTTCGCCGTTGATGCTCAGATTCAATTGGCTCATTTTCTCTCCACGCGCTGCACCACCGGCAATTGCCGCACGGCGTTCAACACGCGCTCCAGATGCTCCACGCCTTCCACCTGCAAGCGGAAGTGGATATTGAACAGGCCATCGCCATCGCGGCTGCTGTCCTGCGTGTCGGCGCTCTCGATATTGGCCGAGGCCTGCGAGATGGCGGTGGCGATGTCGGCCAAGGCGCCGCGTTCGTTGCGCGACAGCACGCCCATGGTGACGCCGAACATGCGGTCGCGTTGCGCCTCCCAATTCACTTCCAGCAGCTTGTCGTGATCGGCGCGGCGCGCGTTCGGACACTCCACGCGGTGGATCACCAGGCCCTGGCCCTTGGTGATCACGCCCAGGATTTCGTCACCGGGCAGCGGATTGCAGCAATTGGACAGCTGCACCATGCCGGCCTCGTTGCCGCGTATGGTGATGGGGCCGACGCGCACGCCCTCGCCCAGCCGCTCGCCGGCCAGCTCCAGCATGCGCCGCGCCACCACGATGGGCAGCAGCTTGCCGGCGCCGATCTCCGCCAACACGTCATCAAAGCTGTTCATTTTCTCGCCATAAGTGGCGAAGTATTCGGCGCGCAGTTCTTCGCTGACCGCCAGCGGCGTGGTCGCCAAGGCGCCCACCGCCTGCCGCAACAGCTTCTCGCCCAGCGACACCGCCTCCTCGCGCTGCAGGCTCTTCAGATAATTGCGGATGCCGGAGCGCGCGCGGCCGCTCTGCACGAAGGCCAGCCAGGACGGATTGGGCTTGGCCTGCGTCGAGGTGATGATTTCCACCGTGTCGCCATTGCGCAGCACCGTGCGCAGCGGCACCAGCGCGTGGTTGACACGCGCGGCGATGCAGCGATGGCCGACGTCGGTGTGCACGGCGTAGGCGAAGTCCACCGGCGTGGCCCCTTGCGGCAACACCATGATCTTGCCCTTGGGCGTGAACACGTAGACCTCGTCCGGGAACAGGTCGATCTTGATGTGCTCCAGAAACTCGACCGCGTCCTCGCTCTCCTCCTGCATGTCCAGCAGTTTCTGCAGCCACTGGTGGGTGCGCTGCTGCGCGGTGTTGATGCCCTCGCCGCTCTTGTACATCCAGTGCGAGGCCACGCCAGCCTCCGCCACATTGTGCATCTCGCGGGTGCGGATCTGCATTTCCACCGGCGTGCCATAAGGGCCGAACAGCGTGGTGTGCAGACTTTGATAGCCATTGCCCTTGGGAATGGCGATGTAATCCTTGAATTTGCCCGGAATGGGCTTGTACAGGCTGTGCAGCGCGCCCAGCGCCAGGTAGCAGGCCGGGATGTCGTTGACGACGACGCGGAAGCCGTAGATGTCCAGCACCTCGGAGAAGGACAGGTGCTTCTCCTGCATTTTCTTGTAGATGCTGTAAAGATTTTTCTCGCGGCCCTTGATCGTGGCCTCGATATTGCTCTGCACCAGCCGCTGGCTGACCGCCTGCAGTATCTTGTTGACCACCTCGCGGCGATTGCCGCGCGCGGCGCGCACCGCCTTGGACAGCACGCTGTAGCGGTGCGGATGCAGATGCTTGAACGCCAGGTCCTGCAGCTCGCGATAGACCTTGTTCAGGCCGATGCGGTTGGCGATCGGCGCGTAGATTTCCAGCGTCTCCAGCGCGATGCGATGGCGCTTGTCCTCGCGCATCGAGTCCAGCGTGCGCATATTGTGCAGCCGGTCCGCCAGCTTGACGATGATGACGCGGATGTCGCGCGCCATCGCCAGCACCATCTTGCGGAAGCTCTCGGCCTGAGCCGCTTCCTTGGTCTGGTACTCCAGCCGCTCCAGCTTGGACAGGCCGTCCACCAGGTCGGCGACGATCTTGCCGAACTTCTCGATCAGCGTGGGCTTGGTGACGCCGGTGTCTTCCAGCACGTCATGCAGCAAGGCCGCGGCCAGCCCCTGCACATCCAGCCGCCAGTCGGTGAGCATGGTGGCCACCGCCAACGGATGGGTGATGTAGGGCTCGCCGCTCTTGCGGGTCTGGCCCTCGTGCGCCTCGCGGCTGACCGCGAAAGCCTGCTTGAGCAGGGCGACGTCTTCCGGCTTGAGGTAACGGGCGGCGTTTTCAAAAAAAGCCGCCGCTTCGGATTCGATCAAGGCGTGGTAATCGATACCTGTCTCAATGCCGCTGGCCATCGTCTACTCCAGTACTTCGGATCAGGCCTTGCCGCGGTTCAGGACTTCCTTGCCGACATGGCCGGCAGCGATTTCACGCAGGGCGATCACGGTCGGTTTATGGCGGCCCGGCTCGACAAAGGCGCTCGCGCCGGAAGCCACTTGGCGCGCGCGGTAGGCGGCGGCCAGGGTCAGGTCAAATCGGTTCTGGATGCGATCCAGGCAGTCGTCAACAGTAATACGGGCCATGATGTCTCTCAGCTAAATGACGGTTACAGGGTTCACTATATCGAATTTTCGCCTCGGCCAGACAGCCGGGGCGGCACAATTTTCACTTTGCGCCGGCGGTGCCCATGCGGCGGAACATATCGGCCAGGCGGCGGCACTGCGGCGCGCTCTTCAGGCGCTGCGCGCGCACAATGCTGATCAGGTCCAGCCGCGCGCGCTCGAAGTCGTCGTTGACCACGATGTAATCGTACTCGGCGATCTTGTCGATCTCGGCGCGGGCCGAGGCCAGACGGCGCAGAATCACTTCCTCGGTATCCGTGTCGCGGCCGCGCAGGCGGCGCTCCAGCTCCTCGATGGACGGCGGCGCGATGAAGATGCCGATGGCCTGAGGAAAGACCTTGCGCACCTGCTCCGCGCCTTGCCAGTCGATCTCCAGCAGGATGTCCTGCCCCACGTCCAGCCGGCTGCGGATCCAGGGCGCGCTGGTGCCGTAACAGTTGCCGTAGACTTCGGCCCATTCCAGAAAATCGCCGCGCGCCTTCATGTCCTCAAAGGTGTCGCGGCTGACGAAATGGTAATGCTGGCCGTCGATTTCACCCTTGCGCGCCTGGCGCGTGCTATACGAGATAGACAGCTCCACGCTGGGCTCGGCCTGCAACAGGGCGGCCACCAGCGAAGTCTTGCCGGCGCCGGACGGCGCCACCACGATGTAAATGTTTCCGATGGGCTGGTCCATGGTCTGTTACGAACTTTGCCAAAGAATAATTTTTCAGGATATCACAGTCCGATCATCGTTGTAATGGATGACATATTTTCACATCAAGATTTAGGTGTTTGACAGCCCTCAGGCCGATAATGCGCCGTTTTCGTTTTGACGCAATACACCTTGGAGTCGCGCCGCATGCAACTGCTGGAAAGCTTGTTCAAGCTGAAAGAACATGGCACCACGGTCCGGACCGAAGTCATCGCCGGATTCACCACCTTCCTGACCATGGCCTATATCGTGCTGGTCAACCCGCTGATCCTGTCTTCCACCGGCATGGACCTGAACGCGGTGTTCGTCGCCACCTGCTTGGCCGCGGCGCTCGGCACCGCCATCATGGGCCTGGTGGCCAACTACCCGATCGCGCTGGCGCCGGGCATGGGGCTGAACGCCTACTTTACCTTCAGCGTGGTCAAGGGCATGGGCCTGTCCTGGGAAACCGCGCTGGGCGCGGTGTTCATCTCCGGCATCGTCTTCCTGGCGGTGAGCCTGTTCAAGGTGCGCGAGGCCATCGTCAACGCCATCCCGCAGTCGCTGAAGTTCGCCATCTCGGCCGGCGTCGGCATGTTCCTGGCCATCATCGCGCTGAAGAACGCCGGCATCATCGCGCCGCATCCGGCCACCTATCTGACGCTGGGCGACATCCACAAACCCACCGCCTTGCTGGCCATCTTCGGCTTCTTCCTGATCGTGGCGCTGGAATACCGCAAGGTGCCGGGCTCCATCATCATCGGCATCCTGGTGGTGACCGTGCTGTCCATCGCGCTGGGCCTGTCGCCGTTCAAGGGCATCGTCGCTCCGGTGCCCAGCATGGCGCCCACCTTCATGGCCATGGACATCCAGGGCGCGCTGCACGCCGGCCTGATAGGCGTGATCTTCGTGTTCTTCTTCGTCGACCTGTTCGACACCACCGGCACCCTGGTCGGCGTGTCGCATCGCGCCGGCCTGCTGGACAAGGACGGCAAGCTGCCGCGGCTGAAGCGCGCGCTGATGGCGGACTCCATCGCCATCACCGCCGGCGCCGTGATGGGCACCTCGTCCACCACCGCCTACATCGAATCCGCCGCCGGCACCGCCGTGGGCGGCCGCACCGGCCTGACCGCCGTGGTGGTGGCGCTGCTGTTCCTGGCCGCGCTGTGGCTGTCGCCGCTGGCCGCCACCGTGCCGGCCTACGCCACCGCGCCGGCGCTGTGCTACGTCGCCGTGCTGATGGCGCGCGGCCTGGCGGAAATAGACTGGAACGACCTGACCGAATCCGCCCCGGCGGTGATGACCGCGCTGGCCATGCCCTTCACCTTCTCCATCGCAGACGGCATCGCCTTCGGCTTCATCAGCTACGCCGTGATCAAGATCCTGGCCGGCCGCTTCGCCGACCTGAAGCCCGCGGTGCTGGTCATCGCCGCGCTGTGGGTATTCAAGCTGGCGTTCTTCGCCTAAACGCGGAATAATCGTTTCGCACAAGGGCCTGCCGCTTTGCGCGGCGGGCCTTTTTGCTGGCCGGCGATCCTGCATCGCTCACGCAGTCTCTTGATTTCGAAGTACAATACAGCCATGGAAAACCTCAGCAATCTCGACTACTCCAGCTACCTGAAGGGCTGGATCCGCACCGTGCCGAACTGGCCGCAACAAGGCGTGATGTTCCGCGACATCACCCCGCTGCTGCAAAACCCCAAGACCTTCCGCATGTTGATCGACATCTACGTCCATCGCTACATGACGGAAAAAGTGGACTTGGTGGCCGGCCTGGACGCGCGCGGCTTCATCATCGGTTCCGTGTTGGCCTACGAGCTGAACGTCGGCTTCGTGCCCATCCGCAAGAAGGGCAAGCTGCCCTTCACCACGGTGGAAGAGGAATACGAGCTGGAATACGGCAATGCCGCGGTGGAAATGCACACCGACGCCTGCAAGCCGGGCGACCGCGTGATCCTGATCGACGATCTGGTAGCCACCGGCGGCACCATGATGGCCGGCTACAAGCTGCTCAAGCGCATGGGCGCCGACGTGCTGGAAGCCGCGGCCATCATCGAGCTGCCGGAGCTGGGCGGCGGCCAGCTGGTGCGCGACGGCGGCCTGGACCTGTTCACCGTCTGCAGCTACAAGGGCCACTGAGCCCGCCCTGAAGAAAAAGGAGCCTATCGGCTCCTTTTTGCATTTCCCCTCACCCCATGCGCTGCAAGACCCAGGCCTGCAAAGCCTTGGTATCGTCGATGTCGCCATCGTAATGCGCGTCGGGCAGATAAGGCTGGTTGCTGGCGCGCGGACGATGCCGTATCACCTTCATCGGCAGGTGCAACACCCCAAGGCCGGAAGGCAGCGGTTCGCTGGTCACATCCATATACGTGGTATCGGCATTGGTCATCTGCCCCAGCTGCACGCTGCCCGGAATCTGCTTCACCAGATCGGCGAACATCAGGCAGGAACTGGCGCAGTCCGAGCGTGTGATCCAGGCGATGCGCGGCTTGCCCGCGAAGGTCGCGGGCGCTTTCACCGCGTCGCTGTCATCTTCCCGCAACCACTCCCGCCCTTCCTTCCGCGCCTGCGTCAGCCGCTTTTGCAGCTTTTCCGCCCAGACCCGCGTGGCGGCCGGCAGGCCAGGATAAGCCAGCGCGACTTGCGGATACCGTTCCGACGCCGCGCTGACCCGCCACTCTATGTAGGAATCGCCATCCGCCCGACGCTCCAGCCAAGCCGCATCGTCCTTGCCATACAGGCTTTCCAGCAAGTCCGTCGCATACTGGCTGCTGCCGCCGCGATTGCCCCGCGTATCCAGTACGATCAGCTTGGCCGAACGCAAGGCCTGCATGCCGGCGATCACATTCTGCATTTGCTGTATTCGCTCGCCCTGCGGCATGAAGTCCGCCACCTGCACCCAATACCGGCCCTCCCCCAGATCGCGGATTTCCGGCTTGAAGCTGGCTGGCGGCGGCAAGGGCGAACGGTCGAAGCGACGCGCGCTCATCGCATAATCCTTCTCGCTGCCATCTGCCAGACGGAAGCGGCAACTGGCCGGCAAGGGGCTCAAGGCGCGCAACTGCGCCGACTGCATCGCCGCATAACGCCCCAACTCCCAGCGCTGGCCTTCCAGGGGCTCGCGCCGGTCCAGATAGGGCATGACGTCTTGCCGCAGCGCCGCCTCCGCTGGCTTACCGTCGCAACTGAGCCATTGCGCGCCTTGCGGCGGCAAGGCGGTCGGCCAGTCCTTGGCCACCGCGTCCACCAGCCAGCGGTCGCCCTGCGGCTTGGCCGTCCAGCCCTGCCAGCGATAGAAACGCATCTTGGGCGAGGCGCTGAGCACCACATGCACGTCTTGGAAACCCACTAAATAATATTGCAACGGCCCCAACACCTGCTCCTGGCTCCTGACCTCCCGGGTGAGCCGCAAGGCTTCGGCATAGCCCTGCTCCAGCCAACGGCGGAAGCCTGGATTTTCGCTATCGATGGCGCCAGGGTGAGCATCGACAAGCGTCTGATGCGCGAATGCCAACTGTTCGCGCGCCAAGGCCTGCCAATCCTCGCCCTGCGCCCACCCGGCGCTGGCCAACGCGGCTCCCAGCAGTCCCAAAATCATGTTTATTTTTTTCACACCCCACTCCTTTGATGACGTTTAAATACCAATTGCGCAAAAAGAACCCGGCTTCAGCCGGGCAAGGGACACGGAGTCATACCACTGCTTAATCCTGATCCAGCGACACCTTCACCGCCTGGCCGCTGACGCGCAGCTTCAAGGGCGCGCCCGGCGTATTGATCTTGTCGCCGTCCACTCTGCTAGCCTGGCCCTGGACCTGATAATCCAGCTTGGCCTGGCGGCTGGTGCTCAAATCCAGTTTGACCGCCTGCCCCTGGACATTGACCGTTCCCGACGGCTGCGCGCCGCGCAAGTTCACGTCTGCCTTCACCATCTGTCCATTCAGCGTCAGCGCCGGGCTCGCGCCCTGGAAATCCAGCTTCAACGCCTCGCCCTTGGCCTGCAGCGCATCAAAAGTGCCTGCCAGATCTGCCGTCACCGCATTGCCATCCAGCTTCACGGCGCGCGCCTTGCCCTTCAGGTCCAGCTTGAGCGCCTGGCCATGCATGCGCACGGAGTCGAAATCCCCGTTCAGATCGCCTTCAAAGGCGCTCAGGTCGACATCCACCCGCTTGCCCGGCTTGACGTTGCCCTTGATCGCCAGTCCGCAGCGATCCGATGCCGCCTGGCCCAGATCGATCAAAAAGCTCAACTCGCCGCCGTTGCGGACGATGTCCACCTTGCAACGGGAATCGGACCAGTTGCGTTTCTCCAGATTCAGCTGGTACGGCTTGGCCGCATTGGCGCTCAGCTCCAGCTTCAGCGCGTCGCCGCGAAACTTCAGGCTGTCTATGCCCGCGGCGTCCTCGGCCCTGGCCGCGCCCGCCGCCAGCAACAGGCAGCAGGCGATGTGGATAACTGGTTTCATCGGTTTCCCCCTTGCTCTCATTGCAGGAACAGCCAGCACAGCGCCGCGCATGCCGCCAGGGCGGAGCCAGCTCCGGCCAGACGGTACGCCAGCTGTTCCCGGCTGTGGCGCAGTATGCGGCGGCGGGCGAAAGCCGCGGCGGCCATCTGGCGCGTCTCGGCCAGGATGGCCAGCAGCTGGCTCTCGCTGGCGCGGTCGCTCGCCGCATCGCGGATGTAGCCGCGGTAATCGTTGAGTATCTTGCGCAACTCGGCTTCCGGCAGTTGAACCAGGGTCAGTTGCAATTGCTGCAGGCAGGCATCGTTCTTCATGATCGTCACTCCCGTTCCATTGCCGTGAATCAGGCCGCCGCGCTTTCGCGCTCTTTGCCGGATACCAGTTCGATTTGATACTTCACATAGGCCACCAGCACGCGCCAGGTCAGCCGGGTCAGCCAGACGCAGAACACCAGCCCCAGCGCGCCGCCCAACAGCAGCACCAAGCCCACCACCAACACGCTCATGCCCACGGACAGGCCCGGCAGCGCGTCAATCTGGATATGGTCCATGCCATCCTTCAGCGCGATCTTGCTTTCCGTGATTTCCAGCGAGCTGTCGCCGTCCTTGATCGACAAGCTGCCCTTGGGCCCGCTGGCGTTGAACTTCAGCTCGGTGCCGCCGGTATCGCCCATCACGCGCACCAGGCCTTGCTCCTTATCGACTCGCGCCGTAAAAACGTCGCCGCTCTCTTCATGCAGCGTCAGTTCGCGGATGGCGGTGTCGTTGAGGTTGACTTCCTGGCCATCGACTTGCGCCATCTCCCTGACCGCCGGCTGGCTGGCGTCCACCCGCAGCTTGCCGCGCAGCTTGGACACCAGCAGCGTCTCGCCCTGGCCGGTCTTGAGTTCAAACCGGTCGCCCTCGTCCGGATTCAGGCGCAAGCGGCCGCCATCCATCCAGACCTGCCCGGCATGATCATCCTTGTCGCTGCGCCAGGCCATTTCGGCGCCGCGATCCCCCAGCTTGCCGATGTACCATCCCGAATCCACGCTGCCGATATGCGGCCAGCCGAACACGCCATGGCTGGCCCAGGCCAGCACCACGGTCAGGCCGGCCAGCAGGAAGCTGACCGATACGATGTAGCCTATGGTCAGGAACAGCAGGTAGATCATGAAGGGCAGCGCCAGCACGAAGTTCAGCACGCCCAGCCCGGCGATTGAGGCCATCACCCGCGACAGATTGGTAAAGGAGCGATGCTCCTGCCATTGCTTGTAATGGGTTTGCGCCTTCAGTTCGCGCGCCAGCTTCTGCGGGCTGCCCAAGGCCGCCACCACCTCGGCCTCGTCGCGGCCATCGGCCAGCGCATCGTTGAAATACTCTTCGTAGTCGGCCAGGATTTCGCGCACCATCTCCGGCTTGAGGCCGGAAAGGCCTTGCTCCAGCTGGCTCAAGAATGCTTTGCGTGTCATTGCTGCGCTCCCTCTGTCGGTGCCGTCGCGTCGCTGCGCAGCACGTTTTCCACTTCGGTGACAAACTCCTGCCATTCCTGGCGCATGGTCTCCAGCTCGCGCCGGCCGGCGTCGGTCAGCTTGTAATACTTGCGCGACGGGCCGGACGACGACTCCACCAGATAGGTGCTGACCCAGGACTCGTTCTGCAGGCGGCGCATCAGCGGATAAATCGTGCCTTCGCTGATATCCATGCCCTGCGACAGCTTGCTGACCAATTCATAGGCATAGCTGTCGGCCTGGGCCAACACGGCCAGGACACACATATCAAGCGTGCCTTTTTTCAGTTGTGTCTTCATGTTTGTTTTCCTCGCCGACTGGCAATACACGATACCTTGCATTACAAGGAACATCGTTGGACTGCTGCATCCGGATATCTGACTGAACTGTATGACAAGATACCTTGCATCGCAAGGTATCTTTTATTGTTCTGAAGAACGCCATTGGAATTGAAGCTTTTCCGCGACAGCGCTGCGTAAGCCCACGCATTGCAAAAGCCGCATTCCCAACCATACTTCAGCCATGCCTTTTCACTAACCAATGACATGATTCATTTGGAGAAATCGACGATGGCCCAGGCAGCCAAACCTTCTCTCGCACTCGTACTGGGCGGCGGCGCGCCCAACGCCACCCTGATGGCCGGCGCGCTGGTCGCCTTTATCGAGGCTGGCGTCCGTTTCGACATCATCACCGCCTCCGGCGCCGGCGCCATCGTAGGGCTGCTCTATGTCGCGCCCAAGCAGGGCGATGCCATCTCCGCGCTGAGCAAACTGGCTGACATGGGCGTATCAGACCCGATCTACAATCTGTTTCCGGTCAATTACAAGGTGTTCAACAAGCCCGGCCTGCTCGCGGATGCCTGGCGCGCCATGCAGGCGCGCAATCCCGTGCTGCAAACCATCCAGCAACAGGCGGACAACAGCCCGGCGCAGCGCCTGCTGGCGGACTGGACCGCCTTCATGATGGCCGCGCTGTGTCCCAGCGGCCTGAGCAGCGAAAGCCAGGGCCTGTGCGCCCACGTGCCCTTCATCGAACAGATCGTCGATTTCGACAAGCTGAAGGATATTGAGCCGGCGTTCTATCTGAACGCCTACAACCTCACCCACGGCGAGATGCGCTGCTGGGACAAGCGCGAGATCACGCACGAGCACTTCCTGGCAGCCTTGTCCTTCCCCTTCATCTACCCGCCGTACAAGCTGGCGGACGGCGACTATATCGAAGGCGCGGCCATCGACACCCTGAACTTCAAGCGCCTGTTCGAGCTGCACCCGCACATCGACTACACCGTGGTGTTCGACGTGCTGGGCAGCGACAAGCTGCTGCATCCGCCGCGCGACCTGTACGACGCCTGGGTACAATCCATCATCGTGCCGCTGACCGCCATCGCCCGCGACGACCTGAAACTGTTCCAGGCCCTGCACAACCGCGATGCGAACGGCCGTCCGCGCACCGAGGTGTTGAAGATAGACTTTGAAGCGCAGCTCAAACGCGATGAGCAGCGCGAGCAGCTGGACTGGTCGTACTCCAATCTGGACCGGCTCTATCAGGCAGGCTATCGGGCCGGCCAGGAGGCTTGCCGGCAATATCCGCGACAACTGGGCTTGTGACGCCCCCAACCAAACAGGAGAGCCCATGGCCATCCCCGCCCCAGTCAACGGCCAGGTCACCGATGCCGTCACTCAGGCCAACGTCAAAGTCCTGGGCGATGCCCCCGCCATGGCCGCCGGCGAGCTGTACCAACAAGCGCTGCACAATCGGAACCTCACGCGGCAAAATGCGGCCGACAACTCGCGACAACCGAACGAAACCGATCTAGCGGCGGGGGATAGGGAGAAGCTGGAAGCCTTGATCCGCCAGCTGAAATCAGAGTAAGGCTCTCCTCTCGGCCATGCAAAAGGGCTGCCTTGCGGCAGCCCTTTGATTTGGCCAAATTCAAACTAGGCTCAGTACCACTCGATGCCCGGCTTCTCGGTGGAGATCACGGTGCCGGCCTCGCCCTTGACGATCTTCTCGATGTCTTCCAGCGCGCCGATCACGGCCTTCTTGCCGGTCAGGCGGGCGAACTCGCAGGCGGCCTCCACCTTGGGGCCCATGGAGCCGGCGGCGAAGCCCAGCTTATCCATCTCGTCCGGGTGGGCCTGGCGGATGGCCTTGGCTTCCGGCGTGCCCCAGCCGACGAACACGGTCTTGACGTCGGTGGCGATCACGAAGTAATCGGCGTCGATCTCGCGCGCCAGCAGGGCCGAGGCCAGGTCCTTGTCGATCACCGCTTCCACGCCGACCAGCTTGTCGCCCTCGTACATGGTGGGAATGCCGCCGCCGCCGGCCGCGATCACCACCACGCCCTTCTCGATCAGCCACTTGATCGGGCGCATTTCGAAAATGCGCTTCGGTTTCGGGCTCGGCACCACGCGGCGGTAATACTGGCCGTCGGCCTTGACCGTCCAGCCCTTGTCGGCGGCCAGCTTTTCAGCCTCTTCCTTGGTGTAGACCGGGCCGACGAACTTGGTCGGGTTCTGGAAAGCCGGGTCGTTGGCGTCCACTTCGGTCTGCGTCAGGATGGTGGCGATGGGCACTTCGAACGGCAGCACATTGCCCAGTTCCTGCTCCACCATATAGCCGATCATGCCCTCAGTCTGGGCGCCCAGCACGTCCAGCGGGTACGGCGTCACCTTGTCGTCCACGTGGCGGGCGTAGGCGTCGTTCTGCAGGCCCAAGAGGCCCACTTGCGGGCCATTGCCGTGGCACATCACCAGGTTGTGGCCCAGCCGGGTCACGGCGGCCAGTTGCTCGGCGGCCACTCTGACATTGGCGCGCTGGTTATCGGCGGTCATGGCTTCGCCACGACGTTGCAGGGCATTGCCGCCCAAGGCTACGACGACTCGCATAAATCTTTCCTTCCCAATTCTTTCAACGACGCCGGCCAAGGCTTCCGGTCAGGAGGCCTTGGCCGGTTGATGTGTGGTCGGGCTGGTTTTCAGCCCTGTGTCGCCTATCGCGAAGCGTCTGAAAGACGCTTCGCTCAGGCTTAGTCGCCCAGCGTGGCCACCAGGATGGCCTTGATGGTGTGCATGCGGTTCTCGGCCTGTTCGAAGGCGATGCAGGCTTCGGACTCGAACACGTCCTCGGTCACTTCAATGCCATTGGCCAGTTCCGGGTACTGGGCGGAGATTTCCTTGCCCACCTTGGTTTCGCTGTTGTGGAAGGCCGGCAGGCAGTGCATGAACATCACGCGCGGGTTGCCGGAGGCTGCCATCAGCTCGCTGTTCACTTGGTAAGGCTTCAGCAGCTTGATGCGCTCGGCCCACACTTCGGCCGGTTCGCCCATGGACACCCAAACGTCGGTATGGATGAAGTCGGTGTCCTTGACGGCTTCCTTGGCGTCTTCCGTCAGGGTGATGCGGGCGCCGGTGCGCTTGGCCACTTCGCGGCACTCGGCCACCAGCTCGTCGGTCGGCCACAGGTGCTTGGGCGCGCCGATGCGCACGTCCATGCCCAGCTTGGAGCCGATCACCAGCAGCGAGTTGCCCATATTGTTGCGGGCGTCGCCGAGGTAGGTGTAGCGGATCTGCGAGATCGGCTTGTCGCTGTGCTCCCACATGGTCAGCACGTCGGCCAGCATCTGGGTCGGGTGGTATTCGTCGGTCAGGCCGTTGTAGACCGGCACGCCGGCGTAAGCGGCCAGCTCGTGCTCCACCATGTCCTGGCTGTAGCCGCGGTATTCGATCGCGTCGTACATGCGGCCCAGCACGCGGGCGGTGTCCTTCATCGACTCCTTGTGGCCGATCTGGGAGCCGGACGGTCCGATGTAGGACACGTTGGCGCCTTGGTCGAAGCAGGCCACTTCAAACGCGCAGCGGGTGCGGGTGGAAGTCTTTTCGAAAATCAGGGCGACGTTCTTGCCCTTCAGGTGTTGCTGTTCGGTGCCGGTGTACTTGGCGCGCTTCAGGTCGCGGGACAGGTCCAGCAGATAACGGATTTCACGCGGGGTGAAGTCCAGCATTTTCAGGAAGTTACGGTTGCGCAGATTGAAAGCCATGATGATGCTCCTGATTAGAGTCTGGGCAAGCGGGCCGTCGCTCCCGGAGGAGCCGGCGGTCAACCTGTCATTTTTGCAAATAAACGGAATTCGGTATTTCAAGCCCGGCCGGTTGCCCGGCCGGAGATAAACAGCCTTACACCTTCACTTCGTCGCGGATGATCGGGCAGGTCATGCAGTGGCCGCCGCCGCGGCCGCGGCCCAGTTCGGATGCCGGGATTTCGATCACTTCCACGCCGTGCTCGCGCATCAGGCGGTTGGTGTAGGTGTTGCGGTCATAGGCCACCACCACGCGGCGGTCCAGCGCCACCACGTTGTTGCCGTCGTCCCATTGCTCGCGTTCGCGCTGGTAAGCGTCGCCGCCGGTCTGGATCACGCGGATCTCGGCCAGGCCCAGCGCCTCGCGCACCACGTCCACCAGCTTGCGGCCCTCATGGCGCTCGAAGCGGACTTCGCCTTCGCGGTCGCCGGCGTAAATGCTGGTGCAGGCAATCTCGTCCACCACGTCCGGGAACACGGACAGGAGGTCGATGTCGAGGAAGCTGAACACGGTGTCCAAGTGCATGGCCGCGCGGGATTTCGGCATCTGGCAGGCGATCACGCGCTTGGCGCCGCCTTCCTTGTGCAACACGCGCTTGGCCACTTGCACCACGGCTTGCGGGCTGGTGCGCTCGCCCATGCCGATCAACACCACGCCGTTGCCGATGGGCATCACGTCGCCGCCTTCCAGGGTGGCCGGGCCGTGATCCACGTCGCAGTCGCCCCACCATACATTCACCTTGCCGGCGAAGTAGGGGTGGAACTGGTAGATGGACTGCAGCACCAGCGTTTCCTGGCGGCGGGCCGGCCAGTACATCGGGTTCAGCGTCACGCCCTCATAAATCCAGCAGGACGGGTCGCGCTGGAACAGGCTGTTCGGAATCGGGGGCAGCACGAATTCGGAACGGTCCAGATAGCCGCCGAACAAGCCTTTCGGGTCGAACGGCAGTTCGAACTTGGCGATGCCGCCCACCAGATGGTCGGCCAGTTGCGAAGACGGCATTTCATTGAGCCAGCTGCGCAGGTCGGACTGCATGCCGATGCCCACGTTGTCGGTCTTGATCTTGCGGTCCAGAACCCAGTTGCGGGCGGCCTTGTCGTCCAGCACCTTGGCCAGCGCGTCATGCACTTCGATCACCTCGATGCCGCGGGCCCGCATTTGCTCAACCATGTAAGCGTGGTCTTTTTGCGCGCGTTCCACCCAGATCACGTCATCGAACAGCAGGTCATGGCAATTGTCCGGGGTCAGGCGCTTGTGGGCCAGGCCAGGACGGCACACCATGACAGTTCGCAGCTTGCCGCACTCGGAATGAACACCAAACTTGGTCATAACGATACTCCTTGAGTCTTGTCTGCCTTAGGGACGGACCGGCCGTCCCCCCGACTGGTTTCAAAATTCTTCGCTTACAGGCCGATGGTGCCGGCTGCCAGCATGTAGACTGCGATCGCAGCCAGCACCACCACGATGGCGGCCAGCACGGCTTCGATCATATTGAACGGTTTCTGGCCCTGTTCTTTCTTGGCCCACAGGTAGAACAGCAGGCCCGGTGCGTACAACACCATGGACAGGAACAGGTACTTGGGACCGGCGGCGTAGATCAGCCAGGCGCCATAGACGGTGGCCAGGATGGCCGTGCCCAGCTCCTTGCCGCGGCCTTCGCCTTCGGCGTAGCCCTCGCCGCGTTGCGCCACCAGCCAGGAGTAGCCGGCGCACAGCAGGTAGGGAATCAGAATCATCGAGGTGGCCAGCGACAGCAGCGCCAGGTAGCCGGCCGAGCTCTTCAGCGTGATCAGCAGGAACAGCTGGATCAGGCCATTGGTCAGCCACAGCGAGGCAGCCGGAGTGTCGTTGGCGTTGGTGGTGCCGAACACCTTGGGCATCACGCCATCCTTGCCGGCGAGGTAAGGCGCTTCGGCGGCCAGCAGGGTCCAGGCCAGCAGCGCGCCGCCGACGGAGATCACCAGACCGGCGTTCATCAGGTTGGCGCCGAAGGAACCAAAGGCTTTTTGCAGCACATAGGCGGTGGACGGGTTCTTCAAGGCGGCCAGTTCCGGCTGAGTCATCACGCCCAGCGACAGCACCGACACGGCGACCAAGAGCGCGATGGTCAACAGGAAGCCGATCACGGTGGCCTTGCCCACGTCCTTCATGCTTTCGGCGCGGCCGGAGAACATCGAGGCGCCTTCAATGCCGATGAACACCCACACCGTCACCAGCATGGTGCTCTTCACCTGATCGACGATGGAGCCAAGCTTGGCGTTGCCCCAGAACTCGAGATTGAAGGTATCCACCTTGAAGGCGAACACGATCAGCGCGATGAACAGCGCCAGCGGCACCAGTTTGGCAATCGTGGTGATGGTGTTGATGAAGGCCGCGCCGTGCACCCCGCGCAACACCAGGAAGTGCAGCGCCCACAGCAGCACCGAGGCGCAGACGATGGCGGTGGGCGTGTTGCCGTCGCCGAATACCGGGAACCAGAAGCCCAGCGCCGAGAACATCACCACAAAGTACGACACATTGCCGATCCAGGCCGAGATCCAGTAACCCCAGGCCGAATTGAAGCCCATGTAGTCGCCGAAGCCGGCTTTGGCGTAGCCATACACGCCGCCCGACACTTCAGGCTTGCGCGAGGCCAGCATCTGGAACACGAAGGCCAAAGCCAGCATGCCGACGAAGGTGATGGCCCAGCCTATCAGAATGGCGCCGGCGCCGGCGCCGGCCGCCATATTTTGCGGCAGCGAGAAGATGCCGCCGCCTATCATGGAGCCGACGACTAGCGCGGTCAGCGCGCCTAGCTTGAGCCGGGGCGAACCGCCTTCCGTTACGCCGGCTTGGCTTGCAGTTTCAGTGGACATTTTCATTCTCCAATTAACGAGGTATGGCGTGATTTATCATTAAATTCTTATCATCTGAAACGATGGTATACCGCGTGAAATCGACCCTTCCAGACGAGTCATCGGCTCGATTGACATGTATCAAGCCCCTTTGGACTGAAACCGTCGAACTACAGAATTTGCGACTCAGGCTTACGTCAAAGCGTCATTGAAACTGGCAGTCATTCGCAAATACGGTCCAAGCCAGCGACCACACTCAGCATAGGACAAGCCCGGGAAAGCGAAAGATCGTGTCCTCAGCCGTCTGATCCAACGCAAAAAAATGAAGAAATCCATTAAAAACAAGAAATTAGGGATAGTTAAAATTAGAAAAGCCTGATTTTCAAGACGGCGGGCGGACAAAAAAAGAGCGGATACGGCCCACCACCGTATCCGCCAACACACACATCAAGAGGAAATGCCAAAACTACAGGGGTAAAACTTTTACTTGCCCGGCTTGTTCATGTTTCTGAAGATGGCCCACACCGCGCCCAACACCACCAGCGTAGCCACGACTATCGTTAATAGACTCAGACGACCCACGTCGTCGGACAACATCAAGGTCAGCAACTCCATCGTGTTCTCCCTCGCAGATTTCGCGACTCCGTGCCTTGCCAACGACATAATAACCATACACAAAACATTGGAATTGACCCAAATCAAACCGGATGTCATCTCGAAAAAATAAAAGCCCCCGGCCATAGCCGGAGGCTTTTTACATACAGATCAATGGCTTGTTTACTTAGCGCCGCCCATATCCTTAGCCAGGAAGAAGGCGTCGGAGAAGAACTCGTCTTCCGGCAGGGCGCGTTCGCGGGTGAAGGCGCCATGCGCCACCTCCACCATCACCGGCGCGCCGCAGGCATAGACTTGATGGCCGGACAAGTCGGCAAAATCTTCCAGCACCGCCTGATGCACAAAGCCGGTGCGGCCGGTCCAGTTGTCTTCCGGCAGCGCCTCAGACAGCACCGGGATGTAGCGGATATGCGGATGCTCCGCGGCCCAGCCTTCCGCCAGATCGGACATATAGAGGTCAGCCTTGCTGCGTGCGCCCCAGTAGAAAGTCATCGGCCGCGTGATGCCGTGCTGGATCGCGTGCTCGATGATGCCCTTCACCGGCGCGAAACCGGTGCCGCTGGCGATGAACACGATGGGCTTGTCCGACTCCTCCCGCAGGAAGAAGGAACCCAGCGGCCCCTTGAAGCGCATGATCTCGCGCTCCTTCATCTGATGAAACACGTACTCCGAGAAGGAGCCGCCTGGCTGGTGGCGGATATGTAGCTCCAGAAAAGCGTCGTCGTGCGGCGCGTTGGCGATGGAGAAGCTGCGCTTCTTGCCGTCCTTCATCAGGATGTCGATGTATTGGCCGGCGCGGAATTGCAGCCGTTCAGACACCGGCAGCTTCAGCTTCAGCACCGCCACGTCGTGGATTTTCTCGATTTTTTCCACCCGGCACGGCAGGGTCTTGATCTGGAAATCGCCGGCGCCGGTGACTTCGCGCACTTCGATGCTGATATCGCCCTGCGGCCGCGCGCAGCAGAACAGCGCCATGCCCTGGGCCTGCTCGGCCGAGGTCAGCGCTTTTTCCTGGAAGCCGTCCTGGCTCACTTCGCCTTCCACCACCTTGCCCTTGCAAGCGCCGCAGGCGCCGTCGCGGCAACCGTAAGGCAGGCCCACGCCCTGGCGCAGCGCGGCCTCAAGAATGGTTTCGTGCGCCTCCACTCCGAATGTATGCCCACTGGGGAGCACCTTCACCTGGCAAGTCATGTCGTTTCTCAATCCCGAATTCTGGCTAAAATGCACACCATGCGTACCTTGCTCATCATCGGCGCCGGCGATGTCGCCTACCGCGCCCTACCCCTGCTGCGCCAACATTGGCGCATCCTTACACTGTGCCGCAGCCAGGAAACGGCCGCGCGCTGGCGGGCGCAAGGCGCCTTGCCGCTGATAGGCGATCTGGACGGCTTCTCCAGTCTCGCGCGGCTGGCCGGACTGGCCGACGCCGTGCTGATCACCGCGCCGCCGCCAAACAGCGGCCGGACCGACCCGAGAGTGCGCAAGTTATTGTACGCGCTGGCAAAAGCCGACAGCATACCACAGCAATGGATCTACATCAGCACCAGCGGCGTGTATGGCAATGCCGATGGCAAGCTGCTGCGCGAGTCCTCTCCCCTGCATCCCAGCAGTGAGCGCGCGTTGCGACGCGCCGACGCCGAGGCCCAGCTGCGCCGCTTCGCCGCCCGCCGCGGTTGCGCGTTGACCATTTTGCGCGCGCCGGGCATTTACGCCGACGAGCGCCTGCCGCTGGCCCGCTTCGCCAGCGGCGCGCCGCTGATTGTCGACGCAGAGGACAGCTGGAGCAACCACATCCACGCCGATGATCTGGCGCGGCTGTGCGCGGCCGCGCTGCGGCGCAGGAACGGCATTCGCGTCTACAACGCCTGCGATGACCAGCCGCTGCCGGTCAGCCGCTGGTACCAGGCGCTGGGCGAGACGCTGGGTCTGCCCTGCCCGCCCCAATTGCCGCGCCAGCAGGTCAAGGCCAGCGTTTCGCCCATGCAATGGTCCTTCCTGGCCGAGTCGCGCCGGCTAGACAACGGCAGGCTGCGGCGCGAATTGCGCGTCGGCCTGCGGTGGCCGAGCGTGCTCGATTATCTGGACGCATTGCGCCAGGATGCGGCGCGAAAGGCGGCAATACTCGCAAGCTACGCCAAGATTCGGTAACATCGCGGTTTTTTTGAGTTTTCAGCAGGCCAGCAAAATGGATAATCCGGCTTTCAAACGAGCGATCCGCAGCTTCGTGCTGCGCCAGGGCCATCTGTCCCAGGGCCAGCAGCGAGCGATGGATGAGGGCATGCCCAAGTGGGGCATAGAGTACCGTCCCGAGTGGATCGACCTGGAGCAGGCTTTCGGCCGCGCCGCGCCCAAGATCCTGGAAATCGGCTTCGGCATGGGCGGCGCTACTGCCGAGATCGCCGCGGCCAACCCGGACAAGGACTATCTGGGCATCGAGGTGCATGGCCCCGGCGTGGGCAATCTGTGCAAGCTGATCGCAGAGAAGGAATTGACCAATCTGCGGCTGATGCGCCACGACGCGGTGGAAGTGCTGGACAATATGCTGGCCGATGGCTGCCTGGACGGCGTGCACATTTTCTTCCCCGATCCGTGGCACAAGAAGCGCCACAACAAACGTCGCCTGATCCAGGCGCCGCTGGTGGAAAAGCTGGTGAAAAAGCTGAAGCCGGGCGGCTATCTGCATGCCGCCACCGACTGGGAAGATTACGCCATTCAAATCATGGAAGTGATGAGCGGCAACGCCGACCTGGAAAATACCGCAGACGGCTACGCGCCCCGTCCGGACTATCGCCCGCTGACCAAGTTCGAGGCCCGCGGCATCAAGCTGGGCCACGGCGTGTGGGATGTGATCTTCCGCCGCAAGTAAATCCGCAGATTCGCTTGCCACGGCCCGCCCGCGCGGGCCGTTTTCACGTCAGCGCGCCAGCAGCGCCTTGACGTCGTCCACCAGCTCGTGCGGCTCCACCGCCGGCTCGTAGCGTTTGACCACGCGGCCGCGATGGTCGATCAGAAACTTGGTGAAATTCCATTTGATCGGATGCGGATGCGCGGAATCTGCCTGGGTCAGCCAGCGCCATAGCGGATGCGCGGCCTCTCCATTGACCTCCAGCTTGGCGAACAGCGGAAACGTCACGCCGAAGCGGCTCTGGCAAAAAGCGGCGATCTCATCATTGCCGCCCGGCTCCTGGCCGCCGAATTGGTTGCACGGAAAGCCGAGCACGCTGAAACCTTGCCCGGCGAAGTAATCGTGCAATTCCTGCAGCCCCGCGTATTGCCGGGTATAACCGCACTCGCTGGCGGTATTCACCAGCAAGAGCACCTGTCCTTCATAGGCGGACAGCGCGGTCTCGCCCCCATCCATCAACTGCGCGCTGAAATCGTAGAGCGTGGTCATGGCATGCGCCCTCCCGTATAATGCCGCAGCCGGCCAGCCGCCCGCGACCTTGCTACACCCGTTGCGCCGGCGGCGCGCCCGCGCCGAATCCAGCCCGCAATCGCCCGAGGTTTTCACTGATGTTGTTCAACCCCAGCCGCCAGGACGCCCGCCGTTTCTTCTTCGACACCTGGAGCAAGTCCCAATCCGGCCAGCCCCTGTCCGACCTGGAGCAGATCGTCCTATCCATTCTTATAGACCACCCGGAATACCATCCCATCCTGGAAAATCCGCAGGCCTTCCTGGAACAGGAGTGGACGCCGGACATGGGCGAGACCAATCCCTTCCTGCACCTGGGCCTGCACGTGGCCATCGCCGAGCAGCGCTCCATCGACCAGCCCTTCGGCATCCGCGCGTTGTACGCCCAACTGGCGCTGCGCCACGGCGACGAGCATCGCGCCCAGCACGAGATGATGGAGTGCCTGGGCGAAATGATCTGGCACGCCCAGCGCTACGGCGGCGGACCGGACGTCAACCGTTACCTCACCTGCGTGCGCGGCAAGCTGGGCATGGGCGAGGAAGAGCAGCCGCGCGTCAATCCGAACGACATCCCGGATTGACGCAAAAAAATACCGTGGCGGGGCAACCGGCCACGGCGACTCAAGCGGGGCAACTCGGCCATCGCTACTGGCCGAGCGCTTTCAGCATAGTAAATTCTTAATACAGCTCCAAGCCTACAGTAGATAATCCCCCCTCAGGGCAGCGTTACGCATCGGTTTTATTCCGCCTATCCGCCTGCAAGCGCTTAAACCAGCCGGTTGACCGATCCGCCGGCCACAAAGACCTCGATATTGGCCGCCAGCTGCGCGGCCAGCCGGCGCATGGCCTCGCCGCTGGCCCAGCCCACATGCGGCGTGACGATGAGATTGGGCAAGCGCGCCTTCAAGAGTGGATTGTCCGGAGACGGCGGCTCCGCGCTCAGCACATCGAAACCCGCCCCTCCCAACATTCCATACTTCAGCGCCGCCACCAGATCGGCCTCATCCACCAGGCCACCACGCGCGGTATTGATCAGGATGGCGCCCGGCTTCATCGCCATCAGCTCGGCCTGGGCAATCATGCCGCGCGTCGCCTCGGTCAAGGGACAATGCAGCGACACCACATCGGCCTGCGCCAGGGCCTCGTCAAACAATACCCTCCCCTCGCGCGCCAGCGGCACGCCCTTGCGCTCGGCGAAGATCACCTCCATGCCAAAAGCGCGCGCCATGGCGGCCAGTTGCTGGCCTATGCCGCCGCTGCCGATGATGGCCAGCGTGGCGCCGCGCAACTCGCGTATCGGCGCGCCAAAATGACAAAACTGCTTGGCCTGGCTCCATACGTCGGCGGCGACATCGCGCTGGTAAGCCGGCAGATTCTTCATCAGCGCCATCATCAGCGTAAACGCATGCTCGGCCACGGTGTGATCGCCATAGTGACGGATATTGCACACCGCCACGCCGCGCTCGCGGCAGGCTTCCAGGTCGACATGGTTGTAGCCGGTGGCGGCGATGGCGATCAGCTTCAGATTCGGCAGCGCGGCGATGATCTCGCGCGGCAGCGGCACCTTGTTGCTGATCACGATGTCGGCTTCGCCGACGTGATCGACGATCTGCTCTGGCAGGGTTGCGGGGTATTCGCGGTAGCGCGCGGGAAAGCTGAAAACGGGAACCGGGACAGGCAAGCTGTCCCGGTCCAGGAAGACGACATGATGGGTCATTGCGTGGAGGTCATCGCTCGAAGGTGATCAAATCCCGATACGCATGCCAGCTGGCCAAGCCGAGCACCGGCATGATGATGATCAGGCCCAGATAGTAGGTGGCAAATCCCACCACCGTCATGGCCACGATGATAGCCGCCCACGCAGTCATCGTCAGTATATTGCGGAATACCGTGCGCACACTGGCGATCATGGCGGTGATGGTATCCACCTCCTTGTCCAGCAGCAGCGGAATGGCCACCACGCTGAGCGCATAGACCAGCAAGGCGAAGAAGAAGCCGACCGCCATATAGGCTACCAGGAATTCCACATTGCCCGGCTTGAAAGCGTCGGCGACCAGTTCGCTCAAATTGGGCAGCGCCGCCGTGTCATAGAACAAGGCGAACATCAGCAGGGAAACCCGGAACCAGCCGAACACCAGCACCGCCAGCAACACCGCGTACAGGCTGAAACCCGGCATGTTGACGCGCCAGGAGGTCAGGCTGTGCACCAGTTTCACGCGGCCATGGCCGTCAAAAGCCTCCATCTGCTTGGCGATGTCATAGACGCCAATGGCGAGGAACGGCCCCGCCAGCAGGAAAATGGTGGCGAAGGTGATGACCAGCTCCGGCGCCTGGTCCACATAAGCCCCCAGCAGATAGCCCATCAGGACGAACAGGGCGCCGTAGAACAGGCAGTCGGCCGGCGCCTTCTGGAAGTCGCGGAATCCCTTTCTCAGCCATAGCATGGTTTGAGCCAGTTCCACCGTGCGCGGCACCGGGCGCACCTGCGGCCCATCGTGATCATGATCGTGATGAAGAACATCCATGGCACACCCCCTTGCATTGGCGGAGAAATGGAGACGACGAGGTCTGAATTTCGTTATATGCCAAGCAGCGGAAAACACAAATCCGCCCACTGGCTGCTACAATCGCCGCGTTGCAACCCTTTTCGCAAAGGAAACCGCATGAGCGAATTGATCATCGAAGAACTGGTCGTCGGCGAAGGCGCCGAGGCCGTGGCTGGCCAGGAAGTCACCGTCCACTACACCGGCTGGCTGACCGACGGCACCAAGTTCGACTCCAGCAAGGATCGCATGCAGCCGTTCAGCTTCCCGCTGGGCGCCGGCTACGTGATCAAGGGCTGGGACCAGGGCGTGCAGGGCATGAAGGTGGGCGGCAAGCGCAAGCTGACCATTCCGTCCGAGCTGGGCTACGGCGCGCGCGGCGCCGGCGGCGTGATCCCGCCGCACGCCACGCTGGTATTCGAAGTGGAATTGCTGCAGGTGGGCTGATTCCCGCGGCGCCAAGCAAAACGGCCATCCCCAAGGATGGCCGTTTTGCTTGAATGGCGAGATGTTACTTCTTCACGCAGGACTCGCGCCGGCGTTTGTACCAGATGCCGCCCACCACCAGCAGCAGCAAGGCCACGACGCTGAGAATGCCGGCCTGGCCGCGATGCACCATCATCATCAGCCAGTCGCGGTTGGCCGCGCCGTAATAACCCAGATAAACCCAAACCGGCACGGAAATCAGCGCGGCAAAGCCATCCATCAGCAGAAAGCGCCAATACGGCACGCGCCGCGTCATGCCGGCTGTAATGAAGATGGGAGAACGCAAACCCGGAAGAAAACGGGCCACAAACAATACCCAGTTGCCGTATTTCTCGAACTTCTCCTGCACAGCCTGGAAACGCTCCTGCGTCAGGATGCGGGCGATGGGTTTAAAACGCAGCACCTTGTGGCCGAAAATGCGCCCCGCCAGGAACATGATGCCGTCGCCGACCAGCACCCCAGCCATGCCGACAACAAACATATAATGGACATTGGTATAGCCGAGCCCGGAAATGACGCCGCCGGCCACCAGGGTAATGTCCTCCGGAATCGGCACGCCGAAGCCGCAAACCAGCAGCACCGCGAACACGGCGACGTAGCCGTAACCGGTGAAGAAGTCTAGAAGTATCTGCAGAGTATCCATCATTATTCCGTCTGTCGGCGATCAAGTCAGGGCGACATGGCAGCGGCAGATCGGCTAGAGTCCAAGCACGGAGGTGTATAATAGCACACCTCCCCCTCACGCTTTCTTGACATGACTCGTCCTATCCGGCTGGAGATTTCCCTCCCGGCCATTCGCCATAATTTCCAGTTCATCCGCCAGCATGCGCGCTCCCGCCAACTATTCGCCGTGATCAAGGCCGACGCTTACGGCCACGGGGTAGTGGACACGGCAAAGGCGTTGGCCGATCAAGCCGACGGTTTTGCCCTGCTCAATATCGAGGATGCGGTGCGGCTGCGCGAAGCCGGCATCCGCCAGCCCATCGCGCTGCTGGAAGGTCCGTTCGACGCGGCCGAAGCCGCGGCGATGGCCGACTACCGCCTGGGCGGCGCCGCCCACTCCATAGAACAGATGGACTGGCTGGCCAAAGGTTCCGCCGAGCGGCCGGTGGAGGTCTGGCTCAAGATCAACAGCGGCATGAACCGGCTTGGCTTTCGCCTGGAGCAGGCCGCGGATGCGCTGGCGCGTCTGCGCGCCCTGCCCGCCGTCCGTCCGACGACCATCATGACCCACTTCGCGACTGCCGATGAGGACTACGGCGTGGCAGAACAATGGGAGCGCTTCCAGCCGGCGGCGGCGGCCAGCGGCCTGGCGGTCTGCGCGGCGAACTCCGCCGCCCTGTTGCGCCACCCGCCTACCCATGGCGACATCGGCCGCCCCGGCATCGCGCTGTACGGCGCGTCGCCGTTCGGGAACGCCACGGGCGCCGAACTGGGACTGATCCCGGCGATGACGCTGTCGGCCGACATCATCGCCGTGCAGCACTTGCAGCCGGACGATGCCGTGGGCTATGGCCGCCGCTTCATCGCCGAGCGCGCCATGCGCATCGGCATCGTCGCCTGCGGCTATGCCGACGGCTATCCGCGCGTCGCCGCCAACGGCACGCCGGTCGCCGTGGACGGCCAGGCCAGCGGCACCGTGGGCCGCGTCTCCATGGACATGCTGGCGGTGGACCTGAGCCATCTGCCGCAAGCCGGCATCGGCAGCCGGGTGGAACTATGGGGCCCGCAAGTGCCGATCGAGCAAGTGGCCGCCGCCGCCGGCACCCTCAGCTATGAACTGATGAGCGCGGTGATGCCCAGGGTGCCCCGCATCGCGCATAGCTGAGTCCGGCCAGCAACAGCGGCGCCAGCACGGCGCCGCCGACATGGGCCGACCACAACACCGCCTCGCCCGCCGCCCCCGCATTCGGCCACAAGCCTTGCCACAGCAGGCGTAAAACCAGCGCGGCCAGCAGCCAGCGGCCCATGGCGTCTCTCCGCCGCAACCAGGCCACCGCCGCCCACCAGCCGTACAACACGCCCGAAGCCCCTAGAAACGGCCGCGGCTCTGGCGGCAGCATCTGCTGCGCGGCCAACAGCCACGGCAGGGCCAGGGCCAACAGGCAAAGCGGAGCCGCCGCGCGGCGGCCGCCCAGGCCAGCCAACAACAGCAAGCCCAGGCTGTTCAGCGCGGCATGACGCCAGTCGGCATGCACCCAGCTGGCGGTGAATCCGCGCCACCACTCGCCGCTCCATGCGGGATCGAAGCGCCAGCGCCGCGCCGCCTCGCCCCATGGCGTCAACAGTGGCAGCAGCGCCGGCAGCAGGCTGGCCGGCAGAGGCCTCACCCGCGGCGACGCCAGGCGCCCAGTCCCGCCAGACCCAACAAGGCCAGGGCCACGCCATCCGCGCCGGCGATGGATGCAGGAGACGCCTGGTCGGCAGGCGGCTCCATGGTCTTGCCGCCCTGGCCGGCAGTGCCCGCCAGTTGCAAGTCGACATACAGCGGATCGTGATCGGAGGAGCGATAGGCATCGGCCGCATAATAGTTCTGTTGCTGGGCAGCCGATTTGAACTCGCTGCCGTATTCCAGCGCGGTCGGCTCGTCGGCATTGATATGCCACTCGCCGGCGCCGGCCACCCACGCGGCCAGCGTCGCGTCGGCCAAGGCATGGTCCAGATTGCCGGATTCGCCCTGGTAGACATAGGAATAGGCCCCCTTACGGAAACGGGCCAGCTGGTTGGCCAGTCCGCCGTCTTCGAAGGCTCGGATCGGATCCTCCTTGGCGTAGGCGTTCATGTCGCCCAGCACCAGCAGGCCCTCATTGGCGGCAGCGCCGCGCAGCTTTGCCCACTTGAGCAAGTCCCGCGCCGCCTGCACCCGGGTCAGGTTGCAATTGCCCTGGCCATCGCCCGTATCGACGTCAGCCACGCCGCCTACCAGGGACTTGTCGCAGCCGCTGCCCTTGGACTTCAGATGATTGACCACCAGGGTCAGTTTTTTGCCATCGATGGCGAAGGTTTGCGCCAGACTAAGCCGGTTCTTGCCGGGATCGCCTAGCGTCAGCGCCTGCGCCGCGCCATCCGGTTTCAGCCGTGACGGGCGGTACAGCATGCCGGTGGTGATGGCGTCCGTGCCGATCTTGGGCAGGCCGGGATCGACAAAGCGATACTGCTTATCGGCGGCCAAGCCCGCGTTCAAGGCATGGACCAGCTCCTGAACCGCGGACTGCGGCCCGAAACCATCGTTCTCCAGCTCCATCAGGCCCAACACGTCGGCGTCCAACTGGCGGATGGCGCTGACGATCTTGGCCTTCTGCCGCAGGAAATCCTCGCGGTTCTTGGCGCCGCGCTCGGTCGGAAAGCCTCCGCCCAGACCGTCGCCGTTGAAGAAATTGAGCACATTGAAACTGGCTGCTCGCAGTTGCCCGGCCTGGCGCGCCGGCGCCGCGGCACGCGGGTTGGCCGCCGTCACTTTAGGCGGCTCGATAGGCTGGATGCGGTAAGCGCCATTGCTGAGCGAGACCACGCCCATCACCCCTTCCAGCCGGTCGCCCACGCGCAGCGGATGGGCGGCGGACAGTCCCTCGGGCGCCGGCAGCCAAGCATCGGCGTTCTGCCAAGTCTTGCCGTCATCCAGCAACACGCGGTCGCGCAGATTGGCCGCGCGCAAGGCCTGGGCCTCGGCGCTGCCTGGACGGTAAAGCTGGGTTGGCACCCACTGCCGCGGCTGGCTGGATAGGGTCAACTCGCCGTAGCGGCCATAGTTGTAACTGTCCGCCACGTAAAGCGGCTGCTCGAATTTGACCGCCATGCCGGCCAACGCCTCCAGCTGCTTGGGGTCGCCGCTCAGAGGTAGCCGCAGCGCGGTCGTCGTCAATTCGCCCTGGCTGCCGCAGGCCTGCACATCGGCGGCGGCGGCCGGCTGCAACTGGGTTTCGCTCAAGGCATCGCCTTTGCGGCCGTACTCCAGCACCTTGCCGCGCGCGCTGACGCGGTCGCCGGCCTTCAGAACCGGCAAGGCCAGTTTGCCGGTATAAACGTAAATGCCTTCAGAGGTGGCGGGGTCGGCGTCCTGATTGCGCGCCTCTTCCTGCATGTAAAAGCCAACCGGTCCGTCCTTGCCGTAGACCAGGGCGCTGACTACGCCTTGCGCGACCACGGTTTGATTGAGCATGGGGCTTTTGAGGCCGTTGCCCTGAATCTGGTGCAGGCGATGGCTGGCGGCCAAGCCACAGGCCGCCTGGGCGGACAGCGCACTCAGCGCCAGCGATGCCGCCAGCAAACGGTGCCCCATAGGCGTATTGAGCGATACATTCATTCTTATTTGTCATCCTGAGCGAAAAGCGGCAATTCTAGCGTCAAAAAAATGACAAATATGTTCACACCCCACTCATGTAACGGTAAATTTACAAAAAAAATGCCAGGCTATTGCCTGGCATCCTGCTTGGAACGGCGAGCCTGCGCTCAGGCCACCGCCTCGATCGCTTTCGCAATCTCCCGCGCCCAGGTATCGGCCAAGGCCTTGTCGTCGGCTTCCACCATCACCCGCACCACGGGCTCCGTGCCGGACGGGCGCAACACCACGCGGCCGCGGCCGCTCAGCGCGGTTTCCGCTTCCGCCAGCGGCGTGGCGGCGGCGGCTTTCCAGTCGCAGCCATTGTGGCGCACATTGATCAGCGTTTGCGGAAACGGTTGCCAGTCGGCGCAGATCTCGGCCAGGCTCAGGCCCAGCTCCCGCACCGCGGCCAGCACTTGCAGGCTGGAAATGATGCCGTCGCCGGTGCTGTGCTTATCCAGGCACAAGATGTGGCCGGAGGCTTCGCCGCCCACCTGCCAGCCGTCGGCATGCAGCATTTCCAGCACGTAACGGTCGCCCACCTTGGCTCGGCCAAACGGCACGCCTTGCTTCTGCAGCGCCAGCTCCATCGCCATATTGGTCATCACCGTGCCCACCACGCCGCCCTTCAGCGCGCCGCGCGCCGCGCGGGCCTTGGCGATGACATAGATCAGCTGGTCGCCGTCATAGACGCGGCCGGCCGCGTCCACCATGATCAGGCGGTCGCCGTCGCCGTCCAGCGCGATGCCGAAATCGGCCTGGTGCTCCAACACCGCCATCTGCAGCGTTTTCGGATAAGTCGCGCCGACGCGGTCGTTGATGTTGTAGCCGTTGGGGTCGCAGCCGATTTCCACCAGCTCCGCGCCCAGTTCATGGAACACCTTGGGCGCGATGTGGTACGTCGCGCCATGCGCGCAGTCCACCACCAGTTTCAAGCCCTTCAGGCTCATCTCGTTGGGGAAGGTGCTCTTGCAGAATTCGATGTAGCGGTCTGCCGCGCCTTCGATGCGGCGAGCGCGTCCCAACTCCAACGACGGATTGGTTGCCATGGGCAGGTCCAGCATGGCCTCGATTTCCAGCTCCAGCGCGTCGTCCAGTTTCTTGCCGCCTTCGGCGAAGAACTTGATGCCGTTATCGTGGAATGGATTATGCGAGGCCGAGATCACCACGCCGGCCTCCAGGCGCAGCGCGCGCGTCAAATAGGCGATGCCTGGCGTCGGCAGCGGGCCGGTCAGCAGCACGTTGACCCCGGCCGCGGTAAAGCCAGCCTGCAGAGCGGCTTCCAGCATGTAGCCGGAGATGCGGGTGTCCTTGCCTATCAGCACCGTCGGACGGTGCGCCTGGTCATGGTTGACCAATACGCGCCCGGCGGCATAACCGAGCTTCATCACGAATTCAGGCGTAATCGGGAATTTGCCGACCTCGCCGCGCACGCCATCGGTGCCGAAATATTTGCGACTCATCTTATATTCTCTATCTTGGGTTGAAACCGGCATGACTGGCGCGGCTCCATGCAGCCGGTATTTTGCCATTTTCCACGCAGAGCAAACCAGTTTTAAATCAAGCTTCCTCAAGCGCCTGCCACAGCTGCAGCGCCTGCCGCGTCGCCTTGACGTCGTGCACCCGAATCACCGCGGCCCCGCGCCTAGCCGACTCCAAGGCCGCCGCCACGCTGGCGCCCAGCCGTTCCGCCGGCACCGGTTCGGCGGTGATGGCGCCCAGCATGGACTTGCGCGACAAGCCCACTAACAGCGGGACGCGCACGACACTCTCGATCTCTTCCAAGCGTTTGAGCAGCGCAAGATTGTGCTCCAGCGTTTTGCCGAAGCCGAAACCGGGATCGGCCAACAGCCTCTGCCGGGACATGCCGGCGTTCAGACACAGCTGAACGCGCTCCCTCAGGTATTCGCCCACCTCGGTCACCACGTCTTGATACTCGGGCTTGCGCTGCATGGTGTCCGGATTGCCTTGCTTGTGCATCAGACAAACCGCCGCCGCGCTGCCGGCGACCAGCGGCAGCGCGCCCACGTCCTCCAGCGCCGATACATCATTGATCAGGTCCACTGCGGACAAAGCCAGCGCCTCGCGCATCACCTCGGCCCGGCGTGTATCCAAGGACAGCGGCGCGCCCAAGTCGCGCAGCTTCTCCAGAACCGGCAGCACGCGTGCCATTTCCTCGTCGGGACTGACATAGGGCGCGCCCGGCCGGGTCGATTCGCCGCCGATATCGAGGATATCCGCGCCTTCCGCCAGCATTGTTTCCGCGCGCAACAGCGCGTCGTCGATGCGGTTGAAATGGCCGCCATCGGAAAACGAATCCGGTGTGACGTTGAGTATGCCCATCACCAGCGGACGGGACAGATCGAGCGTGAAACGCCCGCATTGCAAGACTTTCATGATGCCTCTTTTTCCCACGCCAAACGCGGGCCATGGCGACGATAAAACGCCGCGCGGCCAGCCTCATCCATCCACCCCAGCGACGTCATGACAGCCGCCGTGCATTCCACATAGGCCCATGGCAGCGCGGTGATGATGTTGCCATCCTTGACCACATCCCGCGCGCAGTATTCGATGCCGCGCCAGAAAGGCTCGGTGAACGCTGCCGCTTCGTGTCCCGCATGTTCGGCTGTGTAGTTGTGCGTGGCCCGGCGCCCTTTCAGCAAACCGGCCGCCGCCAGCACCAGATTGCCGCCGCAAATGCCGGCGATGACGGCTCCCTGCCCCGCGGCTGCCTGCAAACCCGCATCGGCCAGGCCATCGGGGATGATGGAGCCAGGATCGCCCCCGGGGACCAGCACGGCGTCCCAACGCTCACGTTCGAGCATGGCATACGCGCCATCGGCCCGCAACATGGCGCCGTTGGAGGCGACATGCTCGCCGCCATCCGGAGTCAGATAGAAAATTTCAGCGTGCCCGGCCAGCTCCTCGGCGAGCAGCGCGATTTCAAAGAAAACGCAGCCCGGATAGAGCAGCACGGCAACCGCTGGCATGGCGAGAGATAGGGTCATGGCTGAACGAAAAACGGGCAAGCCCGCGAAGGCTTGCCCGCTATGAGGACGAACCGGATCAGACTTCCTGCGCCGGATCGGAAGTGGCGGATGAAGCCGCCGGCTCCGCCGGTTCGGCCGGCTTGGTTTCCGGCTTGGCGGCGAAACCCGAGCCCGGCTTGGGCGGGCGCGGCGGCTTGCCGTCCATGATGTCGTTGATCTGCTCGGCGTCGATGGTTTCGTATTCCAGCAGCGCGGCGGTCATCGCCTCCACTTTGTCGCGATTCTCTTCCAGCAGGCGGCGCGCCAGCGCGTACTGCTCGTCGATAATACGGCGGATTTCGGCATCCACCTGCTGCAGCGTGGCCTCGGACAGGTTCTTGTGCGTGGTGATGGAGCGGCCGAGGAAGACTTCGCCCTCGTTCTCGCCGTACACCATCGGCCCAAGCTTGTCCGACATGCCATAGCGGGTGACCATGTCGCGCGCCATCTGCGTCGCGCGTTCGAAGTCGTTGCTGGCGCCGGTGGTCATCTGGTTCATGAACAGCTCTTCGGCGATGCGGCCGCCGAACAGAATGGCCAGACGGTCCATCAGGTAGCCGCGGTCATAGGCGAAGCGGTCCTGCTCCGGCAGCTGCATGGTCACGCCCAGCGCGCGGCCGCGCGGGATGATGGTGACCTTGTGCACCGGGTCGGACTTCGGCAGCAGCTTGGCGACGACGGCGTGTCCGGACTCGTGGTAAGCGGTGTTGCGCTTTTCTTCCTCGGTCATCACCATGCTGCGGCGCTCGGCGCCCATCATGATCTTGTCCTTGGCGGATTCCAGATCCTCCATGTCCACCAGGCGCTTGTTGCGGCGGGCGGCGAACAGGGCGGCTTCGTTGATCAGGTTGGCCAGGTCGGCGCCGGAGAAGCCCGGCGTGCCGCGCGCGATCACCTCGGCGTTGACGTCGGCGGCGATCGGCACCTTGCGCATGTGCACGTTCAGGATCTGCTCGCGGCCGCGGATGTCCGGCAGCGGCACGATCACCTGGCGGTCGAAGCGGCCCGGACGCTGCAGCGCCGGGTCCAGCACGTCCGGACGGTTGGTGGCGGCGATCACGATCACCGTGGAATTGGTGTCGAAACCGTCCATTTCCACCAGCAGCTGGTTCAGCGTCTGCTCGCGCTCGTCGTTGCCGCCGCCCAGGCCGGCGCCGCGCTGGCGGCCCACTGCGTCGATTTCATCAATGAAAATGATGCACGGGGAGTTCTTCTTGGCCTGCTCGAACATGTCCCGTACGCGGGCCGCGCCCACGCCGACGAACATTTCGACGAAGTCAGAGCCGGAAATGCTGAAGAACGGCACCTTGGCCTCGCCGGCGATGGCCTTGGCCAGCAGCGTCTTGCCGGTGCCGGGAGAGCCGGCCAGCAGGATGCCGCGCGGAATGCGGCCGCCCAGGCTCTGGTAGCGGGAAGGATCGCGCAGGTAGTCGACGATTTCCTTCACTTCTTCCTTGGCCTCGTCGCAGCCCGCCACGTCGGCGAACACCACGGTATTGGAATCCTGGTCCAGCATGCGCGCCTTGCTCTTGCCGAACGAGAACGCGCCGCCCTTGCCCCCGCCCTGCATCTGGCGCATGAAGAACACCCACACGCCGATCAACAGCAGCATCGGGAACCAGCTGATGAAGATGCTCATCAGCATGGACGGCTCTTCCTCCGGCTTGGCGGAGAAGCGCACATTGTTCTTGATCAGGTCGTCCACCAGCTGCGGGTCATAAGGCGCGTAGGTGGTGAAGGCGGTGCCGTCGGTCAGCTTGCCTTTCAGCCACTGGCCGCGCAGCGGATGGCCTTCTATGGTCAGGGACTGCACTTTGCCGGACTCGACATCGCTGACGAACTGCGAGTACTCGAGCTGGTTCTGAGTGTCCTGGCGTTTGCTGAACTGATTGAACACCGTCATCAGCACTAAGCCGATGATCACCCAGATGGCGATGTTTTTGCCGATATTGTTCACGAGTAGCGGACTCCTCTGTGCCCTGACTTTATTGGTTGCTTGTACATTGAATGGCTACGATTGTACGCGCCGCGCCGTTTCGTGTCAGCGCCGACCCTTGCCCAGCAAGTAGATTTCGCTGGAACGGTCGCGCGACGCCTTGGGCTTGCGGGTGACCACCTCGCCAAACAATTCGCGCATGGCCTTGAGGTAATCCTGAAAATCGCTGCCCTGGAACACTTTGACGAGAAAGTGGCCGCCGGGTTTCAAATGATCGCGCGCAAAATCCAGCGCCAGTTCGCACAACAGAAAACTTCTGGCCTGATCGATGGCGCTCATGCCTGACATATTGGGCGCCATGTCGGAAATTACAAGATCCAGCGCGCGGCCGCCCAATAATTGCTCGAACTCGCGCAAAACCGACTCTTCGCGAAAGTCGCCCTGGATGAAGTCCACGCCCGGCACCGGGTCCATGGGCAGGATGTCCAGCGCGAACACCTTGCCCGACTCGCCCACCAAACGCGCCGCCACCTGCGACCAGCTGCCCGGCGTGGAGCCCAGGTCCGCCAGCACGGTGCCGGGGCGGATCAGCTTGTCCTTGTCGTTGATCTCCAGCAGTTTGTAGGCGGCGCGGGCGCGGTAGCCGTCCTTCTGCGCCATGTGCACATATTGATCGTTGACATGTTCCTGCAACCAGTTGTTGCTGCTCTTGCTTCTTGCCATCTCGGCGCCTTCTGTCGTCTCAATGCTCAGGATAGCCGATGCGGGCCGCGTGAGACGCTATCCTGTTGTTTTTCGGTTAATTCGGGACCAAATTTGGGGCCTGGGCGCAAATTCTAGTAGAATCGCGTTTTGCTTTGAATTCCGTGTTTCCATGAAAATTGAACTCAAGCCGTTTCAGCGCAAGTACCTGCAGGGTCTGGCGCACGGCATCGACCCGGTGGTGATGGTAGGCAACAACGGCCTGACCGAGGCCGTGGTGCGTGAAATCGCCATCAACCTGGACGCCCATGAACTGATCAAGGTGCGCGTGCTGGGTGACGACCGCGACGCCCGCGTGGCCATGTTCGAGCAGATTTGCGACGAGCTGGGCTGCGCCCCGGTGCAGCACATCGGCAAGCTCTTGGTGCTGTGGCGCCCCAGCGACAAGGCGCGCATCACCTTGCCCAAGAACAAGCAGGCGATGAAGGACTGAGTCCGCCCGCCCGCATATGAAAAAGCGGTGGCCATGCCACCGCTTTTTTCATGCCCGGCTCATTCCCCGCGCCAGATATAGGCCAAGCCCAGCAGGCTCTGCGCCAGGTAGATCAGGCTGGAAATCGCATGCCAGGTGGCGAAACCGCCGCCGAACAAGCCTTCCGCCGCATGGTTCATCTGCTGCTTCAAGGTGACGATGATGGGCGCCACGCCAAACTGGTTGATCAGCGTGCAGATCAGCATGCCGACGATGAGCCAGAATGCGCCCATCTTGAGGCCGGACACGCCGTGGCGCCACACCAGGTCCACCAGCAGGAACACGCCGCACACCAGGCCCACCCAGGCGATGACGCTGAACAGCCGTCCCGCCACCATGCCGGCCGTCGCCGCGTCCAGCGTCTTAAACAGCACAGGCGCCACGATGACGCCTATCACCCACAAACCGCCAATCCAGAAAGTCTTGGCCAATGCGCGCAAACCGTCCATTTCCTCTCCCGGCAACCTGCGCAGTTGATGAAAACGCGCGAGGCCAGGCATCGCGCGGGGCTGGATATCGCTTTAGATGTATTTGACGTCGAGCACTTCGTACTCGCGGATGCCGCCCGGGGCCACCACTTCGGCTACGTCGCCGGCTTCCTTGCCGATCAGCGCGCGCGAGATCGGCGAGTTCACCGACACCTTGCTGACCTTGATATCGGCCTCGTCGTCGCCGACGATCTGATAGGTGACGCTCTCTTCGGTTTCCAGATCCATAAGCTCGACGGTGGCGCCGAACACCACGCGGCCATCGGCGTCCAGCTCGGCCGGATTGATGATCACGGCGTTGGACAGCTTGCCTTCCAGCTCGGCGATGCGGCCTTCCACGAAAGCCTGGCGCTCCTTGGCCGCGTCGTACTCGGCATTTTCCGACAGGTCGCCATGCGAGCGAGCCTCGGCGATCGCCTCGATCACCGACGGACGCTCCACGCTCTTCAGGCGTTGCAGTTCTTCCTTCAGAAGCTCGGCGCCGCGTACAGTCAACGGGACTTTGATCATTACAGTATTCTCCACAGGCGGTTATCCGCCTTCATCAAAAGCACAAGCCGCCGTACGGGACGGCGGCTTGGGCAAGCGGGTTTGAGCGGAATTGTAACGGCAAATCGCTTCCGCATCAAAGCCTACCGGTGAGCCATCCTCCTCAGCCGGCGATCTGCGCGTGCAGTTGCTGCACGCTGTACACGTCGAAGGCCTCGGCGTGGCTCATGCCCACGCACACCGCCTTGGCGGCGGACAAGGTGGTGTACTGCGGCACGCGCGCCTGCAGCGCGGAGCGGCGGATGGAGTGGCTGTCCTGAATCGCGGTGCGCTTCTCGTCCACGGTGTTGATGACCAGGTCGATTTCACCGTTCTTGATCATGTCGACGATATGCGGACGGCCTTCGTTCACCTTGTTCACCACCTGCACAATCAGGCCGGCGTCGGCCAGATGTTTGGAGGTGCCGCGAGTGCAGCAGATGCCGAAGCCCAGGCGCTGCAGCTCGCGCGCCACATCCACGGCGCCGTTCTTGTCGCTGTCGCGCACCGACAGGAACACCTTGCCGGTCTTGGGCAGGCGGTCGCCCGCGCCCAGCTGCGCCTTGACGTAGGCTTCGGCGAAGGTCTTGCCCACACCCATCACCTCGCCGGTGGACTTCATTTCCGGCCCCAGGATGGTGTCCACGCCCGGGAACTTGATGAAGGGGAACACGGCTTCCTTGACCGCATAGAACGGCGGGATCACTTCCTTGGTGAAGCCCTGCTCGGCCAAGCTGATGCCGGCCATGGCGCGGGCGGCGATCTTGGCCAGCGGCGCCGAGGTCACCTTGGAGACGAAGGGCACGGTGCGCGAGGCGCGCGGATTCACTTCCAGCACGTAGATGGTTTCGCCCTGAATGGCGAACTGCACATTCATCAGGCCCACCACGTTCAGCGCGCGGGCCATGGCCACGGTCTGGCGGCGGATCTCATCCTGCATGGCCGGGAACAGGCTGTAGGCCGGCAGGGAGCAGGCGGAGTCGCCAGAGTGGACGCCGGCCTGCTCCACGTGCTGCATGATGCCGCCGATCACCACCTGTTCGCCGTCGGACACGCAGTCCACGTCCACTTCGATGGCGTCATTGAGGAAGCGGTCCAGCAGCACCGGGCTGTCGTTGGATACCTTGACCGCCTCGCGCATATAGCGTTCCAGGTCGGCCGGCTCGTGGACGATTTCCATCGCGCGGCCGCCCAGCACGTAGGACGGGCGCACCACCAGCGGGTAGCCGATTTCGTCAGCCAGCTTCATCGCCTCGGCCGGCGCGCGCGCGGTGCGGTTAGGCGGCTGCTTCAGGCCCAGCTCGTTCAGCAGTTTCTGGAAGCGCTCGCGGTCCTCGGCGGCGTCGATCATGTCCGGCGAGGTGCCGATGATGGGCACGCCGTTGGCTTCCAGCGCGCGCGCCAGCTTCAGCGGGGTCTGGCCGCCGTACTGCACGATGACGCCGAACGGCTTCTCGATGCGGCAGATTTCCAGCACGTCTTCCAGCGTCAGCGGCTCGAAGTACAGACGGTCCGAGGTGTCGTAGTCGGTGGACACGGTTTCCGGGTTGCAGTTGACCATGATGGTCTCGAAGCCGGATTCGCGCAGGCTCAAAGCCGCGTGCACGCAGCAGTAGTCGAACTCGATGCCCTGGCCGATGCGGTTAGGCCCGCCGCCCAGCACCATCACCTTCTTGCGGTCGGACGGGTTGGACTCGCACTCCTCCTCGTAGGTGGAGTACATGTAAGCGGTGTTGGTGGCGAACTCGGCGGCGCAGGTGTCCACGCGCTTGTACACCGGGTGCAGGCCCAGCGCCCAGCGCTTGGCGCGCACGGCGGCCTGATCGGTGGCCAGCAGCTCGCCCAGGCGGCGGTCGGAGAAGCCCTTGCGCTTCAGGCGGCGCAGCTCGGCATAGTCCATGTCCTCCACCTTGCGGCCGGCCAGCGCTTTTTCTTCGCCGACGATGTCTTCGATCTGCGCCAGGAACCACGGATCGATCTTGCTGACGGCGTGGATGTCGTCGCGGCTCATGCCGATGCGGAAGGCGTCGGCCACGTACAGGATGCGCTCCGGTCCCGGCGCGCCCAGCTCGTGGCGGATGGCGGCTTCGTCGGTGGTGACCGAGTCAAAGCCGGACAAGCCGGTTTCCAGGCCGCGCAGCGCTTTTTGCATCGATTCCTGCAGCGTGCGGCCCATGGCCATCACCTCGCCCACCGACTTCATCTGCGTGGTCAGGCGGTCGTCGGCCTGCGGGAATTTCTCGAAGGCGAAACGCGGAATCTTGGTGACCACGTAGTCGATGGACGGCTCGAACGAGGCCGGGGTGGCGCCGCCGGTGATGTCGTTCTTCAGTTCGTCCAGCGTGAAGCCGACCGCCAGCTTGGCGGCGATCTTGGCGATTGGGAAGCCGGTGGCCTTGGACGCCAGCGCGGAGGAACGGCTGACGCGCGGGTTCATTTCGATGACAATCATCTCGCCGGTGGCCGGATTGGTGGCGAACTGCACATTGGAGCCGCCAGTATCCACGCCGATCTCGCGCAGCACCGCCAAGGACGCGTTGCGCATGATCTGGTATTCCTTGTCGGTCAGCGTCTGCGCCGGGGCCACGGTGATGGAGTCGCCGGTGTGCACGCCCATCGGGTCGAAGTTTTCGATCGAACAGATGATGATGCAGTTGTCGTTCTTGTCGCGAACGACTTCCATCTCGTATTCCTTCCAGCCCAGCACCGACTGCTCGATCAGCAGCTCATGGGTGGGGGAAGCCTCGAAGCCGCGCTCGCAGATCGCCAGGAATTCTTCCTTGTTGTAGGCGATGCCGCCGCCGGAGCCGCCCATGGTGAAGGACGGACGGATCAGCGTCGGGAAGCCCACCTTGGCCTGCGCCTCCAGCGACTCTTCCAGGGTGTGGCAGACGAAGGACAGCGGGCAGGACAGGCCGATCTTGGCCATCGCCTCCTTGAAACGGCCGCGGTCCTCGGCCTTGTCGATGGCGTCTTCGGTGGCGCCGATCAGCTCGACTTTATATTTTTCCAGGACGCCGTGCTTGGCCAGGTCCAGCGCGCAGTTCAGCGCGGTCTGGCCGCCCATGGTCGGCAGGATGGCGTCCGGACGCTCCTTGGCGATGATCTTTTCCACCACCGGCCAGCTGATGGGCTCGATGTAGGTGACGTCGGCCATGTCCGGGTCAGTCATGATGGTGGCCGGATTGGAGTTGACCAGGATGACTTTGTAGCCCTCCTCGCGCAGCGCCTTGCAGGCCTGGGCGCCGGAGTAGTCGAACTCGCAGGCCTGGCCGATGACGATCGGGCCGGCGCCAATGATCAGAATGCTTTTGATGTCGGTACGCTTTGGCATGGCTTCTACTCTTTAATAACTAGTATTCTCGGGCCGCGCCCCCTCCCCGGCGGCGCGGCGTATTCAATATGGCCTTACAGGCTGGCCGCCGCCAGCTTGGCGCCGAAGCCGATGAAGACGGCTCCCACCGAGCCGCCCAGCGCGGCGCTGAGTTTGCGGCGGCGGCGGAAGGCCGCGGCCAGCCGGTGTCCGGCCACGATCAGCACGGTCAGGTATAGCGTGCTGCACGCTTCCACGATCAGGCCCAGCGCGACAAAGGTCAGCGCGGGATGCGGATAAGCGGGATCGACGAACTGCACGAAGAAGGACACGAAGAACAAAATGGCCTTCGGGTTCATCAGGCTGATCAGCAGGGCCTTGGCGAAGGGACTTTCCGCGCCCACCGGGGCCGGCGCCGCGGCGGCCTCCGCGCCCTGCGCGGAACGGCGCCAGGCGACGAAGCCGGACTTCAGCATATTGACGCCCATCCAGGCCAGATAGCCGCCGCCCAGATACTTGACCACCGCGAACAGCGCCGGATTGGCCTTCAACAGCCCGGCCGCGCCGGTGGCCGCCAGGGTCATCAGGACGAAGTCGCCGATGATGATGCCGCCGGCGCCGGCAAAACCGGCGCGCGTTCCGCGCTGCGCCGCCACCGACAGCACATACATGGAATTCGGCCCCGGCAGCAGCACGATGAAGATGGCGCCCAGCAGATACGTGGTCAGATCGGTAATCCCCAGCATGATCCCGCTCCCGCCGCCCTAAGCGCGCTCTGCCATCGAGGCGATGAAGCGATCGAACAGATAAGCCACGTCCTCCGGTCCCGGACTCGCTTCCGGGTGGCCCTGGAAGGAGAAGGCCGGACGGTCGGTCAGCGCGATGCCCTGCACCGTGCCGTCGAACAGCGAGCGGTGGGTGACGCGGACATTGACCGGCAGACTGGTTTCATCCACCTGGAAGCCGTGGTTCTGGCTGGTGATCATCACGCGGCCGGAATCCAGATCCTGCACCGGATGATTGGCGCCATGATGGCCGAACTTCATCTTGGACGTCTTGGCGCCGGAGGCCAGGCCCAGCAATTGGTGGCCCAGGCAGATGCCGAACACCGGCAGCTTGGTTTCCAGAATCTTGCCTATGGCCTCGATGGCGTAGTCGCACGGCTCCGGATCGCCGGGGCCGTTGGACAGGAACACGCCGTGCGGATTCAGCGCCAGCACATCCTCAGCCGGCGTCTGCGCCGGCACGATGGTCAGCTGGCAGCCGCGCTCGGCCAGCATGCGCAGGATGTTGTGCTTGACGCCGAAGTCATAGGCCACCACGTGGAAACGGGTGGCGGCCTGGACTTGATAACCGGCGCCCAGCTTCCATTGCTTCTCGGTCCAGGCGTAGGGCTTCTGGCAGCTGACGACCTTGGCCAGGTCCTGACCGGCCATGCTGCCGAAGCCGCGCGCCAGTTCCAGGGCCTTGGCCTCGTCGATGTCGCCGGCCATGATGCAGCCGGCCTGGGCGCCCTTTTCGCGCAGGATGCGCGTCAGCTTGCGAGTGTCGATGTCGGCGATGGCGACGACATTGTGCTTTTTCAGGTAATCGGACAGCGAATCTTCGGCGCGGAAGTTGCTGTGCAGCAGCGGCAGATCGCGAATGATCAGCCCCGATGCAAAAACGGCGCGGGATTCGGTGTCTTCCGAATTCGCGCCGACATTGCCGATGTGCGGGTAAGTGAGAGTGACGATCTGCCTGGTATAGGAAGGGTCCGTGAGGATTTCCTGGTAACCGGTGATGGCGGTATTGAATACCACCTCGCCGACGGTATGGCCGGCGGCACCGATAGCACTACCTTTGAAAAGCGTGCCGTCAGCCAAGACAAGGATTGCGGGGAGGATTGACACTGGCTGGCTCCTGTTGCTTTGCCTTTGCGCTTACACAAAAACCGGCAGCGCCGGTTTTGTTTTACACCAAGGGATTTTCGAAATTCTTATGTGAATAACGGGACACGGCGCCTCGCGCCTGTCCCGTTGGTTAAACCTTTCTATAGTACCGCGAATTTTGCGATCGCACAATCAGGCATTCGCGGATTTTGCAAAAAAAAACGTCACATGCCGGTCTTGGACTGCCAGCTGACGCTGGTCGGCCCCGACGGTTGGCCCAGCATCAGCATCAAAGGCTTCAGCGCGTCGTACTTGTCCGGCGGGCTGTCCGCGCTGCCGGCCATATTAAAGGCGCCGCCGGCCGGCCACGCGCCCTGTCCGCTCAACATCAGCGGACCTTCCAGCGTGGACAAGCTCAGGCTCAGGCCCTGCGGCGTGCCGGCCACATCCAGCTGGTAGCTGCCGAAAGGCAGCGCCGTGGTCAGCGGCGTGGACGCGCCGCGCCACACCAGCTGCGCGCTGCCGTTGATTTCCTTGCCCTGGCGCGCCAGTTGCGGAATGCTCAGCTGCAGCTCGCCGCCCAGCCGCGCCGCCTGCCAAACCTTGGACAGGTTGGCCAAGGCCGCCACCGGCAGCGAGAACGCCAGCCCGCGCACCTCCTGCTTGGAGAAACCGAGCTGCAGCAGGCCCGGCTGGCCGGCACTGTCCAGCTGCCATGCCAGCACGCCGGACAACAGCGCCCTGGGCTGCCACTGCCAAGACAGCGGGCTCATCGCCAGGACTTCGCCCGCCGGCCCCAGGTAGACCAGCTGCGCGCCGCCGTTCCACACCGTGCCCTTGGCCTCATTGACGTCCCAATGCCGGTCGCTGAGCCGGGACACCGGCCACGACAGCCAGCTGGCCGGCAAGGCCGACACGCCGCCCGCCAGTGCCAACAAGGCCAACGCCAGCCATTTGCCTATCTTGCGCCTCATGCCTCCGCCCCCGCATGCGCCAGCAGCGCCTTGATCTTCACTTGCCCCGGCGTCGGCTGCGCCTCCACCTTGACGTTAAGCACGCGCACCTGCTGCTGCGCAGACAATACGCCCGCGAAGCGCACCCAGTCATCGAAGCCCAGCACGCCCTCCATGTCCACGCCATTGTCACCATCGGCAGTGAACTGCAGCCCGACCACCGGCAGGCCCTGGCTCTTGGCCGTTTGCTGCAGCAAGGGGATCAGCTCTTTCGCCGCCAGCGGCGTCTGCGCCGGCTGCCGCTTCAGCTTGGCGGCCTCGTCCGCCAGCGCCTGCACCATGCCCAGCTCGGCCTGCAGCCGCGCCACCGCCGCGCGGTTGCGCTGCAGCGAGGTATTGGCCGGCTCCCAGATGCCCAGGTACACAATGGCCGCGCCCAGGACCACGGCCATGATGGCCAGCAGGCGCTGCTCGCGCGCGGTGCGCTGGCCCCAGTAATCGAGAAACTGTTGTTTATACGCTTTCATCGTCACGGCTCCCGCGCCACCACCAGTTGCTTGCTGCCCGGCTGGGTGCTGGCTGCGTCCAGCATGATCTGCCGCGCCGACAGCAGCTTGCGCCAGCGCGCCAGCGTCTCGGCCGGCACCTCCGCCGCCTGCAGCTTCAGGCGGCCGGACTCATATTCCATCTCTCTCACCTGCAGATCGCGCCCGGCCACCGCCGCCAGCGCGCCCATCAGCTCCACCATATCGTCGCGCGCCGGCTGGCCATGGCTGAGCCTGAGCTTGTCCACCGCGCGCAGCATGGGCAGCGCGCTGCCGCCGGGCAAGGCCTGGCCGCCTATCCACGGCGTGGCCGCCGCGCGGATCTGGTTCGACAGGCTGTGCTTTTGCCAGGCATACCAAGCGGACTGGCCCAGCGTCAGCAGCAGTTGCGCCGCCAGCAGGCCGCCCAGCAGCCAGCCGGTTTGCTTCAGCGACGGCGCCCAGTCGCGCCAGCGCCGGTTGGCGGCCAGCTCGCCCTGGGCGAAGTCGAAGCCGCCGTGACGGCGGCCGCTGCGCCAGTCATAGGCCTCGCCGCGCGTCGCCTCGCCCTGCCAGCCCGGCAGCCGCGACAGCAGCTCGTCCGCGCTGTCCACGCCGCTCCACTGCAGCCGCGCCGGCGACGAACCCGCCAGCAGCGAAGCAAACAAGGCCTGCTCCAGCACCGCGCCGCCGCATGGCAAGCTGGCGGCGAACGGCGAGGCGCCGCGCACCAGCCAGCGGTCGGCCAGGCGCGTCACGCTCCAGCCGTCCTTGGGCGGCGCCGGCAGCAGGCATTCTTCCGGCACGATGCGGTCGCACAGCCGGCCCAGGCTCTTCAGCATGGCCACCGCGCGGCGCACGCTCATCGCCTCCGCCACGGCTACGGCGCGCCGGCCATCGGCCAACGCGTCGCCCAGCGCGTAGAGATTGGCCGCCGGATCATTGCCCAGCCGCTCTTCCAATGCGAAACCGATCACCGCCGGCGTCGGCTGCTTCACGGCATCCGGCAGTTTCACCTCGGCAAACAGCGTGCGGCCGGCCGGCAGCACCAGCTCGCAGTGGTCCGCCTTGGGCCAGCCGCCGGGCGCGCTGTCGCCCTGCGCGGCCAGCTCGCCGCGCGCGCCCAGCAAGGCCCAGGGCAAGCCCGGCTCGCTATCGGGCCAGCCCGCCCGCAGATAGAGTCGCAGCGTTGTCATTCGTCTCCCCACCCGACCGCGTTCCGCGGTCGTCGTTGCCATCCTGCCGCCACATCAGCCGCACGACGTTCAGGTTGCTGTAAATCATCGCCCGCATCCGCAGCTTGGCCTTGCCATAGCTGGAACGGCTGTCGAGCAGAAAATAATTGGACGCGGTGCCCACCATATTGGCGAAGTTGCTCTTCACCAGATTGCCGGGCGGGCGGGCCAGGAAGTCCGCCTTGTCCTTGTAATACACGGTCTGGCGTTGCTTCATCAGCACCATCAGATTGCCGTCGCCTATGCCAGGAATCAGCGTCTTCAGCACCTTGTCGGTGGCGGTGTTGACGTTGATCGTCGTCGCCTGCGACGGCAGCGCCGCAATATGCGGCAACAGCTTGTCCATGACTTCCGACGTGTAGCCGGGCAGCCAGCGCAGCATCTCCACCCGCGCCAGCGGATGGCTGGGACGCGGCGCGGCGCCCTGCTCCCCCGCCGCCAGCGGGTCTTCGTTATCCGACAGGCCGCGCAGCTTGCGCAGCAGCGGCTCCGACAGCGTGCTGGGCAGGCTCAGCGTTTTCAGCAGATCGCGATAAAACATCAGCTGATCCTTGTCCACCTGCCCCTGGGCATTGACCAGGGAGTTGATGTTGAAACGGCCCTGCAAATCGCTCAACGCGCCGCTGACCTTGACGCCCTGGGCCTCCGTCTGCGGCAGCGGCTGCGCCCACAGCTGGGACAAGGCCACCACGCCGTTGCCGCTGACATTGTTGAAGCGCAATATCTCCATCGCCCAGCCTAGGCCAGCCTCGGCCACCAGCCGCAACTGGGCGCGGCTCTTGTCGTTTTCCAGCTGATGCCACCATAGGCCCTGCTGCCACAGCACCAGGCTGGCCGCCGTAGTGGCCAGCGCCACGATCAGCAGCGCCATGATCACGGCCATGCCGGACTGGCGCCGCCTCATGGCAATACCCACACGCGGCGCGCCACCCGGCCGCCCGGCATCGCAACGCGCATTTCCAAGCCGCGCGCCACCCGGCCCTGAGCGTCGCCGCTGGGCCAGGCGTCCAGCCAGCCGCCATCGTTCAACAACACGCGCCAACTCACTTTCATGTCCGCGCCAAGCAGCGGATAGACCACGGGCTGGCCGCCGCCGGCCTCGCCGGCCGACCAGGACAAACCCTTGGCGTCGGCATGGTAGATCATCCTTTCCATCCCGCCCGGATAACGCGTGGATACCGCCTCCAGCGCCAGCGTCTGGCCATTGCCGTCCTGCTGCAGCGTCAGGGTGCTGGCACCCAAGGTCTGCCCCTGCATGAGGTCGGCCTGGTTGGCCTGCGGCTGCAGGCTGGTCAAATCGCTCTCCAGCCGACGAAAAGCGCGCGCCGCGTCCACCCATTGCTCGCCGGTCTGCATCAGCCGCTCGCGCGCGATCAGCAGCGAGCCGAAGGCCTTGTAGCCCATCACCGACAGGATGGCCAGCAGGCTCATCGCCACCAGGATTTCCAGCAGCGTCATGCCGCCTTGTGCTTTCGCGCTCAACCGCCGCCTCCCGGCTGCTGCCTCAGATAGCCAGTCATCTCGGCCAAGACGTAATGGCCGGCGCCGGGGGACAGGATGCGGATCACCACCTTGCGGAAATTGGGGTTGGGCGTGGAAGCCACCTCGCGCTCCCAGCGCCACGCCACGCCGTCCTCCTTGCTCTCCCCCGCCTGCTTGCCCAGCTCGGGAAACTGGCGCAGCGCCTGCATCATGGCGATCTGGTTCTGCGCCTCCCAGTTGGCCTGCATGCGCAGCTCCATGCCCTCCGCGTTGTCGGCGGCCAGGCCGGTGGCGCGCAGCAAGGCGCCCAGCGCCACCGCGATGATGGCGAGGGCGACCAGCACTTCGAACAAGGTGAAGCCTTGCTGCCGTCTCATGAGCCGTCCGTCACCGTCACGCGCCCCAGCGGCGACTGCAGCACCGTCAGCGTGCGGCCGGCGCCGCTCAGTTGCAGCGCCAGCGTCGCGGCGCGGCCATCCTGCCACAGCAGCAGCGGCCGGTTCGCCGGCCACGGTTTGCCGTCCAGCAAGAGGCCGCCTCCGGCGATGCCGTCCGGCCACGCATGCGGCGCCAGCAGTTCGTCGCTCACCTGGCTCCAACTGCCGTCCTCGTCCTGACGGCTGAAGGCGTAGCCCTTGTCGTTCCAACTCAAGGCCAGGGTATCGCCCATCTCGGCGGCATCGCCGGCCTGCTCCAGCACGCGCGCGAAGCGGTAGCCCTCGTCACTCAACAGACGATGGGTGTCCGGCCGCAGGCTCAGCGTCACCGTGGTGGCAAGGACGCCGATGATCAGCATCACCACCATCACCTCGATCAGCGTGAAGCCGCGCGCGTATCGCTTCAATCCGGCCGCTCCGCCTTACTTGCCACTGTCCCAGTTGCCGATGTCGGCGTCGTTGCCCTCGCCGCCCGGCTGGCCATCGGCGCCCAGGCTCCAGATGTCGATCTCGCCGTGCGTGCCCGGATTGGCGTATTGGTAGGCATTGCCCCAGGGGTCCTTGGGCAGGCGTTCCAGATAGCCGCCCGGCTTCCAGTTCTTCGGCTCCGGCGCCGCGGCCGGCTTCTGCACCAGGGCTTGCAGGCCCTGGTCGGTGCTGGGGTAGCGGCCGTTGTCCAGTCGGTACAGCTTCAGCGCCTGGCTGATGGCGCCGATGTCCTGCTTGGCCGCGACCACCCGCGCCTCGTCCGGCCGGCTCATCACCTTGGGCACCACCAGCGCGGCCAGCACGCCGAGGATGACGATCACCACCATGATTTCGATCAGGGTGAAGCCGCGCTGGGCGGTACGTTTCAACTGTTTCATTGCCTCTCCGTCAGTCGATCCGGCAGGACTCGCCCGCCGGGTTGCTTCAATTCGTTTGCGTCAATGCACCATCTGGTTCATGTCGACGATGGGCATCATGATGGCCAGCACGATCAGCAGCACCATGCCGCCCATCACCAGGATCAACAGCGGCTCCATCAGCGTGGTGAAAGTGGCCAGCTTGCGCTCCACCTCCTGCTCCTGCTGCTGAGCGGCGCGATCCAGCATGTGCGACAGCGTGCCGCTGGCTTCGCCGCTGGAGATCAGGTGGATCAGCACCGGCGGAAATTGCTTGCTGGCATGCAGCGCGCGCGACAAGGACACGCCCTCGCGCACCTTGGCCATGGCGTCGGCTACCGCGTCCTGCATGGGCAGCATGGTCATCAGGCCGCGCGCCGTTTCCAGCGCGGTGAGCAGCGGCACGCCGGACCCGACCAGGATGGACAGCGTGCTGGCCATGCGCGCGGTATTCAGCGCGCGGAACAAGCGGCCCAGCACCGGCAGCTTCAGCACGCGTTGATGAAAACGCCGCCTCAGCGCCGGCGCGCGCAGGGCGCGGATGAACAGCGCCAGCGAGGCGACGATGGCGATCAGCATGATCACGCCCCAATGGCGCAGAAAATCGCTGCAGGCCATCAGGGCGCGGGTCAGGAACGGCAAGGTCTGCTTGGTCTGGGCGAACACGCTGACCACCTGCGGCACCACGTAGCTCATCAGCCCGCTCACCACCAGGATGGCCACCAGGGTCACCACGGCGGGATAGGCCAGCGCCAGCGACACCTTTTGCTGCGTGTTCTGCCGCTTGTCCAGGTATTCGGCCAAGCGCGCCATCACCATGTCCAGGTGGCCGGACTGCTCGCCGGCCTGCACCAGCGAGCGGTACAAGGGAGAGAACACGCCCGGCGCGGCGGACAAGGCCTGGGCGAAGCTCTTGCCTTCCAGGATGTCGCTGCGCAGCGCCGCCAGCACGGTGCGGCTGCGCGGGTTTTCCGATTGCTCGGTCACCGCGGTCAAGGCTTTTTCCAGGGTCAGGCCGGCATTGAGCAGCGTGGACAGCTGCTCGGTGAGCATCACCAGTTCGGCGCGCGGCAGGCCGCGGCGCAAGACATTGCTGGCCGCGCCGCCGGTTTTGGCGTTGACGCCGTCCACCGTCACCGGCAGCAGGCCGCGTTCGCGCAGCTGCGCGCGCGCGGCGCGCGCGGAGTCGGCCTCCAACAGGCCGCTCTGCTCCTTGCCCGCCGCGTCGTAAGCGGTGTACTTGAAGGCTGCCATCAGCTTCTCGTCACCCGCAGGATCTCTTCCAGGCTGGTCTCGCCGGCCTTGACCCAGCGCAGGCCGTCGTCGCGCAGGCTGCGCATGCCGTGGCGCGCGGCATGGTCGCGCAGGCGCTGCTCGGAGGCGCGGTCATGGATCAGCCGCTGCATGGCGTCGTCCACCAGCATCAGCTCGTAAATGCCGTAACGGCCCTTGTAGCCGGACTGGGCGCAGACCGGACACCCCACCGGCCGATAGTGGACCGCTGCCGGATCGTCCTCCAGCGGCACCGGGTGCGGCGCCTTGCACTCGGGGCAGACGCGGCGCACCAAGCGCTGCGCCATCACGCCCAGCAGGCTGGATGCCAGCAGGAACGGCTCCACGCCCATGTCGGTGAGGCGGGTCACCGCGCTGGCGGCGTCGTTGGTGTGCAGGGTGGCCAGCACCAAGTGGCCGGTCAAGGATGCCTGCACCGCGATCTGCGCGGTTTCCAGGTCGCGGATTTCGCCTATCATCACCACGTCCGGGTCCTGCCGCAGAATGGCGCGCAGGGCCTTGGCGAAGCTCATGTCTATCTTGGCGTTGACCTGGGTCTGGCCCACGCCGTCCAGGTGGTACTCCACCGGGTCTTCCACCGTCATGATATTGGTGTGGCTGGCGTCCAGCCGGGACAGCGCGGCGTACAGCGTGGTGGTTTTGCCCGAGCCGGTGGGGCCGGTGACCAAGAGGATGCCGTGCGGCTGCTTGATCAGTTTGTCCACCGAGGCCAGGGTGTCGGCGGCCATGCCCAGCGTGGCCAGGTCCAGCCGCGCGTTTTCCTTGTCCAGCAAGCGCAGCACCACGCGCTCGCCGTGGCTGGTGGGCAGCGTGGACACCCGCACGTCCACCGGGCGGCCGCCCAGCCGCAGCGAAATGCGGCCGTCTTGCGGAATGCGCTTCTCGGCGATGTCCATATTCGACATGATCTTGATCCGCGACACCATGGCCGCGTGCAGCGCGCGGTGCGGGCTGACCACGTCGCGCAGCGTGCCGTCCAGGCGGAAGCGCACCACCGAGCGGTCCTCGAAGGCCTCGATGTGGATGTCCGACGCGCCGTCGCGCAGCGCCTGGGTCAACAGCGCGTTGATCATGCGGATGATGGGCGCGTCGCCCTCGCTCTCCAGCAAGTCCTCCACCGTCGGCAAGGACTCCACCATCTGGTTCAGGTCCAGATCCTGGCCGATATCGTCCACCATTTCCGCCGCCGCGCCGTCGCGGCTGGCGTAATGCTCGGACAAGCGCTTCTCGAACTGCGCCGCGCTCAGCGTCTCCACGCCGGACAGCGCGCCGCCATGCAGGCGCAGCGCCTCGGCCCAGGCCGCCGGCTTGGCGTCCTCGCGCAGCAGCAGCACGCGGCCAGCCTCGCCGTCCAGCAGGATGACCCCGTTGGCGCGGGCAAACGGGAACGGCAGCAGCGTGGAGAACTTGGCCTGCATCATGGCTTCGCCTTGGCCGGATCTCCGGCCGGAGTCAAGGCGTCCAGCGCGCCGCGTATGCCATGGTTAGGCAGCGCCTTCAGCGCGTCCTCCGCGTCATAAGGCAGCTTGCCGCCGGACTGCTTGCGCATCTGGCCCATCACATAGCCGTAGCGCTCGCCGGCCACGGCGCTATTGCCGATTTCATCGCGAATGATGGTGGGACGGATGAAGATCATCAGGTTGGTCTTCTTGCGCTCCTTGTCCTGGTATTTGAAGAAATTGCCCAGGAAGGGGATATCGCCCAGCAGCGGCACTTTTTCTTCGGAATTGCTGACCGAATCCTGAGTCAGGCCGCCCAGCGCCACCAGGCCGCCGTCATTGACCGTCACCACGGTGTCCAGGGTGCGGCGGTTGAAGGTGGGGTTCACGGTCGCGGCGGTGGCCGGGTCAATGGAGTCCGCCGCCTGCTTGATCTTCAGCCGGATGGCGCCGCCTTCCGATATCTGCGGCGTGATCTCCAGGGCGAAGCCCACCGTCTTGCGGTCATAAGTATTGTACGGCGCATTGGACGTGCCGCTGGAGCCGGCCGGATAAGACGCGCTGAGCACGCCGATTTCCTGGCCGATCACGATATTGGCCTTTTCATTGTCCATGGTCACCAGCTGCGGACTCGCCACCAGATTGCCCTTGGCCTCCTGCTCCAGCGCCTGAGCCAGCAGGCCCAGGGTCGGGATTTGCACGCCGCCCACGGTGATGTTGTTGATGATGGCGGCGGTCAGGCCGCCTCCGGTCAGGCTGCTGACCAGGGTGCCCAGCCCGGTGGTGTCGGTTGCCGTCGGCGTGCCCAGTATCGGCTTGGCGTTGGGGAAAGAGGCGCCGGCGATGCCGTTGGATCCCACCTTGGCCGACCACTGCACGCCTATCTTGTTGGCGCGATTGGCCGTCACTTCCATCACCAGCGCTTCCACGTAAACCTGGGCGCGCCGCTTGTCCAGCAGATCTATCACATTGCGCAGGTTCTGGTACATCGGGTCCGGCACGTTGAGGATCAACGCATTGCTGTTGCTGTCGGCCTGGATCATGGCGGCGACGCCGACGCCGGCCGGGCCGGAGGAGGCCATGGCGGCCGGCGCGCTGTTCTCCATCACCGGCGCCGGGCTCGGCGCGCTGTTGCCGCCGCTGGAAGCATTGCTCCCGACATTATTCAACAGACTGGCGCTGCCGCCGCTTCCGGCGTTGCCGATGACGCTGCGGCCCTGCACCGGGCTGCTCTCGCTGGACAGCAGCGCGCGCAGGGTCTTGGCCATCTCGGCCGCCTGGGCGTTCTTCAAGTAGACCACGCGCACATTGGAGCCGGCCTGGCTGGGCTGGTCCAGCATTTTCAGCAGGCTCTTGATCTTGCCCACCTTGCCCGGCGCGTCGGCCTTGATCATCAGCACATTGGCGCGCGGATCGGCCAGGATGGTGGTTTTGCCGCCCTCGGCGCCCCCCTCCTGCATCAGCTTGTTCAAGGTGGCCGCCAGGTCCACCGCGGAGCCGAACAACACCGGGATCACGGCGGTATCGCCGGAGGACGCGGCCTCCACCGACTCGATGATGGACTCGATGCGACGGATGTTGTCGGCATAGTCAGTGACGATCAGCGCATTGGACTGCGGATAGGCCGCCACCGTGTTATTGGGCGACACCAGCGGCCGGATCACCGGCACCAGCTGGTTGGCATTGCTGTTCTTCAGCGCGAACACCTTGGTGATCAGGCGATCGCCGTCGCCGCGCGGCATGCCCTTGATCGCGCGCGCATGCAGCTTGGCGTCCGCCTCCGGCACGATCTTGACCACGCCATCGCCCTCCACGGCGGCGAAGCCTTGCAGCCGCAAGGAAGACAGCAGGACCTGGTAAGACAGCGCGCGCGGCACCGGCCGGCTGGAAACGATGTTGACCGTGCCCTTGACGCGCGGATCAATCAGGAAGTTCTTGCCGCTGATCTCGCCTATCGCCTTGACCACGGTCTCGATGTCGGCATTGACGAAGTTGAGCATGACCATATCGCCCTGCGGCGCGGCCAGCGATTGACAACTGTAGACCAGGGCCAGGATGGCGACGAGTTTGGAAATTCGCATTGCACTCTCTTATTGGCGAATCATCGCGGCGGGATCGACCGCGGGTTGGGGCTGGGCATCGGGAACGGCATTCTGGCCGGGAACCGGCACCGGCATGGCGCCGGGCATCTGCGGCGGCGGCATTTGGCCGGGCGTGCCGGGCTGGGCGGCTTGCATGGCGTCAACGCCGCCCGCTGCGCCGTTGCGCGTCTGCAGCGGGACGAACTGCTCGCTGCCGCCGGAACGTATCGTCACGCCATTGGGCGCGACCTTGACCAGCTCCCAGCCATCCGGCGTCTGCTTGCCCTGCAAGAGCGGCTCCGACTTGCCGTTGTTGTCGACAATGGCGAAGCCCTTCACGCCCGGCAGAGTGGGCGCATACACGCCAAGCAGCCGTATCGGCGGCAAGGCCGCGGCCTGCTGCACCGGCACCTCGCCGAACCAGTGGCCCTGGGCCGTTGCCGCCGCGGCGGCCTGCGGCTGCGCCGGCGCCAAGGCGCGGTAGGCATGGGCTGGCGGAGACAGCCAGGCGCTCAATTGCTGGCCAGCCCAGAACGCCAGCAGGCCCATGGCCATGGCCGGCAAAGCCTTATGCCAGTGCGTGCCCGGCAGACGCAGGCGACCCATGCGCCTCCCCAGGCCAGACTTGGAGATTTCCCCGAAACCCATCGACATCCCGTCATCAAGAATTATGCAGAAAACATGTTACTGCCGGCACGCTAGATTAAGCAGCAAGCGGGCCACTTTGCAATAGCCTGTTTACAGAATTGCCGGGACCTAAAAATTCAGCCATTGTTAATATTCACAAGCCGCCAGTAAAAACAGGCGGCTTGGCCGGCTTTTCCTCGCCTGTCGCGGCCCTTCCGCAAATTTTCTGCATTCTCGCATAAAAAACGCCACGGCAAGCCGCGGCGTCATGACAAAATTGAATCCCTTCAGAACTGCGCCTGATCCAGCTCCAGCACACTGTCCGCGCCATGCAGGATGGCGGCGGCCAGGCCAGACACCTGCGGCAATAGGTGTTCGGCGAAGAAGCGCGCGGTGACGATCTTGGCGTTCAGGAAATCGCGGTCCGCGTCGGCGTCCTGCAGCTTGTCCTTGGCGATCAAGGCGGCGCGGCCCAGTTGCCAGCCGCCCAGCACGATGCCCATCAGCTTCAGGAAAGGCACGGAGCCGGCCGCGGCCAGCTGCGGCTGGCTGCCGAAGGTTTCCAGGATGAAGGCGACGCAGCGTTCGGCGTCGGCGACGGCGGCCGCCAGATTGCGGGCGATGCTGTCGAAACCGGCGGCCTGCAGCTTGGCCACGGTGGATTGCGCCTCGCCCAGCAGCGCGCGCGCGGTGACGCCGTGCTCCATCGCGGTCTTGCGGCCGATAAGGTCCAGCGCCTGGATACCGGTGGTGCCTTCGTAAATCGCGGTGATGCGCGCGTCGCGGTAATACTGGGCGACGCCGGTTTCCTCGATGAAGCCCATTCCGCCGTGCACCTGCACCGCCAGGCTGGTGATCTCGTTGGCCTGCTCGGTGTTCCAACCCTTGACGATGGGGATCAGGAAGTTCAGCAGCGCCTGGTTGCGCGCGGCTTCATCCGGCACCGGGTGGCGCGCGGCGCGGTCCAGCGCGGCGGCAGCATAGAAGGTCAGCGCGCGCTGCGCTTCGATCTGAGCGCGCATGGTCATCAGCATGCGGCGCACGTCCGGGTGCTGGATGATGGCCACGCCGGCCGGATCGGGCGAGCCGACGGCGCGGCTCTGCACGCGCTCCCGCGCGTACTCCACCGCTTTTTGATAAGCGCGCTCCGACACCGCCATGCCCTCGATGCCCACGCCCAGGCGGGCATGGTTCATCATGGTGAACATGTAGTTGAGGCCCTTGTTCGGTTCGCCTACCAGATAGCCCACGGCGCCGTCGTTGTCGCCGAAGCTCATCACCGCGGTGGGGCTGCCGTGTATGCCCAGCTTGTGCTCCAGCGACACGCAGCGCACGTCGTTGCGCGCGCCCAGCGAGCCATCGGCGTTGACCAGGAACTTGGGCACGATGAACAGCGAAATGCCCTTCACGCCGGCCGGCGCGTCCGGCAGACGGGCCAGCACCAGATGGACGATGTTCTCGGCCATGTCGTGCTCGCCCCAGGTGATGAAGATCTTCTGGCCGCTGACGCGGTAGCTGCCGTCCGCCGCCGGCACGGCCTTGGAACGTACCTGGGCCAGGTCGGAGCCGGCCTGCGGCTCGGTCAGGTTCATGGTGCCGGTCCACTGGCCGCTGGACATCATCGGCAAATAGATAGCCTTCAGCTCGTCGGAAGCGTGATGATGGATGGCTTCCACCGCGCCCAAGGTCAGCAACGGCGCCAGCGAGAAGGCCAGGTTGGACGCGCACCACATTTCCTCGGCCGCGGCCGCCACCAGCGCCGGCATGCCCTGCCCGCCGTATGCCTCAGGCGCGCGCAGGCCCACCCAGCCCGACTCCACGTATTGCTGCCAGGCGTCCTTGAAGCCCGGCGCGGCCGTCACTTCGCCATCCTGCCACTTGGCGCCCTGATCGCCTTGCTTGTTGATCGGGGCCAGTACGCCTTCCGCGAACTTGGCCGCCTCTTCCAGCACGGCGTCGGTCAGCTCGACCGAGCACTCCCCATAGCCAGGCAGGCCGCAGATGGCCGGCAGGTCGGCCAGTTCGTTCAATGCAAATCGGATGTCTTTGATCGGGGCGTGATAAATCATCGCGCTTCTCCTCTGTTTTCTCTCGCGTCGGCCTTGCTTTCGGCCATGAAAAACCGGCGCTTCACGGGCGCCGGCTGCTGTTGTGTGTTCCGGCGGCTATCCTGCCTGCTCGGTCGGGGGCGCTTGCGGCCGCCCCCGGCTGTCGCTTATTTCGACAGTTCTGCCACCAGTTCCGGCACCACGGTGAACAAATCGCCGACGATGCCGTAGTCGGCCACCTGGAAGATCGGCGCTTCTTCATCCTTATTGATGGCGACGATCACCTTGGAGTCCTTCATGCCGGCCAAGTGCTGAATCGCGCCGGAGATGCCGACGGCGATGTACAGCTGCGGCGCTACCACCTTGCCGGTCTGGCCCACTTGGTAGTCATTGGGCGCATAGCCCGCGTCCACGGCGGCGCGCGAGGCGCCGACGGCGGCGGCCAGCTTGTCGGCCAGCGGTTCGATCACGGCCTTGAACTGCTCTTCCGAGCCCAGTGCGCGGCCGCCGGACACGATGACCTTGGCCGAGCCCAGTTCCGGACGGTCGGACTTGGTCAGCTCCTGGCCGACGAAGGCGGACAGCTGGCTGTCGGCGCCGGCGGAAATGGCTTCCACCGCGGCGGAGCCGCCCTGGCCGGCGGCGTCGAAGGCCGTGGTGCGGACGGTGACGACCTTGATCGGATCGGACGACTGCACGGTGGCCATCACATTGCCGGCGTAGATCGGACGCACGAAGGTGTCGGCCGATTCGATGGCGGTGATTTCGGAGATTTGCGCCACGTCCAGCAAGGCGGCCACGCGCGGCAGCAGGTTCTTGCCGAAGGACGAAGCCGGGGCCAGCACGTGGCTGTAGCCCTTGGCCAGGTCCACCACCAGGGCGGACAGGCTCTCGGCCAGGCCGTGGGCGTAGTGGGCGGCGTCGGCCAGCAGCACCTTGGCCACGCCGGCCACGCTCTTGGCGGCCTCGGCGGCGGCGGCGGCGTTGTGGCCGGCCACCAGCACATGCACTTCGCCCAGTTTGGCGGCGGCGGTGACGGTATTCAGGGTGCCTGCCTTCAGGCTCTGGTTGTCGTGTTCAGCGATAACGAGAATAGCCATGTCTTACAGCACCTTTGCTTCGTTCTTGAGTTTGGCGACCAGTTCGGCGGCGTTGGCCACCTTGACGCCGGCGGAGCGCTTGGCCGGCTCGGCCACTTTCAGCGTCTTCAGGCGCGGCGCGGCATCCACGCCCAGATCGGCCGGGGTGGTCTTGTTCAGCGGCTTTTTCTTGGCGGCCATGATGTTCGGCAGCTTGATGAAGCGCGGCTCGTTCAGACGCAGGTCCGCGGTCACCACGGCCGGTAGGCGCAGCTTGACGGTTTCCAGGCCGCCGTCGATTTCGCGGATCACGTCCACGGTCTCCGCCGACAGGTCCACCTTGGAAGCGAAAGTGCCTTGTGCCCAGCCCAGCAGCGCGGCGGTCATCTGGCCGGTCTGGTTGGCGTCGTCGTCGATGGCCTGCTTGCCCAGGATCACCAGCTGCGGCTGTTCCTTGTCGGCCACGGCCTTCAGCAGCTTGGCCACGGCCAGCGGCTGCAGTTCAACGTCGGTCTCCACCAGGATGGCGCGGTCGGCGCCCATGGCCAATGCGGTGCGCAGGGTTTCCTCGCACTGCTTGACGCCCATGGACACGACGACGACTTCGGTCGCCTTGCCGGCTTCCTTCAGGCGCACGGCCTCTTCGACGGCGATTTCGTCGAACGGGTTCATCGACATCTTGACGTTTGCGATATCAACGTCACTGCCGTCGGCTTTGACGCGGACTTTCACGTTGTAATCAACAACGCGCTTCACTGCGACTAGAACTTTCATATTCCTCCAGCAAACATCTGTGGGTTAATCGAACGCGGAAGGCAAAGAACGGCCAGCTGAGCCTGATTATGCCCCAATCAATTTTCAAACGAGCGTTTGGTTTGTGCGCCAGCGCGACAAGCGTGGTGAAAATGCAACTCGGCGTCGATAGTACGTCATTTCCCGCGGATTTGCATTTCAGGCCGGAGCTGTCACAATGCGCTGACGCATTGCAGCATTTTCCCGTCATAAACCAGTGGAGCTGTCATGACCGTCTATTTCGAAGACTTGGCCGTCGGCCAGACCGCCGAAGCCGGCAAAACCATCACCGAGGCCGACGTGCTGTTGTTCTCCGCCGTCAGCGGCGACAACAACCCGGTCCACCTGGACCAGATCTACGCTTCCAGCACCCCGTTCGAGACCCGCATCGCCCACGGCATGCTGACCGCCAGCCTGATCTCCGGCGTGATCGGCACCCGCCTGCCCGGCTACGGCACCATCTACCTGTCGCAGTCCACCCGCTTCAAGTCTCCGGTGCGCATCGGCCAGACCGTGACTACCCGCGTGACCGTGGTGGAGCTGATTCCGGAGAAAAAACGGGTGCGCCTGGCCACCGAATGCCTGATCGGCGACAAGGTGGTGCTGGAAGGCGAATCGCTGGTGATCGCGCCGTCACGCGCCTGATTCAAGCAGACACGCCGTGCCGCGCCAGCGCCCAACGCACCGGCTCGGCCACCAGCTCGTCCGGATAGTCCTGGCGCCGCCGCAAGGCGGCAAGCACCTCCGGGCTACTGGGCGCATTGCCCAGCCCCACCGCCAGATTGGACAGCCATTTGGCGTAGCCTATGCGGTAGATCGGGCTGCCGGCCATGCGCTCGCGAAACGCTTCCGCGCTCCAGTCGAACAGTTCTACCAGACTGGCCGCATCCAGACCATGACGCACCGCAAAATCAGCTTCTTCTGTTAAAGCGCCGAAACGGTTCCACGGGCAGAACAGCTGACAGTCGTCGCAACCGTACACGCGGTTGCCGATCAGCGGCCGCAACTCATGCGGAATCGCGCCTTTCAGTTCTATAGTCAGGTAGGAAATGCAACGCCGCGCGTCTACTGTATAAGGTTCGACGATGGCCCCGGTGGGACAGACATCCAGGCAGCGCGTGCAGCGCCCGCAGTGGCCGTCTTCCGGCGCATCCGGCGGCAGGGGCAGATCGGTCAGGATTTCACCCAGGAAAAACAGCGAGCCCTGCTTCTTGGTCAGCAGCAAAGTATGCTTGCCGCGCCAGCCCAGGCCGGCCTGGGAAGCCAGCGCCACCTCGGCCAGCGGCGCGCTGTCGGTGAACACCCGGTAGCCGAAGGCGCCGACGGCGGCTTCGATGCGCTCGGCCAGTTTCTGCAGACGGTTGCGCAAGACTTTGTGATAGTCGCGCCCCAGGGCATAGCGCGACAGATAGGCGCGCGACGGATCGGCCAGCACCTGCTCTGCCGACGTGGATGCGGGCCAGTAGTTCATGCGCAGCGAGATGACGGACACGGTTCCGGGCACCAGTTCGGCCGGTTTGACGCGCAGTGCGCCATGCCGGGCCATGTAGTCCATCTCGCCGTGATAGCCGGCCGCCAGCCAGTCGTTCAGCCGCGCTTCGGCCTCCGGCGGCAGCTCGGCTTGGGTGATGCGGGCATCGGCGAAACCGGCTTCTCGCGCCCAGGCTTTGATTTGGCGCGACAATTCGGGATAATCCGGTTTTTGAGGAGAATTCTCAGTCATGGCGATGGATGATACCAGCGTTCTGTCGGGCAGCCTGCCGGACGAGCGCGCCACGCTGGCGCTGGGCGCCGCCTTCGCCGCCGCGGCGCAGCCCGGCCTGACCGTCCACCTGCTGGGCGACCTGGGCGCCGGCAAGACCACGTTCACGCGCGGCCTGCTGGCGGCGCTGGGCAACGCCGGCAAGGTCAAGAGTCCCACCTATACCCTGGTGGAAAGCTATCCCTTGCCGGCCTTCACTGTCCATCATTTCGACCTCTACCGCTTTGCCGACCCGGAAGAATGGAACGACGCCGGGTTCAGCGAGTATTTCGGCGCCGACAGCCTGTGCCTGGTGGAATGGCCAGCCCAAGCCGCCGGCCTGCTGCCAGCAGCCGACCTGACGCTGGAACTTGCCGTAGCCGGCAGCGGTCGCACTTATCATTTTCAAGCTCAGACGCAAACCGGACAGTCATGCCTGAATCGACTTTCGACCCCAAGCGCCGCGCACTGCTAGGCGTCGCGGCCGCCACCTTCCTGCTCGCCGTCAGCCGCCGCGGCTGGGCGGCAGACAGCCAGATCGTCGCCCTGCGCATCTGGCCTTCGTCCACTTATACCCGCATCACGCTGGAATCCAGCAACGCCATCCAATACAAGCAGTTCACGCTGGCCAATCCCAATCGGCTGGTGATAGACCTGCAGGGCGTGCAGCTGAACGGCGTGCTGAAAGACATCGGCAGCCAGATCACCCAGGCCGACCCTTTCATCGCCAGCGCCCGCGCCGGCCAGTTCGATCCGGACACGGTACGGCTGGTGCTGGAACTGAAAACCGACGTCAAGCCGCAGGCCTTCACCCTGGCCCCGGTCGCCGAGTTCAAGCATAGACTGGTGGTGGACCTCTATCCCAGCGGCCAGCAAAACGACCCGTTGCTGGCGCTGCTGCAAGACTACAACAAGGGCAAGCTGGAACAGCCGCCTGCGCGCGTCAAGCCCAAGGCCAAGGACACCGACCGTCCCATCATCGTGATGCTGGACCCCGGCCACGGCGGCGAGGATCCCGGCGCCATCGGCCTGCAAGGCAACCGCGAGAAGGATGTGGTGCTGAAAATAGGCCACCAGCTGAAGCAGCTGATCGACGCCGAGCCGAATATGCACGCTTACATGACGCGCAGCGACGACGTGTTCATCCCCTTGGGCGTGCGCGTGGCCAAGGCGCGCAAGCTCAACGCCGACCTGTTCGTGTCCATCCACGCCGACGCCGCACCCAATCGCGCCGCGCGCGGCTCCTCGGTGTTCGCGCTATCCGAGAAAGGCGCCACCAGCGCCTTCGCCAAGGCGCTGGCGCAGACGGAGAACAATTCGGACTTGATCGGCGGCGTCAAGATCGCCAGCAAGGACAAGTATCTGGCGCATACCCTGTTGGACCTGACCCAGACCGCCACCATCAACGACAGCCTGAAGCTGGGCAAGACGGTGCTGGGCCAGTTGGGCGAGCTGAACAAGCTGCACAAGAACGCAGTGGAACAAGCTGGTTTCGCCGTGCTGAAGGCGCCGGACATCCCGTCCATCCTGGTGGAAACCGCCTTCATCTCCAACCCGGAAGAAGAACAGCGGCTGATCACGGCGGAATTCCAACAGGAAATGGCCAACGCCATCTTCAGCGGCGTCAAGCGCTACTTCGCCTCCGGCGTCGCCCTGGCCGCGCGCGCCTGAAGCCGTCCCCTCCAAGCAAAACCGCCAGGCGGAAGACCTGGCGGTTTTTTTATGCGCGGCGCTCGCTCAATGCGGGGACTGTGGCGGCTCTCCCGGCGGGTTTTCTTCCTCGGCCGGCACGCGGTAGTTCTCGCTGGCCCACTGCCCCAGGTCGATCAGGCGGCAGCGTTCGCTGCAAAACGGACGATAACGGCTTTGCGGCTCCCAGCGCACTTCCGTGCGACAGGTGGGGCAAGCGACGATGCGGACGGATTCGGACATGTAACTCAGAACTTGCAATTGGTCAGGTAAAACTCGACATCCTGCTCGGTCTGGCGCGGCCGCGCCTCGCCGGTGACGGCGCCGATGAAACGGATGTTGAGCGCATATTTATTGGCGGACAGTTCCGGCAGCAGCTCCAGGTTGTCGTCATAGGCCACGCGGATCAGCTGCACCACCTTGCCGCCGGACATCTGCTGGAAGGCGCCCTTGCGCGCCATGTAATGATGGGTCTTGCCGCTGTCGCGCAGCAGGCGCAACAAGATGTCCGAGGCCTCCGCCGTCGGCATCAACGGTGCCGACCAGCGCTTGAGATCCTGACGGCGCACCTCGGCCGGCTTCTGCTGCCACAGGTGATAGGACGGCAGGTCGAACTGGCAGGTGCCGCCGGGGATGCCGGCGCGCTGCTTGATCGCCATCAACCATTCGTTCTCGCGCAGGTTCTGACCGTATTTTCCGGTCAGCGCCAACAGCTTGCCGGACGCGCGCTCGATCTCCTCCAGCACGCCCTCCAGCGTCTCTTCCGCCACATTGGGGTTCTCTCGCAGCGCTTCCAGCACCTGCTTCTGCCGCTCAAGCTCCTGCAGCAGATCCGCCTTCAAATCGGCGCGCGAGGCGGTTTCCATCAACTCGAACAGCACTTGCAGCGCGGCGTGATGGTCGTAAGGATGCTCCTTGCCAATGAAGTAGGCCAGCCGCCCGTACAGATATTCCAGACGCAACAGAATACGGGTGCGTTCGGTGACAGGGAATTCGAAACTGATCACGGCAGATCTGCCCTTCTCCACGGCTTGCAACAAGCCTTAAAACATCGCATTGACAAGATTTGCCAGATAATAACCGTGTTTGGCATCAACTTGAAGCCTCAATTCTGCCAAGCCGCCGTTATTGTCGATGACATCATCGGCGCGACGCAGCCTCTCCGCGCGCGGCAACTGCGCCGCCATGATGGCGCGCACCGCCGACTCGGTGAATCCGTTGCGCCGCATCACCCGGGCGACTTGCGCATCCTCGCTGCAATCCACCACCAAACTGCGGGCCAGCAGCGGCAAATAACGTTCGCTCTCGAACAGCAGCGGCACCACCAAGACGGCGTAATCGCCGCGCGCGGCCTGCAGCTGCCGCACGCTCTCATCGTAGATGGCCGGATGCAGGATGGCTTCCAGGCGGCGTTTGCTATCCGGATCGGCAAACACGCGCTGCCGCATGGCGGCGCGGTCCAGCGCCCCATCCGCCGCGACCACTTCCGAACCGAACTCCCGCGCGATCGCCGCCATCGCCGCTCCGCCGGCGCCGGTCAGCCGATGGGCGATCTGATCGGTATCGACCACCGCCACGCCCAGCTCGGCGAAACGCTCCGCCGCCGCGCTCTTGCCGGAACCGATGCCGCCGGTCAGGCCGATTACCGGGAGAGCCATGACAGATAGCCCTCCACGATTTGCGGTCCCCACACCAGCGCGATCCAACCAGCGGCGGCCAGATACGGACCAAACGGAATGGCTTGGCCGCGGCCAGCCCGCGAAGCGAGCACCATCGCCACGCCGCATAGCGCGCCGACCAAAGACGACAACAACACGATCAGCGGCAACATGCTCCAGCCCAGCCAGGCGCCCAGCGCCGCCAGCAGCTTGAAGTCGCCATAGCCCATCCCTTCCTTGCCCGTCGCCAGCTTGAACAACTTATACACCAGCCACAAGGACACATACCCCAACGCAGCGCCCAGCACGACGGATGACAAAGGCACCCATCCGGTATACAGATTGAACAGCAAGCCGGCCCACAACAGCGGCAGCGTCAGGCTGTCCGGCAGCAGCAAGGTGTCCAGGTCGATGAAAGTCAGCGCCAGCAGAGTCGCCGTCAGCGCCATCGCGCCAAGCAAGGGCATGCTCCAGCCGAAGCGCCAGGCCAAGACGCCGAACGCGGCGCCGCACAGCAGCTCCACCAGCGGATAGCGCGCGCGGATGGCCGCGCCGCAATGGCCGCAGCGGCCGCGCAGCAGCACAAAGCTCAGCACGGGAATGTTTTGCCAGGCGCGCACAGGCGCTTGGCACGATGGGCAATGCGAGGCAGGCCGCCACAGGTTGTAGGACGGCCTCGCCTCCAGCGCTGCCGCAGCCGCTTCCGCCGCCAGCCGCAGCGCCGGCATGCGCTCGCAATCCGCCAGATAATCCACGCTCTCGGACAGGAACTCATCCTCCAGCATGCGCGGCAGGCGGTGGATCACCACGTTCAGAAAACTACCTACCATCAGGCCGAAAACCAGGGCCACGCCCACCAGCCAGGCCGGATGCGTGGCCAGCAACCAAGCGATGTCCTGCAGCATCAGCCCACCACCTGGCCCATTTTGAAAATCGGCATATACATCGCGATCACCAAGCCCCCTATCAAGACACCAAGTATCACCATGATGGCCGGCTCCAGCAGGCTGGATAGCGCGGCCACCGCGTTATCGACTTCTTCTTCGTAAAAGTCCGCCACCTTGTCCAACATCTGGTCCAAGGAGCCGGATTCCTCGCCGATGGCGGTCATCTGCAGCACCATATTGGGAAACAAATCGGTGCGCTGCATCGAAAAGCTGAGGCTGGAGCCGGTATTGACATCAGACTGGATGCGCTTGGTCGCCTCGGCATAAACCTGGTTGCCCGCCGCGCCGCCCACCGACTCCAGCGCCTCCACCAGCGGCACGCCGGCGGTGAACAGGGTGGACAGCGTGCGCGCCCAGCGCGCGATGGTGGCCTTGCGTATGATGTCGCCGATGACAGGCAGCTGCAGCAGGATGCGGTCCATCTGTTCCTGCATCTTGGGCGTGCGCTTGAAGGCATAGAAAAACGCGAAAATCCCGCCGAAGATCGAGCCGAAGATCAGCCACCAATAATGGACGAACTTGTCCGACAGCCAGATCACGAACAAGGTCGGCGCCGGCAGATTGGCGCCAAAGCTGGAGAACAGATCCTTGAACGCCGGGATCACGTAAATCATGATCACCGCAGTGATGACGAAGGCCGTGGCGACAATGGCCGTCGGATAGATCATCGCCGACTTGATCTTGGACTTGATGGCCATCACTTTTTCCTTGTAAGTGGCCAATTTGTCCAGCAAGGCGTCCAACACGCCGCCGGTCTCCCCCGCGGCAATGATGTTGCAGAACAGCTTGTCGAAATACAGCGGCCGCTTGCGGAAGGACTCCGCCAAGGACATGCCGGTCTCCACATCGGCCCTCACCTCCAGCAGCAGGCGCGTCACCGCCGGATTGTTATGCCCCTTGGCGGCAATATCGAAGGCTTGCAGCAAAGGCACGCCCGCCTTCATCATCGTCGACAGCTGACGGGTGAACAGCGTGATGTCCTTGTCGGTGATCTTGCGTCCAAAGCCGGCGCGGCGCTTGCGGATTTTCACCACATTGATGCCCTGGCGCCGCAGCTGCATCTTGGCCACATTGTCCGATTCCGCGCGCAACTCGCCGCGGATGATGCGCCCGGTCTTGTCCTTGCCTTCCCACTCCCAGATATGACCCGGACTTGCCTTCTTCGTCGTCGCCATTGGTCCAGCCTTCCTTCTTCTCTTGTCGAGGCAGCTTGCGCCATCCCTTACAGCCGCTTGCTCAGTCGTTGGTGACCGCTTCGATTTCCGCCAGCGAGGTCATGCCCTTCTTCACCTTGAGCAGGCCCGCATGGCGCAAATTCACCATGCCCTCCTGCAAGGCCAGATCGGAGATATCCATCGCGGTGCCGTTTTTCATGATCAAGCGCGTCATCGCGTCGCTGATAGGCATGACCTCGTAGATGCCGACCCGGCCCTTGTACCCGGTATTGCGGCACTCATCGCATCCCACCGGCCCGTAGGGATGCCAGCTGCCATCCAGCTCCTCCTGGGCGAAGCCGGCGCGCAGCAGGGCCTCCTGCGGAATATCCAACGGCTTTTTGCAATGGTTGCACAAGCGGCGCGCCAGACGCTGCGCCATGATCAGCAGCACCGAACTGGCGATATTGAACGGCGCGACGCCCATGTTCAACAGCCGCGTCAACGTGGCCGGCGCGTTATTGGTGTGCAAGGTGGAGAACACCATGTGGCCGGTCTGCGCGGCCTTGATGGCGATGTCGGCGGTCTCGAAGTCGCGGATTTCGCCCACCATGATCACATCCGGATCTTGCCGCAGAAAGGCGCGCAACGCGGAAGCGAAGGTCAGGCCCGCCTTTTCATTGACATTGACTTGATTGATGCCCGGCAGGTTGATTTCCACCGGATCCTCCGCCGTGGAGATATTGGTGTCCGGCTTGTTCAAAATATTCAGGCAGGTATACAGCGACACTGTTTTGCCGCTGCCGGTCGGCCCGGTGACCAAAACCATGCCATAGGGCCGCGCGATGGCGTCCAACAACAGTTGTTTTTGCTCTGGTTCGAAGCCCAGTTGTTCGATATCCAGCGACGCCGACGAGGAGTCCAGAATCCGCATCACGATTTTCTCGCCATATAGCGTCGGCAGCGTGCTGACCCGGAAATCGATGGCTCGGGTCTTGGAAATCACCAGCTTCAAGCGGCCGTCCTGCGGCACGCGCTTTTCCGAGATGTCCAGCTTGGAAATCACCTTGATGCGGGAAGCGATTTTTTCCTTCAGCAGCAAGGGAGGCTGCGCCACCTCCTTCAATACGCCGTCCACGCGGTAGCGGATGCGGTAATACTTTTCATAGGGTTCGAAATGGATGTCGGACGCGCCCACGCCTATGCCGTCCAGCAGCATCTTGTGGATGAACTTGACCACCGGGGCATCGTCCACCTCCACTTGCGGGGCGTCCGCCTGCGCTTCCGGATCGGCGAACTCCAAGTCGCCAAAATCCTCGCCTTCGAGCTCTTTCAAGGCGGCGGCCGGGCTGTCCTGGTAACGCCCCACCAGCTTGGACAACTTGTCGTCTTCGACGACAACGATCTCCACTGTCAAGCCGGTTTTGAAAGTAATGGCGTGGTAGGCAGAGGTCTGCGTCGGATCGGAGGTGCCGATATACAACTTGTTGCCGCGTTTGAGCAGCGGCAGCAGACGGCGGCTGGCGATCAGCTCTTCATCCACCAAGCCTTTGGGAAGCTGCTCGATATCCAGCGCGCTCATGTCCAGCAAGGGATAACCGAAAATGCGCGAAGCGAATACCGCCACCTCGCGCGCGCTCATTTTCTTGCTCAGTATCAACTGCTCGACAAAACTGATATGCGAGGCCGCCGCGTGTTTTTGAATGGCGTCCGCATCTTGCTGCAGCAACATATTGTGCTGAACCAAGGCCCGTCCGAGGCCGGAAATTCCTGCCGTTGCTTCCATATGAAAATTGATCCGGTTTGGGCTCTGGCGCCGCGATGGGATTGAGGTTTTGACGATATTATATGCAAAATCGCCTTGCGTCCCCTGACTAATCCATCCGGCCTGCATCCGCGCCAACTCTGTCTATCTCCCGCGCCAGCCTGACAAATAAAAAGGACTGCCGAAGCAGTCCTCGAGTCCAACAGGGTGAGCGCTTAGAAACGATGGATCAAGCCCACGCCGAAGGAGCTTTCGCTATCCACGCCGCTAGCCTTCCAGTTCACGTGGCCGTAGGAAGTGTAGACCTCGGTGCGCTTGGACATGGCGTAGTCCAGGCTCAGCACGAACTGATCATAGCCGGAATTGCTGATGGTTCCACCCAGCGATGTAACATCATAGCCCTTAACATAGGAAATATAAGGAGTGAAGGCACCGAAGGTATATCCTCCAGTCAGAGCCAACTCTTTGGCCTTCATTTTGCTAGCATCAATCGCAGCTTGAGCGGCAGCGGCAGTCGCATAAGAACCGTTCGCAGCCAAGGCGTTAGCATAGTTTGCTTTCACCGTAGTGCCAACCGTGGAGTTGTAGTACGGGGAGAGGCTATAACCATCGGCTTGCTGATAGCCGAGCGCCACGTAAATATTGTTGGCGTTGTAACCGGCTTCCAGACGGTGCCAATCCTTCATGCCGCCCACCAGGCTGGAATCGCCCCAGCTGCCATAGTTGTACTTGCCGAAGTAGCCGGCGTTCTCGTAGCTCAGGCCGATGTTGGTGAAGGAGTTATTGGTGCGCGGGCCGGTACCATTGTTCAGGTTGTTCCGTTTTTCATCAACGGAGTACAGGAAGGCGTAGCTGAAGCCATAGTAAGTCGGGCTGTCAAAACGCAAGGCATTGGTGTGGCGGTCGTCCAGACGGGTGAACATGCCCAGGCCCCCTACGCTTTCGCCGCTGTATGAACCCGGATCCACCAGTTCCATGTCGGAGTTGGCATAGTTGGACAGTTTACCGAAGCGAACCTTACCCCAGTCGCCGGTCAAGCCGATGAAGGTGTCGCGCGTGCCCAGGCCATCGCTGGAAGCACCGGAGCCGCCATTGCTGCCATCCATGTGCAGGCGGCTTTCCACCTGCCAGATCGCCTTCAGGCCGCCGCCCAGATCTTCGCTGCCCTTGAAACCAATGCTGGAAGTCCAGTCATTGATTTGCATGCCGCTCTGCGGCTTGCCTTGGGCGTTGGTGCCGAAAGAAGAGCTATAAGTCTTGTTGTCTTCGATACCGGCCTTGATGGTGCCGTAGATGGTCACATCCGCCATTGCGGCAGCCGGCAGGGCAGCCAGCGCCAAAGCAATCAGCTTCTTGTTCATTGCAGATCCTTTCAAGTCAGTTGATTTTGTCCTGTTGACTCAGCGGCTTGCGGCCGTTGGCCCGGACATTTATGTGCCGACGGTATGTTCCGTCGATCGCTGTTGCCAATATAAGACCGGCGTTGCAGAAAAACAAAGATCAGCCTGTTTTGGCGCTGCCAAAATACCAAAAAAACAACAACATGAACGCCAACCCCATGTTTACAAAGCGTTTGCCTCGGCACAGCCAGCCCCAGACTGCTGCCAGCAAGCAACAGAATGCGGTTCAAGTGACATTTTCGCGACACTAGGGGCTATTGACGTTTGGTGAGTGGATCGCGTTTGAGCTACGCCAAAGCCGCAGGCCGGGTGCCTTTCGCGCCGACTCTTCGTTGTTCCGCGCTGGCAAAGAATGACTATGCGGCGCGCGAAACGCCTCGATTCGGCGCAAAACGCATCCCGGCGCGACCGCCCACCAAACGTCAACAGCCCCGAGGCATGCCACCCAGCCGAACCCGGCGCCCAAGATGAAAAAACCGCCGCTCGAAAACGAACGGCGGTTTTGTTGTCAGCGACAGCGCCCAGGCGCCTGCTTATTTGGCTGCGGGCTTAGCCGCCGGCTTGGCGGCAGGGGACGGCTTGGCGGCAGGCGACGGCGCTGCGCCGCCGACCACCAGGTCTTTGCGCAGTTTTTCCAGCGTCTTATCGCCGATGCCGGAAACCTTCTTCAAATCATCCACCGTTTTGAACGGGCCGTTCTTGGCGCGGTAGTCGACGATGGCCTTGGCCTTGGCCGGGCCTATTCCCTTCAGCGTCTCCAGCTGCTGGGGCGTGGCGGTATTCAGGTTCACGGCGGCCCAGGCTACATTGCACAACAACAATAAAGCCGCCACGGCGGCGAACAGTTTTTTCATCACGGACTCCTTGCGCGAGTTGGGGGAAAACGGCTCAATTATGACATGCAGCTAACCGCGCTGCAGAATCAATTCTAGAACCACCTTGCTGCCCACGTATGCCAGCATCAGGGACAGGAAGCCTGCCAGCGCCCAACGTATTGCCACGCGGCCGCGCCACCCCTGCAAACGCCGTCCCACCAGCAATCCCGCGAAGATCAGCCAGGAGATCACGCCGAATACGGTCTTGTGCGTCAGGGCCGCAGCCTTGCCAAACACTTCCTCCGAGAACACCGCGCCTGTCAACAAGGTCAGGGTCAGCAGCAGGAAACCGACAGCGATCACCTGGAACATCATTTTCTCCAACGAGAGCAAAGGCGGCAGCTGCTTGGCCAGCATCGACACCCGGCGGTGATGCAGCGCACGCTCCAGCAGCAGCATCAACACGGCGATCAGCGCGGCGATGGCGAACAGGCTGTAGGCCAGCATGGACACCAGGATGTGCAGCACGAAGGCCGGATTGGACAGGTCGCTGACCAGATGGCGTCCGGGGAAGGCCAGGGCAAAGGCCAGCGCGCCCATGGCCAGCGGCATCATGAACAGCTGCAAGCCCTCCACTTTATAAAAGAAGCTGCAGGTCCAGTAGATCAACAACATGATCCACACCATCACGCTGAGCGCGTGGCCCACGCCAAGGGCCAGGCCGCCGCTGGCGCTGAGCGGCGCCACCACCACCACGGCCTGCACCAATAGCAGCAGGCCGAGCAGGCTGTGCTCCGTGCGCGGATTGCGCGGCCAACGGGCGGCGCCTTTCCAGTTGGCCAGGTAATGCCAAGTGAACAGGCCGTAGGACAGGATCAGAAACAGGGTCAAAACGAGCAGTAGGCTGGTCATATATAAGGGTATGCGATCAAATCCGGGCGCTTACGCGGCGGCTCGTGGTAAAATCGACTGTTTGAGAGTCTACACCAAGCTGCCTATGCTTGGCAGAGAGTAAGGACAGCACCATGCTAGACAACTTGACCAGCCGCCTGTCCGGCGTGATGAAAACCCTGCGCGGCAATGCGCGGCTGACCGAATCGAATATCCAGGACGCGATGCGCGAGGTGCGCATGGCCCTGCTGGAGGCCGACGTGGCGCTGCCCGTCGTCAAGACCTTCATCGCCCAGGTGAAGGAACGCGCGCTGGGCCAGGACGTCATGGGCAGCCTGACCCCGGGCCAGGCCCTGGTGGGCGTGGTCAACGAAGAGCTCGTCAAGCTGATGGGCGAGAAGAACGACGAGTTGAACCTGGCCGCCGTGCCGCCCGCCATCGTGCTGATGGCCGGCCTGCAAGGCGCGGGCAAGACCACCACCGTCGGCAAGCTGGCCAAGCGGCTGAAGGAAACCCAGAAGAAGAAGGTGCTGGTGGTGTCGGCAGACGTATACCGCCCGGCCGCCATCGAGCAGCTGAAACTGCTGGCCTCGCAGGTGGGCGTGGAGTGGTTCCCGTCCGACGTGTCGCAAAAGCCGGTAGACATCGCGCGCGCCGCCATCGACCACGCGCGCCGCCACTTCTTCGACGTCTTGCTGGTGGACACCGCTGGCCGCCTCGCCATCGACGAGGCGATGATGGACGAGATCAAGGCGCTGCACGCCGCGATCAGCCCGGTGGAAACGCTGTTCGTGGTGGACGCGATGCAAGGCCAGGACGCGGTCAACACCGCCAAGGCCTTCAATGAAGCGCTGCCGCTGACCGGCGTGATCCTGACCAAGATGGACGGCGACTCGCGCGGCGGCGCCGCCCTGTCTGTGCGCCACGTCACCGGCAAGCCGATCAAGTTCATCGGCGTCGGCGAAAAAGTCACGGGCATCGAACCGTTCCACCCGGACCGCATCGCCAGCCGCATTCTGGGCATGGGCGACGTGCTGTCGCTGATCGAGGAAGTGCAGAAGGGCATCGATCAGAAGGAAGCCGAGGCCATGGCCAAGAAGTTGAAGTCCGGCAAGGGCTTCGACCTCGAGGACTTCAAGGCGCAGATGCAGCAGATGAAGAAAATGGGCGGCATGTCCAATCTGCTGGAAAAAATGCCGGGCCAGATCGGCCAGATGGCCAAAGGCATCCAGGGCGCTGAGGCGGAGAAATCCATGCGCCGCATCGAGGGCATCATCAACTCGATGACCATGGAAGAGCGTCGCAAGCCGGAACTGATCAAAGCCAGCCGCAAGCGCCGCATCGCCGCCGGCTCCGGCGTGACGGTGCAGGAAGTGAACCGCCTGCTGGCCCAGTTCGAGCAGATGCAGAAGATGATGAAACAGTTCTCGTCCAAGGGCGGAATGATGAAGATGATGCGCGGCATGAAGGGCATGATGCCCGGCATGTAAGCGAAAACAAACGGGCGCCAGACGCCCGTTTCTTTTGAGATAAAGACAAGCCGCCGCCAAGGCGGCGTCGCCACGCTACATTGACTCAAGGGGCCGCTAGCCGGAACCGTTTGTATTGCAACCTGCCGCTGTTTGGCAAACCACGTTTGGAAATACTCAGCATGAATCTGACTACGTTGACCGCCCTCTCCCCGCTGGATGGCCGCTACGCCGGCCAGGTGGAAGGCCTGCGCAACCTGTTCTCCGAATTCGGTCTGATGAAGTGCCGCGTCAAAGTGGAACTGGAATGGCTGAAGATGCTGGCCGCCGAGCCGGGCATTGAGGAAGTCAAACCGTTCTCCGACGCCACCATCCGCGAGATCGACGACGTGATCGCCAACTTCAGCGTCGAGCACGGCGAAGAAGTGAAGGCCATTGAGGTCCGCACCAATCACGACGTCAAGGCCATCGAGTACTGGCTGAAAGAGCGCCTGTCCGGCAATCCGGAAGTGATGGCCGCCGGCGAATTCATCCATTTCGCCTGCACTTCCGAGGACATCAACAACCTCAGCCACGCGCTGATGCTGAAGACCGCGCGCAACACCGTGCTGCTGCCGGCGCTGGACGAAGTGATCCACAGGCTGCAAAAACTGTCGCACGAGCTGGCCGCCGTGCCGATGATGTGCCGCACCCACGGCCAGCCAGCCACGCCGTCCACCATGGGCAAGGAACTGGCCAATGTGGTGTACCGCCTGAAGCGCCAGCGCGAACAGCTGGTGCACCAGGAAATCCTGGGCAAGATCAACGGCGCCGTCGGCAACTACAACGCCCACCTGGCGGCCTACCCGGACATCGACTGGGAAAGCCTGTGCGGCCGCTTCGTCACCGGCCTGGGCCTCACCTTCAACCCCTACACCATCCAGATCGAGCCGCATGACTACATGGCCGAGCTGTACCAGGTGATGAGCCGCGTCAACACCATCCTGATCGACTTGAACCGCGACATCTGGGGCTATATCTCGCTGGGCTACTTCAAGCAGAAGGTGAAGAAGGACGAAGTGGGCAGCTCCACCATGCCGCACAAGGTCAACCCGATCGACTTCGAAAACGCCGAAGGCAATCTGGGCATGGCCAACGCCATCATGGGCCATCTGGCGGAGAAGCTGCCGGTATCGCGCTGGCAGCGCGACCTGACCGACTCCACCGTGCTGCGCAATATGGGCGTCGGTTTCGGCTACACCCTGCTGGGCCTGAAGTCCTGCCTGAAGGGCCTGAACAAGCTGGAGATCAACCCTGCCCAGATCGCCGCCGAGCTGGACGCCGCCTGGGAGCTGCTGGCCGAGCCGGTGCAGACCGTGATGCGCCGCCACGGCATCGCCAATCCGTACGAGCAGCTGAAGGAGCTGACCCGCGGCAAGGGCGGCATCACCCGCGAAACGCTGCACGCCTTCATCAAGAGCCTGGAGCTGCCGGACGCCGTCAAGGCCAGCATGCTGGAGCTGACGCCGGCCAACTATCTGGGCAAGGCCGAGGAACTGGCACGCCGCGTCTGACCTACCACGCTTCCGCCGCTGCGCACGCCGTCCCTTGGGACGGCGTTTTGCATTTCCGCCCCCGTCCCGCCTGCGGCGGCTACGCCGCACCTGTCATATCCCAGTCACAGCTCTTGCAGAATTTTGTGGTCAAAATGCCATTTGCCCCTGACAATGGGATGTAAATAACACCAAAAACAATTGCTGCTGCAACAGGAAACGGGGCCGGGCAGTCATCCTGGCCCGGCAATGGGTCCACCCTGAAATAGAGAATGGATGATCATGCAATCTATGTACGACCAATCCTCGAATCACCCGGCCAGCGACGACGAACTCCTAGCCAGCCTGCCCCAGCCGGCATCTCCCCGCAATCTGCTGCAACTGAATGAACGGGTTCAGCCCGGCCTGCTGCAGTATTTCATCGAGCACGACACCAACCGCATCCTGCAGCACCTGGACACGCTGCGCGGCATGGCCTTCGCCCGCGATGGCGAAGACGGCCAGGACAACGTGGTCGAACGTCCGTTTCCATCGGTCTGCCTGATCGGCCTGGGCCGCTGCGGCTCCAATATCGCGCTGGACGTGGCCACCCTGGTCTATAACGCGCGCAAGTTCTACCTCAATGAATTTTCCGCCGAGGAAAAAGCCGCGCCGGAGCAGGAAACGCGCCGCCCGCGCAAATGGCTGAACCGCAACCTGCTGGCCCAGCACAAGAGCGCCAAGCCGGCCTTCCTGATCGAGCCCATGGTGATGCTGGGCGATCTGGACAAGGACATCAAGGGACGCATCCGTTTCTCGCGCCGCGGCGAGCAGGGCGACTTCTTCAGCAATTACAACAAAATGAAGATCATGGACCTGGCCGAGGTCCACGCCGGCGGCGCCGGCAACGCGCCGATCCTGGGCCAGTATCTGGCCAAGATCATCCTGAACAAGGACACGGTCAGCTTCTCCGATCCGGAATGGGCGCTGATCCACTCCTATCTGGTGGACTCCTGCGGCATCAAGGCCAACCAGTCCAGGCTATATTTCTACATTTTCAGCGCCGGCGGCGGCACCGGCTCCGGCATGGCCTCGGAATTCGGCCTGGCCCAGCAGTACGCGTATATGAGCAAAACCTTCGAGACGCGCGGCGAGGATAAGGGCGGCCAGGCCGACGACTACGGCTTCGTGTTCGAACCCATCTTCACCAGCGGCATCTGCATCCTGCCCAATATCTCGGGCCAGCATGCCGAGGGCTCCGAGGCGCTGCACATCAACGCCGGCCGCCTGCTGTGCAAATACCTGGCCGAGGAGTGGGACTTCTCCTACAACTTCGTCAATGAAGAAGCCGGCGCCGAAAGCGTGATGCGCCGCATCCGGCCGTGGAACGCCATGATGCTGATCTCCAACGACATCATGCGCTACGCCGAGGAAAGCGAAGGCGGCAATATCGAGCACCTGGACGTCAACGCCATGGAGCGTCACGCCAACCAGTACATCTCGCAGCAGATCTTCAACATCCTGACCGCCCAGGCCGTCACCAGCGACTACGACGAAAACTACTTCCTGCGCGCCGGCATAGACATGGGCGAGACGATACGGCTAGACGCCAACGACCTGTTCATGAGCCTGGCCGGCCCGGTGGCCGTGGCCTACGCCGAATCGGTGGTATCGGACCCGCTGGGCTCGGACGGCTTCGTCAACAAGCTCGACATCGACGACCTGTTCTACCGCTCCATCGACCTGCCGCACTTCAACCAGCAAACCCAGGCGATAGAAGGCATCAGCCTGTTGCCCATCGAATGCGAGAGCTACCGCGCGGCGCTGGAAGAATACAAGCAGTCCGGCTACGCGGCGGAAAAGCTCAATCAACTTTTCTTCTTCCAGAACTGCTCCTCGGTGGTGGCCATCCTGTCGCTGCCCAAGGGTTACAAGCTGTCCTACCTGGACCTGAACCGGCTGAAGCGCCATCTGAACGACCTGTTCCCCAGCACCACGCTGAAGCGCTACGCGCTGGTGATAGGCGCGTCCACCAATCTGTCGCTGACTACCCTGGTGGCCAAGAGCCCCTGCCTCAGCGACGATTTCCTGACCCTGATCGTGGCCTATATCAAGCGCTGCTTCGCCCATGGCAACCATCGCTTCGACGACAGCCTGGACAACGTGATCCTGGAACTGATCACCTCGGAACACTTCGACGAGACCATGCTGGAAAAGCTGCTCAACGAATACGAGAATCCGGCCAAGATCCTGGACACCAACTGGTTCGCCATCAAGCCGATGTACGAGAAGAAGTACCGCGAGCTGATCCGCGACAACAAGAAGTTCGTCTCCATCAACGACATCCGGCTGACGCGCGAGCATGTGCAGAAGGCCGTGTGCTATCTGCGCGAGATCTACCGCCACCGCATCGGCAAGACCCGCGTGGTGTCGCTGAACCGCTACGCGCGCCACAAGCACTGAGCGCGCCGCCCCGTCCCAGCCACCCTCCCCTGCGGGAGGGTGTTTTCATTCTGCCGCCGGCAGCGGCGGCGGCCAACGCCCCGCCGCGGCGAGACCGCACGCGCCATCCAGGCGCGGCGTCGCCGCACTTGAGCCTGGGCGCGCACCGCGAGATACTTGCCGGCAATTGACTCAATCCCAGGTATGGACGCACGCATGACCCATCGCATCGTATTTGTCGAGGACGACGCAGACCTCGCCGGCCTGATCAGCGAATTCCTGTCTCGCCACGAAATGGAAGTCGTGGTCGAACCCCGCGGCGACGCCGCGCTTGACACCATCGCCCGCGAAAAGCCGGACATGGTCTTGCTGGACATCATGCTGCCGGGCAAGGACGGCCTGTCCATCTGCCGCGAGTTGCGGCCCAAGTTCGACGGCCCCATCATCATGCTGACCTCCTTGGACAGCGACATGAACCAGATACTGGGCCTGGAGCTGGGCGCCAACGACTACATCCTGAAAACCACCCAGCCTTCGGTGCTGGTGGCGCGCTTGCGCGCCCAGCTTCGCCATCTGCGCCCGGCCCAGCCGGCGGCCGATGCCGCGCAGGCGGGCAAGCCATCCTCGCGCAAGGTGGTGTTCGGCCAGTTGTCCATCGACCCGGTCAGCCGCGACGTGGTGCTGGCCGGCGAGAAAATCCCGCTCTCCACCTCGGACTTCGACCTGCTGTGGCTGCTGGCCAGCCATGCCGGCGAAACACTGAACCGCGACATTCTGCTCAAGGAAATGCGCGGCGTCAGTTACGACGGCCTGGACCGCAGCATAGACGTGGCCATCTCGCGGCTGCGCAAGAAACTGGGCGACAACCCCAGCGAGCCGTTCCGCATCAAGACGGTGCGCAACCGCGGCTATCTGTTCTCGCTTTCCGGCTGGGAGTAAGCGCGCATGCGCCGCCTGTTCATCCAGTTTTACCTGCTGCTGATGTCCTGCTTCCTGGTGGCGGTCATCCTGGTGGGCGTGGTCTACAAGCAGGCCGTGGACGATGTGGGCGAACGCTATCTGGCCGACCTGCTGCGCACCACGCTGTCGCTGATCGAAGCCGACCTGCGCGGCGTGCCGGAAGACCGTTGGAGCGAAACGCTGGCCAATTCCGACTACGGCTTCACCTTCCGCGTCAAAGTCGAGAAGATGAGCAACTACATCCTGGATGACGATTCGCGCAAGGCGCTGGACCGCGGCGAGATCGTCATGCTGGAGGACAAATACCTGTTCCTGCAAAAGCTGCAGGACAGCAACTACCTGCTGGTGGCCGGTCCGCTGCGCTACCTGTTCTTCCTGCACCGGCTCAAGTGGTTCGACTACGCCTTGCTCGGCCTCTTGGGCCTGTCGCTGGCGATTCCGGTTTTCCTGTGGATGCGGCCGCACTGGCGCGACCTGGTGGCCCTGGAAAAAGCCTCCGGCCGCCTGGCCAACGGCGACCTGAGCGCGCGCGTGGACTTACCGCCGCATTCCGGCGTGCAGCACCTGGGCATCGCCTTCAACCACATGGCCGACAATATCGCCGCGCTGCTCAACAGCAAGCGCACCCTGACCAATGCCGTGGCGCACGAGCTGCGCACGCCGCTGGCGCGGCTGCGCTACCGCCTGGCGTTGCTGGAAGGCGATGAGGACACGCCGGAACGCCAGGCCATAGAGCGCGACCTCAACGCCATCGACAAGCTGGTGGAAGAGCTGCTGTTCCACGCCAAGCTGGACCGGCCGGAGGCGCCGCTGAACCCCACCAGCTTCAACGCGCTGCCCTGGGCCCGCGAGCGCATCGCCGGCCAAGCCGCGCTGGCCCAGGAAATCCATTGGATAGAACCCAGCGGCGACGCGCTGGCCATCACCGCCGACGAGCACCTGATCACGCGCGCGCTGGACAATCTGCTGTCCAACGCGCGCCGTCACGCTCACTCCGTGGTCGCCACCCACGTCCTGATCGACAAGCAGCAGTACTGCCTCATCGTCGACGACGACGGCCCCGGCATTCCGGAACAGGACCGCGACCGCGTGTTCGACCCCTTCGTGCGGCTGGATGAGAGCCGCGGCCGCAAGACCGGCGGCCACGGCCTGGGCCTGGCCATCGTCGCCGGCATCGCCCGCGCCCACCGCGGCAGCATCAAGGTGGAAACCTCTCCGATGGGCGGCGCGCGCTTCGAACTTCGTTGGCCGATGGCCTGATGTACATTCCGTAACATTGAGATACATGCCTCTTCTAGACGCTTTAGGCTTGCCACGGCTAGCATCACGCCCTGAATTAGGACTATTTCATGTCCGTTTCAACCCAATCCAAAGAAACTTAGGAGTTTCACAAATGAAAAAGCTGGCTCTGCTCGCCCTGACCGCTGCTTTCGGCCTGGCCTCCGCCAACGGCTTCGCCGCTGAAAAGGCTGCCACTTCCGCTCCGGCCATCCACAAGGCCAAGAAAGTTGAAAAGAAGAAAGTAGCTTCCAAGGCTCAAGCCGCTAAGGCCGAAGCTTCCGCTCCGGTTGCCAAGAAGGCTCACAAGCACCACGCCAAGAAGCACGCTGCCAAGAAAGTAGAAGCGTCCAAGGCTCAAGCCGCCAAGGCCGACGCTTCCGCTCCGAAGGCCAAGAAGGCTCACAAGCACGTAGCCAAGAAGGCCGCCGCTTCCAAGGCTCAAGCTGCCAAGGCCGACGCTTCCGCTCCGGTTGCCAAGAAGGCTCACAAGCACCACGCCAAGAAGCACCACGCCGCCAAGAAGGCTGAAGCTTCCAAGGCTCAAGCCGCCAAGGCCGACGCTTCCGCTCCGAAGGCCAAGAAGGCTCACAAGCACGTAGCCAAGAAGGCCGCCGCTTCCAAGGCTCAAGCTGCCAAGGCTGACGCTTCCGCTCCGGTTGCCAAGAAGGCTCACAAGCACCACGCCAAGAAGCACCACGCCGCCAAGAAGGCTGAAGCTTCCAAGGCTCAAGCCGCCAAGGCCGACGCTTCCGCTCCGAAGGCCAAGAAGGCTCACAAGCACGTAGCCAAGAAGGCCGCCGCTTCCAAGGCTCAAGCTGCCAAGGCCGAAGCTTCCGCTCCGGTTGCCAAGAAGGCTCACAAGCACCACGCCAAGAAGCACCACGCCGCCAAGAAGGCTGAAGCTTCCAAGGCTCAAGCCGCCAAGGCCGACGCTTCCGCTCCGAAGGCCAAGAAGGCTCACAAGCACGTAGCCAAGAAGGCCGCCGCTTCCAAGGCTCAAGCCGCTAAGGCCGACGCTTCCGCTCCGGTTGCCAAGAAGGCTCACAAGCACCACGCCAAGAAGCACCACGCTGCCAAGAAGGCCGCCGCTTCCGCTGCCAAGTAATTCAGGCAACGGCGCCGCGGCTTTTGGCTAGCGGCGTTGCATCATCGAACGGGGCGCCTTGCGCCCCGTTGTCATTTCAGGTGCTCCCTCATGAAACTGCCTCGCCTCGCGCTTTGCCTCTCGCTGCTTCCCGCCCTCACCCATGCCGCGCCCTTGAGCCGCGAACACAAGATCCTGTTCTTCGGCAAGGATGACCGCGTGCTGGTGCAGCCCGACCATTTGCCCTGGCAGGCCGTCGGCCAATTGCAAACCCGCTCGCGCAATATCTGCACCGGCACCCTGGTGTCGCCTAATGTGGTGCTGACCGCGGGGCATTGCTTCCTGAACGACCAAGGCAAAATGGATAAAGCCATCAGCTTTACCGTCGGTCTGTGGGGCAATGAGTATGAAGACCGCAGCCAGATCGCCGAGGTTTATGTGGACCGCGCCTTTCTCAAGGGGCTGCTCCGCCGCAAGGACGGCATCTACATCCCGCCCGACATCGGCCCGCGCGATTTCGCCTTTGTGCGCCTGAAAACGCCGCTGGGCAAGCAGCAAGGCTATATCCCCGTGTTTTCAGGCAACAGCAAGCAGCTGAAGCAGCTGCTGAACGAAAAAAAATGGACCGTTACCCTGGGCGGCTATCCGGTGGACGACCAGCGCCACTTGCGCGTCCACAAGGATTGCAAAGCCACCGAGCTGAAGCGCGATGGCCGCTTGACCCATCGCTGCGACTCATTGGAAGGCAATAGCGGCTCGCCGATTTTCGTCTTCGACGCCAAGGGACAGGCCAGCATCCTCGCGGTGCAGAGCTCTGCGCCGCCCGCGTCGCGACGCCAGCGCGAAGACAATCTCAGCGTCTCCGCGCCCATGTTCAGCCAAGCCCTGCGCGACTTCATCCAACGCGCCAAAGCGGCGGAATCCCGATAAAAAAACCGCCCTGCCGACAGCCATCGACAGGGCGTTGTTTCGGTTGCCGGACACCAACCCGCTTAATCGGCCAGCGCCTCGCGCTGCGCCGCCAGCAGCTCGGCGATGCCCTTGCGCGCCAGCGCCAACATCGCCGTCATCTCCGCCTCGCTGAACGGCTCGCCCTCCGCCGTGCCCTGCACCTCGACGAAGCGGCCGCCGCCGGTCATCACCACGTTCATATCGGTTTCGCAGTCGGAATCTTCCAGGTAGTCCAGATCCAGCACCGGCTGCCCCTGGTAGACGCCCACCGACACCGCCGCCACCTGGTCGCGCAGCGGATTGACGGCCAGCTTGCCGGCAGCCAGCAAGCCCTGGATCGCGTCGGCCAGCGCCACGTAGGCGCCGGTAATGCTGGCGGTGCGCGTGCCGCCGTCGGCCTGGATCACGTCGCAGTCGATGACGATCTGGCGCTCGCCCAGCTTGGCCAGGTCGATTACCGCGCGCAGCGAACGGCCGATCAGGCGCTGAATCTCTTGCGTGCGGCCGGACTGCTTGCCGGCGGCGGACTCACGGCGCATGCGGCTGCCGGTGGAGCGCGGCAACATGCCGTATTCCGCCGTCACCCAGCCCTGGCCCTTGCCCTTGAGGAAGGATGGCACCGTCTCCTCCACGCTGGCGGTGCAGATCACCTTGGTATCGCCAAACTCCACCAGCACCGAGCCTTCGGCATGCTTGGTATAGGAGCGAGTCAGCGTGACGACGCGCATCGCGTCGGCGGAGCGTTGAGAGGGGCGCATGTATGGATCCATCGTTAAGGTCGAATGGCTGCGATTATAACCGCTCAACCACCCTTGCCCACCTGGCTGGCCAGGATTTCCTGATGCATGGTTTCGAGATTGGATTCCAGAATCATCCGGCCGCCCAGCCGCGGCTGATTTTTCAGCGTGTCGAGCACATCCTCACGCAAGCCCAGCTCCACATCGTCATCCAGCACGGTCACGGCAATCGCCGACAGATTGTCGCCGCCCATGCCCGCGCGGCGCTCCGCCACATTGATCAGCGCCGGCAACACCTGATTGACGTTGCGGCCGGCAAACACCCGCTCCAGCTCGGCGTCCTGAATCTGCGACCACAAACCGTCGGTGCACAGCAGCACGGAACACCCGGGACCGATGGGCTGACGCTCGCCGATATCGATATTGGGATCGCTGGACGCGCCCAGGCAGTTATAAATCTTGTTGCGGTCGGGATGAGTCTTGGCCGCCTCCTCGCTCAGCACGCCCTGGTCAATCAGCCGCTGCACCTGGGAATGGTCGCGCGAGCGCAAGCGCATGCCTTTCTGGTCGATCAGATACAGGCGGGAATCTCCCACGTGGCACCAGTACAGCTGTCCCTGCTGCAACACCGCCGCCACCACCGTGGTGCTGGGCACATCCGGCAGGCGATGATCCGCCGCGTATTCCAGAATCACCTGATGCACGGAACTGATCGCGTTCACCAGGAAGCGGTTGGGATGCGTCAGCGTGGGCGCCGCCTGTTGATAGAACAGCTCGCTGAGCAGATCCACCGTGATCTGCGCCGCCACCTCGCCGCGCATGTGGCCGCCCATGCCGTCCGCCGCCACCAGCAACACCGACTCCCGCGTATAGGCGATGGCCAGCCGATCCTGGTTATAGCTGCGTCCGCCGATGCGGCTCTCCTGGAAAATCGACAGCTTCATTCCGTTCCCTTTCCATGCCGGCCGCCGGTCAACCCCCGGATCCAGCCGACCAATCGATTCCCCTCTCCCGTCAGCGCGGGCTCGGGATCGCTATAGTCAGTCTGCTGCAAACATTTCTGCACCTCCAGCACCGTCGCGGGCCGGTCATTGGGAGCCAGGGCCAGGCAGCGGTCGCACAGTTCGATCAGTTCGCGCGAATACAGATGGCGGAAGGCCCGGCCGGCCGGCGTCAGTTTATCGTTGACGGCGCGCTCCTTGGCCGCCTGCGGCGTGTCCCCGCCCATGCAGACATAGAGACAGGCGCCGATGGCGTAGATGTCGGTCCACGGCCCCAGCGGCTGGTCTTTTTCATATTGCTCCGGCGCGGCAAAACCCGGGGTGTACATCGCGGCGAAATGCTTGGCGTTGCGCGTCAGCGTTTGCCGCGCAGCGCCGAAGTCCAGCAACAGGGGGACGCCATTGCGCCGCAGATAGATATTGGCCGGCTTGATGTCCAGATGCAGCAAACGCTGGCTATGCACTTCGCGCAGGCCGGACAGCAGCGCGGCGAACCACTTGCGGATCTGCCGCTCCTGCATCCGCCCGCCAGCCAGCTCCAGCTCCCGGCCCAGGGAGCGGCCATCCGTATACTCCATCACCATGTACACGGTGTGATTGGCTCGGAAGAAATTGCACACCCGAACCACGGTGGGATGCGAGATGCCGGATAGCACCCGGCCCTCTTCGAAGAAACACTTCAAGCCCAGGTTGAAGGCATCGCGGTCCAGCTCCTGCGGAACGGTGATCTCACCCTCCGCGTTGCGCTCGGCCAGGTTGCGCGGCAGGTATTCCTTGATGGCGAATTTGCGGTCCTCATCGTCCAGCGCCAGATAGACCACGCTGAAGCCGCCGACTGACAGTTGGCGCACGATGGTGTACTCGGCCAGGCGGCTGCCTGCCGGCAAAGGGGTTTGCTTGCTGGATTGAGTCATCGAATGGCTATTGATATAGTGTCCGCAGGCCCTGAATTGAGCTTAGCAAAGCAATTCGGGCCCAACATCTGGAAATCCATCCATTACAGGAGCCCCGCATGATCTTGAGCATGACTGGCTTTGCCGCCGCCACCCGGGAATTCCCAGGGGGCATGTTGAGCCTTGAGGTTCGCGCCGTCAATCACCGCTACCTCGACGTGCAGATGCGTCTGCCCGAAGAGTTGCGCATCATCGAACCGCAGCTGCGCGAACAAATCGCCGCCCGCGTCACCCGCGGCAAATTGGAATGCCGCGTCGGCCTCAACCAATTGGACAGCACCGCGCCGACGCTGGAGCTGAACCAGGCCTTTCTCGGCCGCCTGATGGAAGTCTCGCGCGAAGTGCAGCAACAGTGCGGCAGCAGCCACGGCCTGTCCGTGGGCGAGCTGATGCGCTGGCCCGGCGTGCTGAAAAGCAACGAGCTGGCGCCCGAGGTGCTGCACCAGCTATGCCTGGATGCGCTGCAAACCGCGCTGGCCGACTTCAATGCCTCGCGGGCGCGCGAGGGCGAGAAGCTGAAGGCCGTGCTGATCGAACGCATCGACGGCATGGAGGCCATTGTCGCCGCCATCAAGCCCAAGCTGCCGCAAATCCTGGAAAACTACATGGCCAAGCTGTCCGGCCGCCTGCAAGAAGCCCTGGGCAGCGTGGACGATGACCGCCTGAAACAGGAATTCGCGCTGTTCGCGCAAAAGATAGACGTGGACGAAGAGCTGTCCCGCCTGACCACGCACCTGACGGAAGTCCGCCGCATCCTCAAATCCGGCGGCCAATCCGGCAAGCGCCTGGACTTCCTGATGCAGGAACTGAACCGCGAAGCCAACACCCTGGGCTCCAAATCCGTCTCCACCGACACCACCCAGGCCTCCGTTGAACTCAAAGTGCTGATCGAACAGATGCGCGAGCAGATACAGAACATCGAGTAAGGCCCCATGATGTCGCATCGCGATTCATAGCGGTTGCGAAATTCGCCACAAGCCCCGCCAGTCGGGGCTTTTTTCATTTCATGCTGTATCAATCCGTCGCATCAAAGCGCACAATTAGCGTGTACCCAAACGTGTACCCAAGGCATTTTTCGACACTCACTTTGGGACACACCCCTATTCGCTGTTCAGATTTTTGCTGATCTAGCAGCGGCAAAGGCTTGGGGCTGATACTCACTATTCTGGGGCGCGACATGAAAGAGCAGGAAGAAGATAAGACCACGGCGAAACTGACTGACAAGAGAATAAAGGCATGGGTCAATGCCGGGGAGCACTTTGAAGGCAGATCAGATGGCAATGGCCTGTGGCTGCGCTTTCGAGAGGCCGACAAGGTGCCAGTCTGGCGCTATCGCTACCGCTTCGGCGGCAAGCAGAGAACAGTTCAGATTGGAACATATGCCGAGCTTTCCCTTGCCAAGGCCCGCGCAACCGCCCGGGAACTGGCTGCCCGCGTGGCACTAGGCTATGACGTGGCCGCAGAGAAGCAAGAGCGCAAGGCCGCAGCCCTAGCCAAGATCGAGGAAGAGACGAACGCCATCACCATGCTGGCGCTGGCGAACGAGTATTACGAGCGAATGATCCTGGGCCGCTGGAAGCACCCGGACATCGTGCGGCGCCGGATCGACAAGGACATAGGCCCGATGCTGGGCCGGATGAAGGTGGAGGACATCAAGCCCCGCCACATTGACGAAATGCTGCAAAGCATCGTCAAGCGCGGCGCGCCATCCATTGCCAACGATGTATTGCGCTGGATAAGGCGCATGCTCGACTACGCCATCAAACGCCACATCATCGAGATCAACCCGGCCAGCGCCTTTGACGTGGGCGATGCGGGCGGCAAGGAAGAAGCCCGCGACCGTGCCTTGAGCCGCGACGAACTGGCCAAGCTGTTCGCCGCCATGAGGCTGGCCAAGGGCTTCAGCGTGGAAAATGACCTCTCCATCCGTCTGCTATTGCTGCTGTGCGTCCGCAAGATGGAGCTATGCGCCGCCCGTAAAGAAGAGTTTGATCTGCAGGCCGGCGTCTGGCACCTGCCAGGCGAGCGCAGCAAAACCGGCAAGCCTATCGACATCCCCTTGCCAGCCCTGGCAGTGGAGTGGCTGCAGCAACTTTTCGAGCTGGCCGGGCGAAGTGACTGGCTGCTGCCAGCTCGCAAGATGCAGCACCGCATGGTGCCGCACATCCATGAAGGCACCATCGGCACCGCAATGGGCAAGGTTAAGCCGCACATGCCGGACGTGGCGGACTTTACCGTCCATGATCTGCGCCGCACTGCGCGCACTCACCTTGCAGAGCTGGGCATTGATCCGGTGGTAGCTGAGCGCTGCCTAAATCACAAGATTAAGGGTGTAGAAGGGATTTACAACCGGCACGACTATTTCAACGAGCGCCGCGATGCCCTGAATAAATGGGCCGGGCTGCTCAATGCGCTGGACAAGGGCGAGCCTTACAATGTGACATCTATTACCAGAGGCAGGAAAAAGACCGGTTAACTCACGTGAATATTGAATGTTGCAGAAGCGCAACCAGTATTCAAAAAAATAAGCTCATAAAGCAAGGGCCAACTGTGAAGGAGGCGGAATTTAACACAAAGAAAATAACGATGAAAAGACCCAAAATTCCATTTGAATTATTTTAATCAAAAAACTAATTTCTAAAAATCACCTGGCATTTTTTCGTTGCCATCCTACAACAGTCTCCCTCAATCCTATCCCGTATTGGGATGACTCATACCGTTCCATACAGTTCTAATAAGTACAAAATGTAGAAATTTAGCCATGCTACGCCACAACTTCTTGTGGTGCGAGGCAATTCGCCTTGCTACAATTGCTGCGTGGATTTGGCCATAAACAGAAAGAGCCAGCTTGCCGGCTGGCTCTTTGCTGCCCAAAACATTCACATGTTCCAGTAGGAAAACATGATTCTGAGTCATGTTTTCCTGTAGCGTCACTGAGTGACTGCGCCTCGATCTTTATCAAATTGGAGAACGCGCATACCAGCAGGTATGCGGGTGCGTTTTAACATGATGCGCACGGTAAAGCAATATGGGAATCTCTATCACCCCCTTGCTTAGCCGGCCAGATTGTGGCCGCCCCACGCCTGCACGTCACTAGTGGCCTCCTTAATCGCTAGATATTAGGAGTTACCATGACTGTTAAATACATCCGCCCTTCACAAGTGGCTCAGCGTTATACCGTTGCGCGTTCTACAGTTTACCGCTGGATCAAAAATGATCCATCCTTCCCTCATCCCCGGGCGGTCTCAAACTCCAAGTGCAACACCCTGATAAGGTGTTGCCATGGCCTCACATTACCAACAACTTTGCGCTGAAGAGCGCGCCTGCATCATGCAGATGGCCGCACAAGGTCAAAGCCTCCGCCAGATCGCTAGGCTGCTGCGGCGCGCGCCCAGCTCCATCAGCCGCGAGATTCGTCGTAATTCGATCAATCCCACCGCTTACGACGCCGCCGCCGCCGGTCGTCAAGCTAGGCAGCGACAGCGCCTCCCTCGGCGTTCTCGCAAGCTCCTGCCGCACAACGCCGCCTTCCTGCTGGTGGCTGAACTCCTGCGCCAAGGCTGGTCTCCGCAACAGATCCAGGGCAGACTGCGTGAACATTATCCTGAAGATCCTGCCTACCACGTGTCACACGAAACCATCTATGCCGCCATTTACGCCATGCCTCGCGGCGAGCTGCGCAAAGAACTGATTCGCTGCCTCCGCCAGGGCCAGGATGGCCGGCGCAAGCGCAGTCAAGGCGAGGATAGACGCGGCAAGCTGCCTGATATGGTCAGCATTCATGAGCGTCCGCCCGAGGCTGAAGATCGGTTGATCCCAGGCCATTGGGAGGCGGACTTGATCAAAGGGGCTGGCAATCGCTCGGCAGTGGCAACGCTGGTGGAGCGCAGCAGCCGGCTGGTGCTGTTGGCCAAAATGCCGGATGCGAGCGCGGCATCTGCGTTGGAGGCATTAACTCAGATGCTGAATCGAATACCGGAGCCCGCCTTGCGCAAAACGCTAACCTACGACCAAGGCAAAGAGATGAGCCGGCACAAAGAGCTGACGGCGCGGACCGGCATTCAAGTCTACTTCGCCGATCCGCACAGCCCCTGGCAGCGTGGCAGCAATGAAAACGCCAACGGCTTGATCCGAGAGTATTTGCCCAAGGGAACAGACTTGTCGGTTCATAGCCAGGAAGAGCTGGATGCGATAGCGCACCGGCTCAACACCCGGCCTCGCGCAGTGCTGGGTTTCAAGATGCCGATCGAGGTGTTTGCTGAACACTTGGACGCTGTGATTGAATCACGACAGGCTGTTAAACATTAACCCTGTTGCACTTGGTTCTTGAAACCGCCCCGTAAATTCGGTGGCGTTACCCTGTTTGATTTGTCAGAGCTAGAGCGCTGGGAAGCTCAGCGCAACACTCTGGCTGCATAAGGGGAGCGCCATGGGAATCACTCACACCCTCCCGTTCTCCAATGTCGCAGACACAGCCGCAGAGGCGCAACGCATGCGCCTGCTCTACGCTCTACGTGATGGCCCTGTCACCACGATTGAAGCCCGCACCCTGTTAAACATCTTTCAGCCTGCTGCACGTGTGAAAGAATTGCGCGATAGGGGCTTCCAAATCATCACCGAGCGCATCCGCGTAACTGATGAGAGTGGCCGCAAGCATAGCGGTGTCGCCCGCTATGTCCTGCTCAGCGAGTGCTCGCAGGAGGAAGCCGCATGACCAAGCTTATTCAAGCCGATTTCAACGGCCAGGCGATGCAGTTCACCGCTGATGGCTGGTTTTGTGCGACTACTGCGGCAGCAAGGTACGGGAAGCGCCCGAATGACTGGCTTTCACTGCCTGAAACGGGAAAGTACCTGGAAGCACTCACGCGCAAATATGGGGAAATCCCCTTTTTCAAGACCAAGCGCGGGGGCGATACCGGAAAATCTGGTAACGCTCAAGGCACCTGGCTTCATCCGAAATTGGCCGTGCGCTTTGCTCAATGGCTGGATATGGACTTCGCCGTCTGGTGCGATGAGCAAATAGACGCCCTGATTCGTGGCCAGTCCGGGCCGGATGAGTGGGCCATGGCGCGCATTGAGGCCGGTTCTCGATACCGTGGCATGTGCGACATGCTGCACTTATCCCGGCTAGCACAAGGCAAAGAGACGAAGAGATACCACTACAGCAATGAGGCGCTGCTGATTAATCAGATACTGACGGGTAAACGCATAAAGCGCGACCGCAATAGCCTGAGCAAGATCGAGCTGCGCCTGCTGGACTTAATGGAGACAGAAAACACCCGGCTGATTGCCCTGCAAGTACCGTCTGACGAGCGCAAGATCAAGCTGACAGCCTTTTACCATCAGCAGCGCCAGCGCCTTGCTATCCCGGCCAATGATGTTGCGGGGAGGATTTCAGCATGATGCCCCTTGCCACTCTATGCCCAGCGGGACATAATGGCCGTGCACTGCTCATCAGTGCCGGGATTAGCCTCTCGAACACAAAGGCGGATAGCCGCCATATGCGGCATTTTTTACGTCCGTTACACGCCATTGGTGCGTCCATTTTCATGGCGGGCCTCGGCGGGAGCATCCTCGGATGCGCTGGTTCCTTTGTGCCAGTAAGGCTAATCCCGCCCTGCGCCTGCCACCCCCGATTAGCCTCGGCTGGTGGGCCTAAACCCACAAAGGAGGCAGTCACCATGCCTAGCATCGCCCTGCGCGCTCTCCGCGCCATCCGTCCCTTTTTCGCTGTTTCCATCGCAACGACGCCCACCAGGGCCGAAGCCGCCGCGCTCGCTCGCTTGTTGGTTTCGCAAGGCCGCCGCGCCGTCATCCTGTCGGCCGCCCAAGGCTTCAACGTGTCGGAGGTGCGGTAATGGCCCAATACCTCGAAAACAGCCTCACACTCCTTGCTGACCATCATCAGGCATTCCAGCAGCGCACTGCAGACGCTGCGCTATGCGATCTTGCCGCCAGTCATGCGGAAATGCTGCAAGCCGATGTCGCTATAACCATCGCCATGCTTGGTGAACTGGTGTTGAACTATGGTGCGGCAGATACTGGCGAAGAGGTCACAGTCCTGCAGCACATGGGCCACGCTCTGCGTCTAATGGGCGAAGTGGCCCGTTTTGCAGAACTGGAAGGCGGCGTCATTGCTACCGCTCGCGCGCTGCCGACCAAAGGAGAACTAGCATGAGCCAAGACAAGCAGATCGTTGCCAGCATTTCACTGGTGAAGTACTCCGATGGAAGTTTTGAGTTTACGAGATTCGGCGATGCGACCTCAATGATGGAGAAGATCGAAGCCGCTGAGGCTCGCATTGCGAAACGTCTTCCCGCAGAGGTCAGCCCGAAGACCAAACACCATTCGAAACACGCCAGGAAAGTAGCTGTTTCAGCTGCATAAATACCAAGAAACAATCTGACGATGGGGCGGCCCTGACCCACACCCGAGCACGTTCTCGGGTGCGGGCCTCCTCACGTCTGCGAAAGGCATTCATGCGATTTAACACCGACGAACTACGCCGGCAAACAGTGGGACGCTGGCCGGACATCCTGACCGCCATGGGCATCTCCGCCGAGGTGCTGGCCCGGCGCCGCAATCAGCCTTGCCCGGCCTGCGGCGGCACTGACAGATTTCAGTGGATCGACAAAGGCAGCGGCCGCTTTGTCTGCCGCGGCATCGACAACCAGGGCGGCGACGGCTTCGCGCTGGTGCAGCACTGGCTTGGCTGCGATTTCCTGGCTGCTGCGCGCGCCGTGGCGGGCGTGCTGGGCCTCGACAGCACCCAACCCCTGCCCGAACGGCCAACACCCGCCCAAACACCGGCAAAACGCCAAAAAGACCAGCGGGCCGCCATCGTCCGGCTGTGGCAAGAGGCCGAAGCCATCACCGCCGGCGACCCTGTGGCGCGCTACCTGGCCGGCCGTGGACTGGTGCTGGAGCCGTGCCCCGATGCGCTGCGCCATCATCCTGCCCTGCCCTATTGGGCTGAGGTCGCTGGCCGGCCGGTGCTGCTGGGCCACTTCCCGGCCATGCTGGGCGCTGTGTCGTCGCCATCCGGCGCGCTGGTGGCGCTGCATCGCACCTACCTGAACGACGCCGGCGGCAAGGCTGACATCCGCCACCCAACCAGCGGCGAAGCGCTCAAGGTCAAGAAGCTGATGGCCGGTCGCGAAGGCGACATGCGCGGCGCGGCGATCCGTCTGCAGCCGCCGGAGGATGGCCGGCTGGCGCTGGCCGAAGGCATCGAAACCGCGCTGGCCGTGGCCCTGGGCAGCCGCATGCCGTGCTGGGCGGCCGTGTCGGCCTGGGGAATGGCCAATGCCGCGATTCCTGACGCCGCTGGCGAGGTTTTCATCATGGCCGACAACGACGCCAGCCAAACTGGCCAGAAGGCCGCAGAAGCGCTTGCGCGCCGCCTCGTGAGTGATGGCCGCGAAGTCCGCATTCTGACACCAAGCACGCCCGGCGCTGACTGGCTGGACGTGCTGACCGCAACAAGGAAGCCGCAATGAGCAAGAACGATCTGGAAGCCCTGCAAAATGCGCTGGAGGCGGACAAGTTCACGCTGCGCCCGCGCTATCAAGTCACCCACGACGCCGTGCAGTTCATCGACGTGAAGCGCAACGCGGAAACCGGCGAGCTGACCGAACTGCCGCCTGTCTCCCTCTGCGACCGCCTGGAGCTGATCGGCCGAGGCGAAGACGAAACCGGCCGCCAGTATCGCATTCTGTCCTGGCGCAGTCGTGGCAGCGGCACGCCTCGCCGCGTGGCCTTTCCGCTCCGCCTGGCGGGCGAGCGTGAAGGCTGGGCGATGCTGCGGGATGCTGGCCTGGCCATCTCCTCGCGCCGCGGCCTGCAAGAGCGGCTGGCGGAATACCTGCAAACCGATGGCGACAACACCTTGCACCGCGTCACCGAGCGCGGCGGCTGGCAGCATGGCGCCTACATCCTGCCGTCTGGCGAGGTGCTGGGGCAGTCCAAGCAGCCGGTTTTCTACAATGGCGACCTCAGCAGCGCCGAGGCGTACCAGGCCGCAGGCGACGTGGGCAGCTGGCGCGACAACGTGGCCCGCCTCGCTGCCGGCAACAGCCGCTGCATGCTGGCGCTGGGCTGCGCCTTTGCCGCGCCGCTGGCCAGCTTGGTGGATCTGGAATCAGGCGGCTTTCACCTGTTTGGCGACTCCGGCGACGGCAAAACCACCGTGGCGCGCATGGCCGGCTCAGTTTGGGGCCATCCTGACTTGCAGGTCTTGAATTGGGACGCCACCCCGCTGGCGCTGGCCAATAGCGCCGCCGCGCGCAATGACGGCCTGATGGTGCTGGACGAAGTCGGCCAGGGCAGCCCGGACGCCGTCAGCATGGCCAGCTATCGCTTGTTCAACGGCATAGGCAAGGCGCAAGGCGCGAAGGAAGGCGGGAACCGGCAGATGCCGCGCTGGCGCGTGCTGGCGCTGTCCACCGGAGAGCATCCACTTGGCCAGTTCCTCAGCGGCAACGGCAAGCGGGTGAAGGCGGGCCAGGAAACCCGCCTGGCAAGCATTCCTGCAGACGCTGGCGCCGGCTATGGCGCGTTCGAATGCCTGCATGAGCATGACACGCCCGGCCAGCTGGCGGAGGCGATCAAAGACGCCACCATTGCCCATCATGGGACCGCCGGCCGCGCGTTCATCGCGCATGTTGCCGCCCATCGCTGCGAGATCGCCGCACGACTGCGCGAAGCCATGGCGGCATGGCGTGATGCCTTGCCCGCCGGCGCTGTCGGCCAGGCCCGCCGCATTGCTGCCCGTTTCGCCGTCTTGGCGGTGGCGCTGGAGCTGGCGACAGAGTGCGGGCTGACTGGCTGGGCGGCTGGTGTGGGCCGCGAGGCCATGCGCCGCATCTCCCGCGAATGGCTGGCCATCAACGGCGCCGGCAAGCATGAGGACAAGGCCATTACCCGGCAGGCAGGCCACTTTCTGGACACTCACGGCCTGGCGCGCTTCATCGCGCTGCCGATTGCCGAGGAGCTGCCGCGCGTGCCCAACCTGGCCGGCTATCGCCGTTACACCACAGACGGCGAGCCGGAATATCTAGTTTTGCCGGCCGTGTTCGACGCGGAAGTGATCGCCGGCTTCGACCGGGACAAGGCGTGCAAGGCGCTGGCCGCCGCCGGCATGCTCCAATGCAAACCGGGCCACTTCACCAGCAAACAGCGCACCCCCAGCCACCCGAAAGGCGGGCGGTATTTCCTGATGCTGTCGGTGGACCTGGAGGCCGCCAACGAACCCGGCGACGAGCTGGCTGGCTGACTGCCTCATGCGCACGCCTGCAGGTTTCGCGACCAGTACGCGCAAGCGCGCGCACGTGTAGGCAGCGATGCAAACAGGCGGGAACGCGGGAACAAGCCCTCAAAAACCGCCTGCAAGCCTTGTCTGGCAAGGGTTTCACCTGTTCCCGCACCCCGCCAAAATGCGGGAACAGCGCGGGAACAAGGCGGGAACACATCGCCAGCCAGGCGACAGCAGGCGGGAACAAAACACCCTAAGCGGGAACAGAGCGGGAACAACATATCCCTTTATTTTCAATGTCTTGCAAGCCTTGTTCCCGCGTTCCCGCTGTTCCCGCATGTTTTCGCTATATATACGCGATCCCAGGAGGCCAGCCCGGCCAGCGGCTGGCATCACCACCAGTTCACCCCACCAGGCGCGGCCAGCATCGCGCCTCTTTTCTTGGAAATCCACATTCTGCTAAACTGCAATTGTTATGTTATAACATTTCACATAGCCATGACCCAGACCCAAGACCGCACCGCCCACCTCACCGGCTTCCCCGGCTATTTCCAAGTCCAGCTGCAAGGCGATGCCTACCGCAAGGCCAATGGCCAAGAGACGGGCCGCGCAGAACGGCACCACGCCGAAGCGCAAGCAAACCCCATGACGTGTTGTGAAATGTTGATCTTGCGGCCTACCGCGTAGCCGGTGGCCGGATATCAACTGTTATCCTGCAGCCTCAAGCAAACCCCATGAGCGATCACGTTTTATCACGTCAGCACCTGGAGCAGACCCCGTGAAATGCTAGGAATTGCTAGGGTTTCGCGCAGGGAGCGACCGCACGAGGCTGATAAGAAATGATAAGGTTCGCGTGAAGCGAACCGCGCTGGTCTACTAGGAAATCATAAGGCGCGGGCGAAGCAGACCCCATGAAGGCTAGAGAAAACTTGAGTTGGCAAGGGGAAGCGAACCCCATGAGATGTTAGGAATTGTTAGCATTTTGGGCGATGGCGTGGCGCGCGGGCGATGGTAAATGATGGTTTCCCACCGCGGCACAAGCAAAGCCCATGAGAGGCTGACAAAACCAGACATCAGGCAGCCGGCGACGAACCACCGACCGGTAAGCAAAAGTAAGCATTCAGCGCCGCCGGCGCCGATGCTATGCTGATCGAATGTCGATCATCTTCATCATCTTCATCGTGCTGGGCATCGTCGCCCAGCTGGTCCGGCCGCGCGACCGCATCGTCATCTACCGTGAACCGGACTATGTCGTGCCGCTGCAGCGCGGCCAGGACACGCCGGCGCGCGTGGCCGAGTCGCACTTCATCGCCATCAACGAGCACATCCAGCACGCGCAGGCCGCGACGCTGAAGTCCGTCCGCCAGTATCACGCCCTGAAGGCCCAAGCCATCCTTGACCAACTCCGACAGGAAACGCAGCACATGCCCTTCAAGGTGGACGGAATCGACGCCGCGCAGACGGCCATCAATCACTTGATCGGCTGATTTGCGAAATCAACCCCATGAACGACTGCGAAAACAATCCCATGCAATGCTCAGATGTATGGGCGCCAGGGGATGCAAGTGCCGTTCGCGTGCGTTTGCGAAAACCAACCCCATGAATGAGCCGCTGCAAGCCCTTTTTTGCCCGCGTGGTCGCGTGCGGCATTAACCCCATGCGATGTCAGACAATATCGAACCTGCCCGATTATGACCGGCTCATCGAACCAGAACGCACCGACGACACGAGCACTCCGGTTTTCCGTGTACACACGGGTGTACCCATAAGAAAAACGCGAGTAGCAAGATCATTGTCAGGCAAGGCTTACAGCCACTTACTCAATATTCAGATACAATCGAGTAAACTTTCACGCCGTGTCATGGCGTGTCAGCGAAACCACAAAAGCCCCGCCAGCCGGGGCTTTATTCATTTGAGCGGATGCCGCTGCCGCGCCATGCCCGACCTCATGGCTGTTCACGCGACAAAAAAAGCTTAGCCAGCTTTCTTGTTGTATGAAAATCACGGAAAATGCGCTTTTACGACTCTCCTGGAAGATACTCCATGACCAAAGCCGAACTGATTGCCCTCCTCTCTGACAAGTCCGGCCTGAACAAAGCCGATGTCCTGCGCGTGCTGGGTGCCTTTGACGAAGTTCTGCTGGACACTCTGGCCGACAATGGCGAGCTGAGCATCGTAGCCGGCAAATTCAAGGTGAAGGAGAGCGCCGCCCGCACCGGTCGTAACCCGAAAACCGGTGAAACCATCCAGATTCCGGCCAAGCGCAAAGTGGCCTTCGTCGCCAGCAAGCAACTGAAGGACCGCATCGGCGGCTAAACGGCCACCCGATCATGAGAAAGGGCCGCGTCATGGACGCGGCCCTTTCTCATCTCACCCTCAATTCTGTTGCCAGATCAGCCTGGCAATTGCGGAGGAGTCCAGCTCCCCGTCTCCTTGCGCCACCAATTGATCAATCAGCTGCATGGCACGTTCCGCCGCTGGCAGCGCAACGCCCTGCTCTCTGGCCGTCTCCATCACGATATGCATGTCCTTGGCGTGCAGCTTGGCTTTGAAACCTGGCGCATAATTGTCGTCTATCATGCGCTGGCCGTGGACGTCCAATACCCGGCTTTGGGCAAATCCCCCCAGCAGCGCCGCGCGCACCGGCGCCGGATCCACATCGCAGGCGCGCGCTAGCTTGACGATTTCCGCCACCGCCGCCACGCCGGCCGCCACGGCGATCTGATTGCACGCCTTGGCGACTTGACCGGCGCCGCTGTCGCCGATGCGGGTAATGGTTTGGCCCATAGCCTGCAGCGCCGGCCGCGCTTTTTCCAACGCCTCCGCCTTGCCGCCCGCCATGATGGTCAGCGTGCCGTTGATGGCGCCCACTTCCCCGCCCGACACCGGGCAGTCGAGGAAGTCGACGCCCTTTTCCGCCAACGCCGCCGCAATGCGACGCGCGCCATTGGGCGAAATAGTGCTCATATCGACGCAAACCAGGCCAGGCTTTGCGCCATGGATCGCACCTTGCTCGCCCAGCAACACCTGCTCGACGTCAAAGGTATCGGACACATTACTGACCAGCACCTCTACCTGCGCGGCCAGTTCGGCAGGGTTCTCCACCCATGCTGCGCCCGCGTCCAGCACGGGTTGCGCGCGCTCCCGGCTGCGCGCCCATACGCTAACCTCATGGCCCGCTTTCAATAGGTTGAGCACGCAAGGGCGCCCCATGATGCCAAGTCCGATATAACCAATACGCATGCCACTCTCCAGAAATGAGACCAATCGGCTGAGCATAGGCGATTGCGCCAGTCGGCGCCAGAGGCGCGATCAGGGATTGCTGACGGGCGCGCGGCGCGCCATCCAGTCATCGAATTCGGTCTGGGAATGGCCGGCCTGGTGTTCCAGGTAATAGACAAAGGCGAGGATTTCCGCGACAGCGCGATAAAGCTCGGGCGGGATATGCTTGTCCAGGTCAACCTGCATCAGGAGGGAGACCAGCTCTGGCGAATCGTGAACGAAAACGCCTGCGTCTTGCGCGCACTCGATGATGCGCTGCGCCATCTGGCCATACCCTTTCGCCACCACGCGAGGGGACCGCTGACCGTCTTGGTAGGAAAGCGCCACCGCGGAGCGGCGCTTGTCGTCATTATTCTGCTGGTTCATTTGGATTCACTGCCAGTCCGGCCAGCACCAGTCCGGCCGAGGCCATGCCATCGCGCAGACGCGCGGCATGCTGCCGGATCATCTGGCCGGTATCGTCGTCATCGGCCTGAAAAGACACTTGCACCGATTGCCCCACCAGTCTTACGCGCACGCCCATCCCCCCCAGGGCCGGCAACTCAAGCGACAAACTGGTGCTCCAAACCGGGATTTCCTCCCGACCATCGCCACGGCGTTCATTCTCCATCGGCTCGCGCTGGATCTGCATTTGCATAGGCTGGCCCGGCCAAGCGAGGCCTTGGAATTGCACGGCTTTCTGTTCCAAACCATCCAGTTGCCGCTGCACCAGATGTCCCAACTCCTGCAGCTGCGGTTTGAGCGACGGGTTTTTCTGTCCGTCGTCCAGCGCTTGCTGGGTCAGGGTCAGTTTGGCCTGGGGCTCTTGTTTCAATTGCTCCAGCGTGTGCAAGCCATTGCTGAAATCCTTGAGGTGGGACTCATAGAACAGGCCGCTCTGCTTGACGTCGCTCTGCAATTGCTTGGCCAGTTGCTCTGGCGCTTGGGAGCCGGCATCCAGTTGTAGAGTCTTGCCCGTTTTGTCGGTCAAGCTTGCCTCGCCGGCATTGAGCAGGGTGGTCAAATAGCGGGAGGCGGTACTGAGCTTGACGGCAACTGAGCCGTCCTGCGGCGCGGGTGCGGCCTTGCCTTCATCCTGCAGGGCGAATGTCAGCGCCGGCGTGAGCGACACCACCTTCAGATTCAGAGTGTCGCCGGACGGATTGGCGCCTGGGGGCAGGCTCAGAGTAAACAGCGCGTTCTTGATCAAAACCGCCAGCTGATTATTACCTAACTGATCCGCCACCTTGGCGGTCAACAACTCACCCACCATCAGCGAGGGCAAGCTGTCAGGCTGGCTGAGCGCCTGCAGCAGACGGCTACCATCGACAGTAGTGCGCAGCTGGTTCGGCGTAAGCGCGGAACCCTGCGTCGAGCTAGAGATGGCGTTGGGAAGCGATGGAATCATGAAGTGGGGCTATTTCGATAAAGCGATACGATCAACTCCGCCTCGCTACGGGAAATGCCGCAGCGGGAAGCGACCTCCGAAGCTGTCAGCCCCTGGCGTATCATCTCGATGGCCTGATTATAGGGACTCAATCCCGTCTCGACGCCAGACTGATGCTCCAGCTTGGATTGCAGCCTGACTACATCGCGCTGCAAAGCGCTGATCTGCTGCTGCTGCTGGTCCAGATACAGGGAAGTGAGACTATCGCGCTTGCCTTCCAGGCGCCGCAAGCGGCGAAACAGATAAACGACGGCAGCGGCCAGAGCAAGCCAGAGCACTATCATCAGATATGGGAAGGCGCCGGTCATGGAGAATCCCCTCTTGGGTGAGCGTCCACAGTGACTTTAAGTTTATGGCGAAAAACCGCACAACCCAAGCCAAAACCTTGCCGCCCGGCGGGCCTCGCGCCATGCCCAGCGCCCAAGAAACAGGGACCTCATCCTTTGTATTGGCGGTGGAGTTTAGAACTGTGGCTCAAGGCCTTGAGCTCTTCCTTGACATGATCCGCCCAGCTTGCGACCTGCTGCTGAACCTCCTCCCGCGTCGCCAGCAAGCGCTTCAGCGTGGCGCGCTGCTCCGCGCTCAAGCGATCTCGCTCCCCCGCCTCCAAGCGCTGCAACAGCTGCTTGGTCTGCTCCTCATTGCGCGCCAGCAGCGCTGAGAAACGGGCGCTGTCTCTTTGATTGGCCGCCTCCAACAGCGGCCCGATGGCAGACTCCAGCTTCCGAATCAAATCGGCCAGCGCCAAGTTCTTGGCGTCTAAGTCCTGCTCCATGACGGCCTCAAGCCCCGGAGTTGGCATTGGCTCCAGCCTGCGCCGCCGCATGATCTCGATCCACCTGCTGCCAGGCCGGCAGTATGGTTTCCATCAGACTCTTCACTTCGGACAGAATCTCTTTGTCGTTCTTCAGGCTGGCCTGGGCCAAGCGCATCTTCATATAGATGTACAGGTCATTCAAATTGACCGCCGCCTCCGACCCCTGCTCCAGATCCAAGGCGATGCGCAGACCTTCCAGAATGTCCACCGCCTTGGAAATCATACGGGCTTTTTCATCGAAACGGCCGGCGTCGATGGCTATGCTGGCAGAGATGGCCGCTTTGATCACCCCTTCATAGAGCATCACGACGATACCAATCGGACTCGCGCCATACACTGCCGCCTTCAAGGCGTCATTGGCATAAGCCTGATTGAACTGCTTGAGCATTCGTGAATTCAGCATGGGTCACCATCTTTTTTAACCGCAAGGCGATCTGGACCGCCTTCCATTTACTTGGAAATCAAATTGAACAAGCTGCTGGAGCCGGCCTGCATCTGGGCCAGGGTGGCGTTCAAACTGGTATATTGCTGCAGCAGCTGCGACTGCTTGGTGTCCAGCCGGGACTGCAAGGAACCCTGCGCCAGCTTTTCCGCGCTCACTCGAGTCTGGATGGAACTCTTGCTGGTTTCGATCACGCCGCTGGGGCCCAGCATAGCATTGATTTCCAGGTTGAAGCGTTGGGCAAAACCGGTATTGGCGGCATTGCCGAACAAATTGCTGACGGCCTGCTTGTCTTTTTTCAATGCATCGTTGAACGCATTCTGATCCAGCTTCAGCGAACCATCTTTTTGCAACGCGATGCCCGCCTGAGACAAGAACGCATAGGAATTGACCGGGTCCGCCCCCGCCACGCCAACAGACAGTACTTGCTGCAAGCGCGTCTGGATGTCAAGAATGGAGGCATTGCCTTTCATGGTGCCTGAACGCGCCGACTTCACCTCGTTGATCACCTGATTGTAGGCATCGACGAAGGTCTGCAAGCTCTTGGCCACGCCCGCGCTGTCCGGAGACATCGACACCGTGAAGTCGCCTTTTTTGTACAGATCCAGTTCAACGCCAGGAATGGCGCTGGAAACTTTATTGCTGGACGCGGATAAGGCCACGCCATTTACGCTCAGGCTGGCGTTCAGGGCATTTTGCGACTCTCCCGCCGCGGTTGCGCTCTGCGACAAGCCCGCCAAGGTAGACCCGCTAGTCGCCCCGGAATCGCTGCCGCCGCCGGTAATGGTGAATTGATTGTCTGTGCCTGAGTTGGCTGCGGCCAGCACCAGCTTGTATTGCTGGCCATTCTGCACCACCGAGGCGTTCACGCCGATGCCGGCTGCATTAATCTTGTCGCTGATGTTTTGCAAAGAAACGGTATCGCCCGGATTCGCTTGCAGATTGACCGTCTGCGTCTTGCCGCCGACCAGGAAAGACAATTGGCTGGGAGCGCCTGCGATGGCGGCCTTGGGATCAGTGACGGCCTGCCCGCCCACCTGATCGAAAACCAGCTGCCGGCTGGTCGCCAGGCTCGAAACCGATACCTGATAGGTGCCGGCCACGCCGCCGCTGCTAGTCGTCACCGAGCCCATCGAGCTATCGCTGACCGAAGCCTTGAATACTTGCAGGAAGCTGCCCGATGCCAGTTGCGACATCGAGGTTTGCAACGAGGACAAAGCCGAACTCAGCTTGCCCATGGTGCTCAATTGGGTATTGTACTGGTCCAGCTTCTTCTGACTGTCGTTCAGAGGCTGACGCTCGATCTGCATCAGCTGGCTGACGATGCCCTGTACATCCAGTGCGCCCACGGTGGCGGAAATGGAGGCCATGTTATCTCCAATTTTCTTATGACTGCGCCAGGACGTTCAGACTTTATGCCTTGTCCTTCAGCAGCAATCCTTTGAAGTCGCCGATCGCCTTGGCGATGCGCAGCGCTTCCTCGGACGGGATTTGACGAATCACCTTGTTGTTTTCCTTGTCGACAACCTTGACCACCGTCGTATCGGTGTCTTTATCGACGGAAAACTGCAAGGAGCTATTGTATACCGATGCCGCGTTGTTCAGTTGAGACACCGATTCCTGCAATTGCTTGGGATCGGCCTTCTGCTTCAACACATCGGCCTGTTGCTGTTGCTGCTGGCTCTGCCCAGCCGCAGTCACAGCCTGTGAGGAATCAGCCAGCACCGGCTGCGACTGATCGCCGGACGAAGCCTGCGCCAGTTCAGTCAATTGTTGGCGCTGTACCGGGGCGCTCGTCGCTGGGATCGATGGCGACAGGATGGATGGGATTTGCATGATCACGCTCCTCGTGACCGCAGCTCCGGTTGCCCAACCGGAGCTGCAGACTGGCTTACCATCAAGTTATAACTTATTGCAGCAGCGTCAGCGCAGACTGAGGCAGGCTATTGGCTTGCTTCAGAATGGAGGAACCGGCCTGTTGCAGAATTTGGTTCTTGGTCAGGTTAGCGGTTTCCGAAGCGAAGTCAACGTCCACGATGCGGCTGTTGGCGGCGCTCAGGTTCTGCACATAGTTCTGCAGGTTGGCTACCACGGCGTCGAAGCGGTTCTGCACCGAACCCCAGGTGGAGCGCACCGTGGAAACCGATGCAATGTCCTTGTCCAGGGCACTCAGCACGGCAGACGCGGCGCTCTGCGAGGTAATGCTGATCGTGCCAGTGGCCGACAACGCGGAGTTGTACGCACACAGCACGTTGGTACCGCTGGACAGGTCGGTGGCGGTTACGGACACCTGGTTGTCGGAGCTACCGGACGAACCTACTTGGAAGGACAGCGCGGAGCCGCCGGACAACAGCGAAGTGCCGTTGAACTGAGTGGTTTGAACGATACGCGAAATTTCCTGGGTCAGTTGGTCCACTTCGTTCTGCAGCTGCGAACGGTTGGTATTGCTGACGGAGCCGTTGGAGGCCTGTACGGCGATTTCGCGGATACGTTGCAGGTTGTTGGCGATGGAGCCCAGCGCGCCTTCAGCGGTCTGGCCTACCGAGATGCCGTCGTTGGCATTCTTAATCGCCTGGTTGTTGCCGCGGATGGCGGAGGTCAGGGTCTGGGAAATCGCCAGGCCGGCTGCGTCGTCCTTGGCGCTGTTCACGCGCAGGCCGGAGGACAGGCGCTGCAGCGATTGTTGCAGAGAGTTCTGCGAGTTGTTCAGATTGATCTGCGCGCCGAGCGAGGCAACGTTGGTGTTGACGGTAATAGCCATGATGAATCTCCTGATACGCTTAAGTGGGCAAAGAGACTTGCTTAAACCTCTTATCGGCGTCCACTACCTGAACTTTAGAGACGACCGCGATTTTCTGTTTGAGACTGCGATGATGACCGCGAGCCGCTCCGCCCGCGGCCATCATCTACCCTACCCCCTTAGCCGATCAGCGCTCGGCACCAGTCGTCGTTATGCTCTTCCAGCCAATAGTGCTTGCGCACCCATTCCCGCAAAGTATCCCCCTCCTTTGCCGCCGCATCCAAGTCATGCACTCTTTCGCGAATCGCCTTGATCCAAGCTTTTGCCTCATTCGGCACACGGCATACCGGCGCGTCGTTGGTCTGGTAGGGGAAGATGTCCGAGCATATAACCGGCCAAGCCGCCGCGCCGTACTCCAGTAGCCGCAGATTGCTTTTCGCCTCATTAAAGGGATTGATCTCCAATGGAGCGACCGCAAGATCCAGATTCAGCGAGGCCATCTTCTTTGGATACTCTTCGAATGAGACGAAGGGATGCACCTCTTTGACCCAATCGCGGAACTGTGGCAGCGACATACCCATGAACACCCACTCGACCTCCTCGTGAGTTGCCTCGATCACTTGATGCAGCAGCTCCAAGTCCCCTCGATGCTGAGCGGCTCCTACCCAACCCACACGCGGCTTCCTGCCATTGCGACGCGCTGAGTGCAAATCTCCCCAGGCTTCCTTGCGCAAGCGATTGGGCACGACGAAAATCTCATCCACCATGCCCCGCGCGAAATCCACCAGCGGTTCGGTGGAAACGATTAAGCCGTGGCAGGACTGCAGCACCTTACGCAGGCGAGCCTTGGCATCCGGATAATTGCGCCGCCAATGCTCGTGGAGATTGCTCTTCTCAGGCAAGCCGCCGACCAGGTCGTCCAGGCCCAGCATCAATCTCAGTTGCGGCAAATACTCGCGGTATGCCGCCATCGCATCGATCACCACATCCTGCACGCCAATGTGCAGCAACAGCGTATCAGGAGCTAAGCGAGCCATTTCTGCCAAGCTCGGCACGCCGCGGTTCGGCTGCAGTATCTCCCCATCTAGCTTACCTTGCTGCTGCAATACAGTCAGCGGTTGGCTGAGGCGATACTCGCCGCTGCCGCCCGGCACCGGCATACCAAATATCCGCTTACGACCCGGTACATCCGGTACCCATGCCGTCGTTCGATTGACCTCGACCAGCATATTGGGGTTCGTCAGTGCCAAATTTCGGTTGTATGCCGGGTCCCGCCGCAACATGGGCATCCATTTACGCAAGAACCTCTCCAGCTCATCCCGCTCGCGGGTCAGCGCCCGCAGCGCAAGGCGGGGATCGCTAGTGCTGACGGTGATGCTTCGCGCATGGTGGTGGCAAACCACCGCTTGCGGGAGGTACACATTACGCCATCCTTTCTGCAATATCTTCAGGCAGAAGTCGACATCGTTGAAGCATACCTTGAACTCCGTCTCATCCATGCCGCCCACATCCAGATACAGCGATTTGGATACCAGCAGACACGCGGCAGTCACCGCGGAATAGTTCTGCATGGTGACGGCGCGGTTCATGTAACCGGGGTCATCCATGGGTTGATTCACAAAGGCATGGCCAGCAACGGAAAACAGCCCACCCGGCATGCCCAAAACAATGCCGGCATGCTGTACCCTGGCAGCGCCGGGGAATAACAGTCTCGCGCCGACCGCGCCCACTCCCGGCTGCTGCGCGGCAGCCAACATTCTCTCCAGCCACTGCGGCTGTACGACTTCCGTATCGTTATTCAACAACAGGATATAGTCGCCACTGGATTCTTGGACGCCAAGATTGCACTGCGCGGAGAAATTGAAAGGCGCGTCATAGGCGACAATGCGCACCCTGCCCGGATGGTTGTCCTGCAATTCCTGGTAGTAGTCCAGCGTCTCCGGCAACTCGGATTGATTGTCGACAATGATCAATTCGAAATTCTGGTAAGCGGTCTTGGAGAACAAGGTATCCACGCAAGGCTGCAAATACTCCAGCTTGTCGCGATTGGGGATAATCACCGATATCAGGGACTGTTTTTGCAGCAAATATTCGTAGTTGTACGTACCCTCGAGCAAGCCTTGGCTGACCTTGACGGGCAAACCACAACGCGACGCATGATTTTCCAACACCACCTGCTTGGAGGCGGCCAAAATACGGTTCTGCTTATCCCCTCCCCATGGCAGAGACAGCAGCATGTCATCGATGTGCCCCACGCATTCCAGAGGATAATCCTCAGTCAACCGCAGCAACAAATCGTAGCAGTAGGCACCGGGATAGGGCTGGAAGCCGCCTAACTTCGCCACGGCTTCGGCAGAGAACAGCAAGGCATCGCCGATATAGTCCATCGAGCGCAGGTATTCCGGGGAGAAATCCGGACGGAACAAAGGCTTGAAACGCCTTCCCATCGGCGACACCACATCGCTGTCGCAATAGACCGCCATCCATTCCGGATGCTGATGACAACCCTCGGCTATTCTCAACAAAGCACCTGGTTCCAGGCGAAACCCCGCAGGCAACAACCAAATCCAGTCGGCAGGTACGTCCGCGACAATACCGTTGAGTACACCGGCAAAAGCTTCCGGGTCATTCAGATCATCCAGCTGCAACCAGCCCAACTGCGGGCTACTCTCAAACACAGGATCCGGCACAGGCGTTTCTGCCAAGATGATCAGCCGCCAATTCGGATACAGTTGCTTCTGCAGCGCATCCAATGTTTCCGACAAGCGCTTCAGCTTGTCTTTCGGCACCACCGCGAGCAAATTGAACATGGGACGACGTTGCCATACCGTCATCATTCGTTCGGCCATTTCCTCGGCATGCACCTCTCTGAGTTGATGATCCTCTACCCAACGGTTGTAAAGTTTAAGTTCATCCCCGCTCAATAGAGACAGACTCTTGTCATTGACCTCGCCTAGCTTAACCATCGATGCAGGCAAAGCGAACTGAGGCAGTAGCTCGCGCCACTGCTGGTAAATCGAAGCCACGACTTTTTCCAAGGTGCGGTTTCGCAGCAAATATTCTCGTGCAGCTTCGGTCTGCGCCGTTCGCAACTCAGGATTTTCGATCAGATTGGCGATCGCCTCATACCACGCGTCCGCGTCGTTAGGCAGCACCGTCGCCATGCCGCTATTTTTCAGCCAGGCATAACTGCCGACATCGGACGCGACTGTGCATGCGCCGACAACAGAATAATCCACCCACTTGAGATCGGATTTGCCTTCATTGAAGGAACCAGGAAACAAGGGCGCCAAGCCGATGTCGATTCGATAGTGAGCCAGTTTCTCGTAAAACTCGCAAAAAGAAACAATGCTGGAGACTTCCATGACATCGAGTTTGCCTCGCAACTCCGGCGGACACATGCCCCACATCACAAACTTGACTCGGCCAGCATAGTCATTGTGAATGCGTGCAAGCGCGGCATTCAACAGCTTGTTTTCGCGCGTGCGGGTAGAAGTGCCGGCAAAACCGATCACGACCTGTTCCGAACGTGGAAGAGGGTCGACCCAGTGGGCTTCGCTCAATGCATTGGGAAACACAAAAACGCGCGGATTGAACGGTCTTATCTTGGCAGCCAGCGTCTCCGCGGGCACAGTTACCAAAGTGGCAGCTTCCAGCATCCACTTGATATGGTCGAAACTTGTTTCAAACTGGTCGAATTGAGGATGAGACTCTGGAATATCCAGCAGCCAGTCATCGGTCTCGTATATCACCGGTTTGCGGCTGGACACCGCTCGATCCAGCAAGGCGCGCGTTTCCGGCATCGGGTAGGCACGTTGCACCAGGAACATGTCCATATCGGCGATAAACGCGTCGTCCGTCTCATAGGGATATTCCGCTTCAAGCAAATTCCTCGCCATGCCGACATGGAAGCAAAGCTCGAAGTAGGGTGACATCAGCTGGATCGGATCCCAGATTCGCAAACGGAAGCAAGCCATATCCGGCAGATCGCGGGTGAAAACCCCTATTTTAGGCTTGCGAGAATTGGTTAGGTCCGTACTCGGCGACTTAGCTCTGGTGTTTTCCGCCACATGATGCTGGGTTCGCTCGATAAATGCCTCCAGCTCATCCCAAAAGACATCCTGCAAACCCTGGTAATTACCCCAGACCTTGCCCACCGTCGCCTTCGCCTTGGCGATCTCCGCCGGGGAATGTCCCCAGGCCGTGCCGTCATCCCCAAAATAACTATGCATGGGCTTGGGCAACATTTGGGGATTCGGCAAATACACTACCGGGCAACCGCACAACAAGGCTTCGAAACACGCCGTAGTATGCTCGTACGTGTACAACAGCTCGGCGCTGCGATAAAGCTCCGCCAGCTCTACGGGCGATTTTTCGCCATCTTTAAAAGAAATCTCATATGCGTCGCGCGTAATCGGCAGCTGTTCGCCGCCGCGCTGCGGATAACGATGCAACCATAACAAAGTGCCTTTACGCTTGCTGTCATCGACGCCCTCGCTGTTATAGATCCGCGTATCGATCAACGGCACTTGCAAGAGCGGCACGTCCCAGCCATCGGGAATAATATCCAGACCATGGGAGTAAATCAGATCGCTCTCGCTCCAGTCCAGCTCATGCAGGCCTGCCCCAACCAGAAAGCCCGGTATGTTCAACAAAAAGCGAACAACGAAGCGTGCCCCGAGCGGATTACCATGCACCACCTCAGGGTATACCACTACGGCTTCTCGTCCGGCTTTTTGATGGCCCAGCCGGATCTCTGCGGACAAAACGGGCGTCCTCAAATTGGGCGAAGTGCCAGGATTGACGACATACGCTTCCTGCCCTGCCACATTCAGCACATGGCATAAATAGTGCAAGGCACGCACCCCGCCGGATGTCTCGCGAAAAGGCGGAATAAAAAAGTAGTAAGGCGCGCCCAGGGGGGCAAACAACTGTTTATGATTAGACATTTTTCCCTCTAGCAAACTTATTTGGCTGTTGCGCCCGTACTTGAAAAATATTGCCCGACCTCGCGGCAAATAACGTCTACCTGATCCACAGTCATCTCAGAAAATAGCGGCAGGCGCACCAAGCAAGACGAGATTCTCTCCGTGACATCCATCCTGCCATGCGCACGGGCCAACCTCATGCCCGCGGGCGAACTATGCAAGGGAACATAATGGAATACCGCCGAAATGTCCTGTGCGCCCAAGTGCCGGATAAGTTCGTCCCGCTGGGCTTCGCTGGCACACATCAGATAGAATAAATGGGCATTTTGCACGCCATCCTCATCCAGCTGCGGCAACTGGAACAAACCCCGTGAGGCCAAGGGCTGCAGAGCCTTCTGGTAGCGGCGAAAAAGATTGCAGCGATGTGTATTGATGCGCTTTGCTTGTTCCAACTGTGCGAATAGAAACGCCGCGGTCAATTCATTGGGCAGGAAAGAAGAACCGATATCCACCCAAGTATATTTATCCACCTCGCCTCTGAAGAAGGCCTTGCGGTTAGTGCCTTTCTGCCAGATGACCTCTGCTCGCGCTATCAAATCGGGGTTGTTGATCAAGAGCGCGCCGCCTTCGCCGCAAATAACGTTCTTGGTTTCATGAAAACTTAAGCAGCCCAAATCGCCTATCGCGCCCAAAGCCTTGTCATGCGAACGAGACAGAATGGCTTGAGCCGCGTCCTCTATCAACAATAAACCGTGTTTGCGGCATATCCCCTGCAACGCCTCAAGCGCGCAGGCTTGTCCGGCGTAATGCACCGCTACGATGGCTTTGGTCCGCGAGGTAATCGCCGCCTCCACCTTGCTCTCATCCAAGTTCAGCGTATCTGGGCGGATATCCACGAAAACCGGCACACCACCGCGCAGCACAAAAGCATTGGCGCTGGAAACAAAGGTAAACGAAGGCATGATGACTTCATCCCCTGGCCCGATATCGGCCAAGATCGCGGCCATTTCCAGTGCGGCGGTGCAGGAGTGGGTCAATAGCGCCTTAGGCGTGCCTAATTCGCGCTCCAGCCATTGCTGGCACTTCTTCGTGAATATGCCATCGCCGGCGATGGAACCGTTCATGACCGCTTGCGCCATATAAAACAGTTCTTTGCCGACGATGAAGGGTTTGGCAAAAGGTATTTTTTTTGATTTGCCTAGCATAGAGACTCTCCGCTCTGCTCGGAGGCGGCACTCGAAGTCCGCCGCAAGCGACCGCATTTTCTTATTCTAGATAACAGGCATAGCGGCGGTGTTCCGGCCGCGCCCAAGCTCACGCCGCCCGGGCCTCGTCGATCAGCGCCGCGATCCGGCCCAGCGTCAAACCCGTGAATGCATCCGCCCCCATCGCGCGGAAGCAATCGTAGGTTTCCTCGCATGCCAGCATGAAACCCACGACATGGAAAGAATCTACCTGTTCGAACAGCGGCCGTTCCGCGTCCAGTTCAGTCACACCCTCTTCCCTAAAGTACTCTCGAATCCAGCTTTCGATCTTGTCCATAGCTTAGCCTCGCTATTGCAACCGCACGTTCTTGATGCCCATGCTCACCAACCGGCTCCCCTCGGCCACCTCACCGCCCACGACGCACCCCACGCCGATGGAGCAATTCGCCCCGACCACCGAGCCAGGCAATACCACGCATTGAGCGCCGAAGATGCTGTAATCGCCGATGATCACATCGCCAGTCACCTTGCTGCGCTCCCCTCCCAGTCCCGGCTGTTGATACTCATCGCTCTTGGTGAAAATGCTGACATGGGTGGACAAGCCCGCTCCCCGGCCCATGACGATGCGTCCGCCCGTGCCGCCGAGGAAGCAAAAAGGGGAAATATGGGCACCGGCACCCACCTCTACATGGCCGGTCAATACCGCGAAGTCATCAATCCGTGCGCCATCTCCCAGACTACCACTGATCGCATGGAACACCGCACGATGCGAAACCTTGACATTATGGCCCACGGAAGAAAACCCCAGTGCCAGCAGTTGCTCCCGGCTCAGATTCTGCGACTGCATGATGTTACCCATCAGATGAAAAGATCAAAATCCGGCACTGCATCCACCACCTCGCCAGCAGCCATTCTCTCCAGCAGCAAGTTGGACTCGTGGCGAATGCAGTGGAAGGTGCAATGCTTGGCCGGGTCGACCCGATCCATCACCTTGGCTCGGCGATCTCCTTTCCACAATTCCTCCAGCGAAACCTTAGCGATGTCCCCGATGCGCATATTCAAATTGCCGCGGTGGTATGGGCAAACATAAGCGCCGCTCGGCGTGATGACGGTTCTCAGCTCCGCGGTCAGGCAGCGATTGTAAGGTTTGATCTGGGTGCCGATTCCATTGAGCGCCTCTTCCAGCGTGAATGGCGCGATGATCTTGAAGGATTCGTCCGCCAGTTCATGAATGCGTTTGAGACTGGCATTCACCATCTCCACCACCGACAAGTCCTGCTGCTGCAAGAAGTGCATCATGTCGAAAGCCGGCTTCAACTCGAAATAGTCGCAGCCGATATCCTTGGCCAACAGAGCCGCCTTTTCGATATCCACGGCGTTGGTGCTCAGCAGGCGGCCGTCGTCGGCGAATTTGGACAACAGCAAGAAGGAATAGCCCAGCAAGCCCTTCTTGCTCTTCGCCATTTTCCGCATGTTGTCGATGACCAGATTGAACTGCGACTTGCCGCTGGCATGCGGCCGGAATTCGGCGAAAACTTCCTCGCTGCCGGCATCCACAGATACCCGCAGCCAGCTGGTCTTGTCTACGCATTGCTCAAAGCTGCGCTGGATCAGCGTGCCGTTTGTGGTCACGCCCACTTTGATGCCGCTATCGTAAAGCGCGTCCACCAAAGCCGAGAACTTCGGGTGCGCCATCGGCTCGCCGCCGCCAATCAGCACCACAGCGCGCACGCCATGCTCGGCAAACTCCTGGGCCAAACGCAGCAAGCGTTCGTTGTCTATGCCGCCTTGGTTCAGCAAATTGGCGCTGATGCAATCGTGGCAAGCCAGATTGCAAGCCGTCGTCGGATCCAGTTCCACCACGAGCGGCGCTTTATTGCTCTTGTTCCACAAGAATTTATTGATGAAATCCTGAACGGACTCCTGCTTCAGTTTTTCCACTAAAGACAGTGGACGCGATATCTGTCCCATGCTGCACTCCCAATGATGCCTGCCGCCGGGCAGTCGGCCCGGCGCTATAGCTGCTTATCCAATCAAGACCGACTTCGGCAAGGAATACGTTTCCAATGCCCACGGACCGCACTCGCGTCCTACACCCGAAGCGGCGAAGCCGCCCACCGGCAGTTCCGGCAGCCACGCCTCCGGATCCGCGTTGATCCAAATCCGGCCCACCCTCAAGTCTCTGGCCAAGGACAAGGCCCGGCGGCTGCTTTCCGTCCATAGATAGACGGCCAGCCCGTATCCGCTGGCGGCCACGGCCGCGGAGAACTCATCGGCCGGCGCCCGGGTGATCGTGATGACGGGGCCGAAAATCTCCTCCGCCAACAAGGGCGAATCCAAGGGCACATGATCCAGCACCACAGGTCCCAGCCAATTACCCGGCCCGTCCATCCGGGAGCCCGGCAGCAGGTGAAGCTGATCGCCCGCCAAAGCCAACAACCGCTGAACCCTATGCTTCTCTCGCTCATTGATCATGGGCTGCAACTGCGCCGATTCGAGATAGCGCCTCAACTCGCCTTGCAACGCGTCCACAAACGCGTCGGCCGCAGACGGCTCCACCAGCACGTGGGTGCCCGCGATGCAGGCTTGGCCTGCATTGCGCAGCCCCCCCGCCAAAACGGCGGACGCCGCGCGCGGCAAATCGGCATCGGCGTGCACCAACACAAAATTATTGCCGCCCAATTCACTGCTGACTCGCTTGCCCCTCGCGACGGCGGCAGCCTCTATCTCCCGGCCGGCCTTGGTTGAGCCGACAAAAGCGATCATGTCGATAGCCTCGTGCTCGACCAGCGCCCGCCCTGCGTCCCGGCCCTCCCCAAAAACGACCTGCACCACGTCGGGGGGGAACAGTGGATTCGCCCGAATCGCCGCCGTCAGCATCGCGAGCGCGCCCACCGCCCACTCACTAGGCTTCACGATGACGCAGCACCCTGCCGCTAAGGCGAATGGCAGACGCTCGGCGGCTGTGATCAGCGGATAGTTCCAAGGCAAAATCATGCCCACCACGCCCAAGGGCTCACGCAGCGTCATCGCCAATGCGCCCGCCGAGCCGCCGTCCATGGACTCTTCCCTGACGGTGCGAGCCAACGCGGCGGCATAGTCCCACAAGCTAGCCGCGCCCTCCACCTCGCCCAGAGCCGTTTCCAGCGATTTGCCGGTATCCGCGGCCTCCGCGGCGGCCACCGCCTGGCTCTCGCTGCGCAACCAACGGGCGATGCTGGCCAGCGCTGCTGCCCGCTCAGCATTGCCCCGATGGCGCCAATGCTGACGAAACGCCACCCCAGCCCGCGCAGCAGCGGCAGCCACTTCGGCCTCATCGGCGCGAGGATAAGATCCGACAAGCGCCCCGGTGCGCGGATTGAAAGTCTGCGAGATGCCGTTCACTCCATCCCCTCCTGATAGCGCATCAGTCTTTTCATGGGTTTGCCGGACGCGGTGCGGGGTATCGAGTCCACCGCGACAATGCGATCCGGCCGCTGCAATTGCGGCAACGACGCGTTGAACAATCTACGCAGCTCATCCACCACCGCCGTTGGCTGGGCGCCTTCGCCTGCGACGAAGAAAACATCGTAGGTTTCGCCCCAGAACTCATCCAAACGCCCGACAGCATAGCATTCCTCGCATAGCCCAGCGCCATGGACCAAGTCCTCTATCTCAGCCAGATTGATAAACTCGCCGCCCTTCTTGATCGCGTCCTTGATCCGGCCCGAGATGAAGAGTTCGCCGTCTCGCAGGTAGCCGATGTCGCCCGTCCTGAAGGCCTGGCTTCGATCAAACGGGTCCAGCTCGCCATCCTGATTCAGATAGCCGAGCGCCATATAAGGGGTGGCGACCAACAATTCGCCATTAGCCTCATCATCCCGGCTGACCGCCACCTCCGGCATCACCCTGCCGACGGAGTAAGGGGCGCTGTCCGCATTTCCCATGCTGAAGGAACCGCCCAACTCTGTTATGCCAAAACATGGCGCGATGCCGGCGCCGAACTGCTTCAGGAAAGCCTCCTTGATCGACGGATAAAGGATAGAGCTAGTGGAAATCACCCGCGCGGCCCGCAAACATTCAGGATTGTGGGGGATGAATCTGGCTGTCTTGGTCAGCGTCGTAGCCATCGTCGGCGATAGGTAGACATAGTCTGGCTTGTGCAGATCCAACGACTGCCAGAAGCCGGCCAAATCGCGGGCGGCAAAGCGCTTGGCCAGCGCAACCCGGCCGCCGCTGACCAAGGGGCAGGCAAATAGATTGAACAAACCCGCGTTATAGAACATCGGCCAGTTGTGCAAGGTCACCTTGCCGGCGGCAAAGCCTGAAGCCAGGGCAAAGGCTCGCGCCGCGCCAAAGAAGTTCTTTAACGTTTGGACGATGCCTTTCGGCGCGCCGGTTGTGCCCGAGGAAAAAATGATCAGGAAAGGCTCGTCCAAGCCGCCCTGGCGCGCGCAATCCGGCAACGCCTCATCCACCGCATAAGCCAGCTGGTCATAGGACGTGATGGTCATGGCGGCGCGGCACAGCGCCTTGGTCTTCTTCAATTGAGCGATGGAAACCTCTGGGTCCAGCGGGCAAAGCGTCATGCCGCCCAGGGCCAGCGCCATGGCCAGCTCCAAATACTCGGGACGGTTATCCAGACTGACGACTACGCGGTCGCCATGACGGGCGCCCTGATGGACCAAATGATTCAGCAAGCGTACCGAGCGCTGCAGAAAATCGCGGTAGCGGATCGAGGCGCCGCTCTCCAACAGCAAAAATGGTTCGTCGAGATAAGGAGAAATCAATTCTTCGAAAAATTGATAACGCAATGCTGACATCTAGAATTTCTCCTTAAAGGAATGCCGATGGCGGAGTGCCGCCGCGGCCATCACAAGGCGTTGGCGACGCTCCGCCATCGGCATGGAAGATCAATTGGCGCGGAGCAGCATTTCCAGGCAAGCCATCACGGCGGCAACGCCGCTGGCGCCAGTCGCTGGGTCGAACTCCACAGAGCTGCGCCCCCCCTTGCCGGCGGCCCAATTGCTTACCAGGCATAGATGCGCATACGGAAGCTCCAGCTCGCGCGCCAATCCCGCCTCCGGCATGCCGGTCATACCTACGATATCGGCTCCGTCCCGCTCTAACTTGAGCACCTCCGCAGCGCTCTCCAGCCTTGGCCCCTGAGTGCAAGCGTAAACGCCGTCGCGGACCCCGCTGATGCCAGTCGCCGCGATAGCTTCTCCCAGCCGGCGCCTCAAGCCGCCATCGTAAGGCGAGGTGTAATCGACATGCACTACCGGACGCTCCGGCCCTTCGAAATAGGTATGCTTGCGACCCCAGGTGTAATCGATGATGTCGTGCGGCACCACCAGCCGGCCCGGCGCCATGTCGGGACGAATGCCGCCGACAGTGCCGATGGCGATTACGCCCTTGACGCCCTGGTTATGCAGCGCCCATAGATTGGCGCGGTAATTGATCTCATGCGGCGCCAGCGAATGGCCATAGCCGTGGCGGGCGATGAACACCACGTTTTGCCCGGCCAATTTGCCATAGGTCAGGGCGCATGATGGATCGCCATAAGGCGTGCGCACGACCTGGCGGTGAGTGACTTCCAGGACCGGCAGTTGGGCCAGTCCGCTGCCCCCGATGATTGCCAACATATTCATCCCCCTTTGTCGTTCTGAGCGGCTCCCGCATGGCGCTGGTCCATACCGTTCGACAATATCCCGCCGCTTTTCCTGATTATGTCCGAATCGGCGCGGGAATGGACAACTAATCCGCGTCGGCGCGGCGAGATGGCAGCATTACCTTGAACTTGTCTTTGTTCTTTACTCACCCCTCTCGCAAACGGCCCATCTACGGGCGGGATGGGCGTGTGGCTTGATCTTGATCAATTAGTTGATAATGGTTATCATTAGCAAATGAGTGCCAATCACGCCCCCACGCCCAAGCCCGGCGGCCCCGCCCCGGCGACGCCCATGCTGCACAGCCGCCAGCTGTTTGGAGGCGGACGCGAAATCCTGATCGAGCATCAGGGCGAGCTGTACCGCTTGCAGCTCACCCGCAACGGCAAACTGATACTGATCAAATAACCCCCGCCAGCCAGCCGACAGCCAGCCAGCGGAAACGACGACACACTGGAGTTTCCATGGCCCTGTTTCGCGCCCCCCCCTTGATGTTGAGCCTGGCCGCCGCCTGGCCGGCCTTCGCGGAAGACCTGCCGCCATCGCTTGAAACCGTTCAAGTCACCGCCCACCGCACCGAAAAACCGCTGGCCGAAACCGCGCCCAACGCCAGCGTGGTCTCTCGCCACAAGCTGGATGACAGGCTGATCCGCGACATCGCCGACGCCGCCAAGTACGAGCCGGGCGTGGAAGTCGCCTCCGATCCCAACCGCCGCGGCAACGCCGGCTGGACCCTGCGCGGCATCGACGGCAACCGCATCCTGATGCTGATAGACGGCGAGCGGCTGCCGGAAGCCTACGCCGGCGGCGGCAACGGCAACGGCGCCATCTCCGGCCGCGACTTCGTCGAGCTGGAAACGCTGCGCGCCATCGACATCGTCAAGGGCCCCACTTCCAGCCTGTACGGCTCGGACGCCATAGGCGGCGTCATCGGCTACCGCACCAAGACGGTGGACGACTTTGTGCCGGAGGAAACCGGCGTCGGCGGCAGCGCCAAGAGCTTCGGTTCGACCGCAGAAAAGAGCTGGGGCGGCAGCGCTGCCTTGGGCGTCAAGGGCGAGCGCGCCGACGCGATGCTGATCTACACCCACCGCAACGGCCATCAGGCCGACAACCTGGGCGGCAACGACAGCGCCTCCGCCGCGCGGACCACGCCCAATACGCAGGAGTGGCGCAGCGACAACGCGCTGGCCAAGCTCGGCTACCAGCTGGCTCCCCAACAACGCCTGGAACTGACGCTGGAGCATTTCCGCCGCGACACCGATACCCATCTGCTGAACACGCTGTATCCGGCTTATGTGTCCCGCGGCCGCCCCGTGCCAGCATTGCAGAATCAAGCCTCGGCCGACCGCACCCAGCGCGACCGGATTTCCCTCGCCTGGGAAGGCAAGCAGATAGGCCCGTTCGAGCGCCTGTCCGCCAAACTGTACCAGCAGAAGCTGGACAACGCCGACGACAGTCTGGCGCAGTACGGCGACGGCAGCCGCATCGCCTCCAACTACGGCTTCGAACAAAAAATCCGCGGCCTGATCCTGGAGGCCGAACACCGCTTCGCCGCGCTGTCGGCCGAGCACCAGCTGCTGTGGGGCGTCGACCTGTCGCGCACCGACACCAGCCGGCCGCGCATGAAAACCCAGTACCTGGCCAACGGCTCGAGCAATACCGTCATCGGCGGCGAAACCTTCCCCAGCAAAACCTTCCCGGACAGCACGTCCGACCGCATCGGCCTGTTCATCCAGGACGAAATGAAGTTCGCGGGAGGCATCGCCCTGTCGCCATCGCTGCGCTGGGACCACTACAAGATGCGCACCCAGCCGGACCAGGCCTATGCCAACAGCGGCGGCCAGGCCGTGCCCTCGTTCAGCGACGGCGCCTTCTCGCCCAAGCTGGGCCTGAGCATGCCGTTCGCCGAGCATTACACCGGCTTCGCCCAGCTATCGTCCGGCTTCCGCGCACCGCCGTTCGACGACGCCAATATGGCCTTCGTCAACCGCGCCTACGGCTACCAGGTCATCGCCAACCCTAACTTAAAGTCCGAAACCAGCCGCGGCGTGGAGCTCGGCCTCAAGGGCAAGTGGGAGCGCTTCGACTTCGGCCTCACCGCCTACGCCAACCGCTACCGCGACTTCATCGAACAGCAAAGCCTGGGCATGCAGAACGGCTTGCTGACCTACCAGTACCAGAACATCGGCCGCGTCGACATCAAGGGCGCGGAAGCCCGCGCCGGCTGGCGCGTTGCCCCGGGTTGGCAGCTGAACGGCTCCGTCGCCTACGCCCGCGGCGAGAATCTGGACGACAACACACCGCTCGCGTCCATCGCGCCGCTGTCCGCTGTGGCCGGGCTGCGCTACGACCAGGCCAGCTTCGGCGGCGAGGCGCTGCTGCGCGCCGCCGTCCGCAACACGCGCGTGGCCGCCGTGGCCCTGTCGCCGGCGTCTTCCGCGCAGACCGCCGGTTTCGAAGCGCCGGGCTACGCCACGCTGGACCTGACCGCCTACTGGAAGCCGGCCAAACACACCGTGCTGCGCGCCGGCGTGTTCAACGTCTTCGACCGCAAGTTCTGGAAAGCCGCCGACGTGCGCGGCATGGCCGCTAACGACGCCACGCTGGACCGCTACACCCAGCCCGGCCGCAATGTCGGCGCCAGCGCCGAGTACCAATTCTGATCCTGTCCATTTTCATCGCATCAAGGAGATTCACATGAGCCAGCTATGGGAACGCTACCAGTCGCTCAAAGCCAGCCAGCCGCGCCTGCGCGCGCGCGACGCCGCCGACGCGCTGCAAGTCAGCGAATGCGAGCTGGTGGCCGCCGACCCGGCCGCCACGCCGCTCAAGGCGGACTGGCCGCAAATACTGAGCGAACTGCACGCGCTGGGCCGCGTGATGGCGCTGACGCGTAACCACGCCTGCGTGCACGAAACCAAGGGCGACTACGCCAATGTGTCGTTTGAAGGCAAGGTGGGCCTGGCGCTGAACCCGGTCATCGACCTGCGCATATTCCTGTTCCACTGGCACCACGGTTTCGCGGTGCAGAGCGAGACGCCGCGCGGCACGCAACGCAGCCTGCAGTTCTTCGACCGCCACGGCGAGGCGGTGCACAAGGTCTACCTGACCGAAAGCAGCGATGTTTCCGCCTTCGACGCGCTGGTGGCGCGCCACGCCGCGCCGGCGGCCGACATCGCTCCGGAACCGGCCGCGCCGGCCGAGCCGGAGCAAGCGGACGAAGCCATAGACCAGGCGGCCTTCCAGGCCGAATGGCTGCAACTGAACGACGTGCACCACTTCCACGCCTTCCTGCGCCGCTGGCAGGTGTCGCGCCGCCAAGGCTTCCGCCTGGCGCCGGCCGGCCAGGCCTGGCGGGTGCGCGAAGACGCCGTGGAGCAGCTGCTGCGCCGCGCCTCCGCCACCGAAACGCCCATCATGGTGTTCGCCGGCAACCGCGGCATGATCCAGATCCACACCGGACAGGTTCGCAATGTACAGGTGGTGGGCGACTGGCTAAATGTGCTGGACCCGGACTTCAACCTGCACCTGCGCACCGACCGCATCGCCGAAGCCTGGATCACCCGCAAGCCGGGCGACAGCGGCGTGGTGACATCGCTGGAGCTGTTCGACGAGGCCGGAGAGTCGCTGGCGACGTTCTTCGGCGAGCGCAAGCCGGGCCGCGCCGAACGCGCCGAATGGGTGAAGCTCTTGGGCGAGCTGCCGACGCTGGAGCAAGCCAATGTCGCCTAAGCCCTGGATAGCCGGCCTGCTGCTGGCCGCGTCCGCCCTGCCCTGCCTGGCGGCGGAGCGGCTGGTGGTGGTGACGCCGGACATCGCCGAAATCGTCGTCGCGCTGGGCGCGGCCGGCCAGGTGGTGGGCCGCGACCGCAGCAGCCGCGAGCCGGAACTGGCCCATGCCCAGGTCGTGGGCTTTTCGCGCGCGCTGAACGCGGAAACCATCGCCGGCTTGAAACCGACCTTGGTGCTGGGCAGCGCCGCCGCCCAGCCGCCCACGCTGTGGCCGCAGCTGAAACAGCTGAAGCTGCGGGCCGAGGAAGTCAGCCCGCGCGAGGACGGCCGCGACTTCGCCGACTCCATCCGCAAGGTGGGCAAGCTGCTGGGCCGCGACGCCGCGGCCGACAAGCTGGCGGCGGACTGGCAGCGCGGCATGCAGCCGCGCCCGGCCCGCACCTTGCGCTATCTGGTGAGCTACGACGGCACGCTGGCGGCCGGCCGCGAAACCGCGCCGGACACGCTGATCCGCGCCGCGGGCGGCATCAACGCCGCGGCCGGGCTCTCCGGCTTCAAGCCGCTCAACCGCGACGCCTGGCAAACGCTGAAGCCGGACGTGATCATCCTGGGCAGCCACACCGCGGCGGCCTACGGCGGTAAGGATGCCTTCGCCAAGCGGCCGGAGATCGCCGCCACGCCGGCCGGCAAGCAGGGCCGCATCTACCTGATGGCGCCGCAACAGGCCATGTTGGTGGGTCTGCACAGCCCTGAAGTCGTCGACCAGATGGTGAAGATGTGAGCGCCCAGCGCTGGCTGTGGGCCGGCTTGATTGTCGCCAGCCTGGCGCTGCCCTGGCTGGCCTTGTCCAGTTCAGCCGGCCGCTTGGCCTGGCCGGACCTGGCCGACCCGCTGGTGACGCAGTTGCGGCTGCCGCGCATCGCCGCCGCCCTGGCCGTGGGCGCGGCGCTGGCGGCCAGTGGCGCCGCGCTGCAGGCGCTGTTCCGCAACCCCTTGGCCGATCCGGGCCTGATCGGTACTTCCGGCGGCGCGGCGCTGGCGGTGATCGCCGTGCTGGCGCTGGGCCTGGCCGGACTGTCGCTGCCGCTGGCGGCCTTCGGCGGCGGCCTCATCGCCACCTGGCTGATCCTGATGCTGGCGCGGCTGGCCAAGGGAGGCCTGGCCGGCCTGCTGCTGATGGGCCTGGTGGTCGGTGCCTTCTGCGGCGCGGTGTCCAGCCTGATTCTGTTTCTCTCCGACGACCTGACCTTGCGCGCGGCCAGCAGCTGGCTGGCCGGCAATCTGGGGGCCGCCCAGCCGGACCAGCTGTGGCCCTGCCTCGCTGTGGCCGGCCTGGGGATAGCCCTGCTGTGCGCCATAGCCCGCGACCTGGACGCCCTGCTGCTGGGCGAGGAAACCGCGCGCTCTCTGGGCGTGGACACCGTCCGCGCCCGCCGTCTGACGGCGATAGGCGCCGCGCTGGCCACCGGCGGCGCGGTGGCGCTGTCCGGCGTGATCGGCTTCGTCGGCATGATGATCCCCAACGCGCTGGCCCTGCTGGCGGGCGGCTGCCGCCGCCGGCTTATCCTGCTGTCGGCCTGGGCCGGCGCGCTGTTCCTGCTGGCGGTGGATACCTTGGCGCGCAACATCGCCTGGCCGCTGGACCTGCCGGTGGGCCTGATGGCGGCCTTCGCCGGCCCGCCTTTCTTCATCTGGCTGTTCCGCCGCCAACAAGGAAGCGCCAACCATGGCTGAGACAATGACGCTGAAAGTACGCGGGCTGGGCTACGCCATCGCCGGCCGCGCACTGCTGCGCGACATCCGGCTGGATCTGCCCGCCGGCCGGGTCAGCGCGCTGCTTGGTCCCAACGGCGCGGGCAAGACCACCTTGCTGCGGCTGCTGGCCGGGCTGGCCGCGCCCAGCCATGGCGCAGTGCGGCTGAACGGCCAATGCGTCAGCCGCATGGACGCGCGGCGCCGCGCCCGTCTCATCGCCTGGGTGCCTCAACATCTGCCGGCGGACATTCCGCTGACGGTGAGCGAGTTTGTCGCGCTGGGCCGCATGCCCTACCTCGGCGCTTTTGCCCGTGCCGCCGAGCCGGACCGCGCCGCGGTGGCCGAGGCCCTGGCCACGGTGGAGTTGGATGGCCATGCCGGCAAGCGGCTGGATGCGCTGTCCGGCGGCGAGCGCCAGCGCGCCGCCATCGCCCGCGCGCTGGCGCAGCAAGCGCCGCTGATCCTGCTGGACGAACCCACCAATCACCTGGACCTGCGCCATCAGCACAAGCTGCAGCTGCTGCTGCGCGAGTTGGCAGCTCAAGGCAAAACCGTGGTGCAGGTGCTGCATGATCTGACCTTGGCGGCGGAATACGCGGACCGCGTCGCCCTGCTGAACGACGGCAGGCTGGCGGCAGACGGCGCGCCGAACGCGGTGCTGACGCCGGAGAGATTGCTGGCGGTTTACCGCTGGCCGGTGCGGCTGCAACATCACATCCCGCCTTGGGCGGCCTGAAAATAATGGGAAAGCTGACGCGATGATCGGCTAACCATTATCATTCCATGACATTTGCAAACTGGCATGGCAATGACAAAAACCGTATTGATCACCGGCGCCGCCTCCGGCATAGGCTGGCGGCTGCTGCGACACTACGCCGCCGCCGACGGCTATCGCGCCATAGGCATGGATCTTGAAGCGATTCCGGACTGCGACGGCGCCAGCCGGCTGCGGCTTGACCTTGGAGATGAACGCGCCTGCCGGGCCGTCTTCTCCGGCATCGAGCAGATAGACCTGGCAATCAACTGCGCCGGCGTATCCAGCCAACGCAAACCGCTGCGGGACTTCGACGCGGCAGACCTCGCCGCCTGCTGGCAACAGAATGTGCTGCCGGCCTTCAACGCCATGCGCTGCGAAATCGACATCATGCGCCGCCACGGCGGCGGCCGCATCGTCAACCTCGCCAGCATCGCCGGCCATATCGGCATGCAGAACTTCGCCGCCTACGGCGCGGCCAAGGCCTCCATCCTGAACCTGAGCAAGGTGGCCGCCATCGAACATGCCGCGGACGGCATCCTGGTCAACACGATCTCGCCGGCCACCATAGACACGCCCATGATACGGCGCAAATACGGCGGCCAGCTGCGCGACTATAGCGGCGTCTACCCCAGCGGCGGCTGCGGCACCGTGGACGATGTGCTGTCCGTCGTCCGCATGCTGGAGCAAAACAACTTCATGACGGGCATGGACATCCCGCTGGACGGCGGCCTGACCAGCCTGTTCCGCATATAAGCTCCCCCCGCTGCAGACGCAAAAAAGCCGCCCGGCAAGGCCGCGGCGGCTTTTGATGCATGTCGGCGTCGTCTTACTTCAGCGCGTAGATCGCCGGCAGATTGCGCCAGGCGCCGCGCACGTCCATGCCATAGCCGAACACATAGCGGTCCGGCACATCCAGGCCGACGAAATCGGCCTGCATCGGTTTTTCCTTGCTGATCAGCTTGTTGGCGAACACGCCGCTGTAGAAGGCCTTGGCGCCCATCGCCATCACCTTATCGCGGATGGCGGCCATGGTGTGGCCTTCGTCCAGGATGTCGTCCAGCACCAGCACCACGCGGTCGCGCACGTCTTCCTTCGGCGCCTGTTTCCACACCAGCTCGCCGCCGTGGGTCTTGTCGCCGTAACGCGAAACATGGACGTAGTCGAAATCCAGCGGGAAGGCCAGACGCGGCAGCAACTGGCCGGTGAACACCACGGCGCCGCCCATCACGGACAGGACCAGCGGGTATTCCTCGCCCAGTTTCTCGGTGATTTCCACCGCCATGCGGTCGACGGCGGCGCTGACTTCCTCAGCGCTGAACAGCACATCCGAGCTGTTGATCAGACCACGGGCTTCGGCAATATTAGGCATGATGACTCCTTAACAAAACGGGCGGCGCCGCCTCAGGCGGCGCAATGGAAAAACAGTCAGTCGATTTTCAGCTCGCGCAGGAAGGCGGCGAACTCGCCTGCGACCTCGTGATGCTTCAAACCATAGTTGACGGTGGCCTTCAGGTAACCCAGCTTGGAGCCGCAATCATAGCGCGTGCCCTTGAACGGCAGCGCCAGCACCGGCTCGTCCTTCATCAGCGCGGCGATGCCGTCGGTCAGCTGGATTTCGCCGCCGGCGCCGGCGCGCGTATTCAGCAGCTTGTCGAAAATGCGCGGCGTCAGAATATAGCGCCCCACCACCGCCAAGGTGGATGGCGCCTCTTCCGGACGCGGCTTTTCCACGATGTGGCGCACGCGCTGGTTGCCCTTGGCGTCAGCCTCCACCTTGACGATGCCATAGGAAGCCGTCTCTTCCGGCGCCACCGTTTCCACGCCCAGAATGGAAGAATGGGTTTCGCCAAACAATCCCACCATCTGCTCCATGGCGCCCGGCGCGCCCTCGATCAGGTCATCGGCCAGGATCACCGCGAACGGCTCGTCGCCGACCACCGGCCGCGCGCACAGCACGGCATGGCCCAGGCCCAGCGCCTCTGCTTGGCGGATATAGATGCAGCTGACGGTGGGCGGAATGATTTCCTGCACCAGTTGCAGCAGCTTCTGCTTGTTCTTGTACTCGAGCTCGGTTTCCAGCTCATAAGCCTTGTCGAAGTGGTCTTCGATGGAACGCTTGTTGCGGCCGGTGATGAAGATCAGCTCGGTGATGCCGGCGGCGATGGCCTCTTCCACCGCATACTGGATCAGCGGCTTGTCGACGATGGGCAGCATCTCCTTGGGACTGGCCTTGGTGGCCGGCAAAAAGCGGGTGCCCAAACCGGCAACCGGAAACACGGCTTTAGTGATCTTCTTCATGCTAATTCCGAAATGTAAGTTGATTGATATGACAGCAAACAACAGCGCCGCATTCTAGCCCGTCTTCGCTCAAGGTCAAAATATCCGTCGGGCCGATAGCGCCTCAACCAGCTCCGTGATCAGCGGCCGCCAATCCACCGGCTGCGGTTGCCGCCACAGTCTCACCGACGGATACCAGGGCGCGGTCACCGCCTCGGTCAGGAAAAACGGCGCCCGCTCCGCGCGCAGCAAGGCCCAGACCGGCTTGCCCATGGCGCCCGCCAAATGCAGGATGGCGGTATCGACGCAGATGGTCAGGTCCATCTGCTCCACCAGCGCGGCGGTATCGGCGAAATCGCCGATTGCCGGCTGGATGACCAGGCCTTGCAATTCAGCGGGCAGCTCGCCCGGCTGCAGGGCATAAAAGTCTATGTCCGGCGTGCGGCAGAGCTCGGCGAACAAGGCCGGTGGCACCGACTTGTGCTGCCGATAGGCGTCGGCGATGCCGACGCCCCAGCGGCCGCTCTCCCACACCACCCCCACGCGCGGGCGGCCGTTGTCCGGCAGCGGCGGCGCGGCCGTCGGCACGGCGCGCAAATACGGCTCGCGCGGCAGATTTTCCAGCGTGACGCCCAACGCCCCGGGCAGCGACATCAGCGGCAGCTGGCAGTCATAGCGCGGCGCGGCGCTCTCCGGCAATAGTTCGATGCCGTCGAACTGGGCGAACAAGCGGTGGAAAGTCTGCGGGCAGGCAAAGAGGATGCGCGCGTCCGGGTGCGCGGCGCGAATCCGCGGCAGGAAACGCGCCATCTGCAGGCTGTCGCCCAGGCCCTGCTCTGACCACAGCAGCAGCGTGCGCGTGCCCAGGGCTTCGCCCTCCCAGCGGGCACCCTCATGGCGCGGCTTCAGGATGCAGCGCCAGCGCGCCTCGTACAGCGGCCAAGCCGCTTCATAATGCCCCGCCAGCAGCAAGGCGATGGCCAGGCTGAACTGCAGATTGGCGTCGTCGGGCGCCAGCGCCAGGCCGTTTTGCAGCACCGCGACGGCGTCGGTCAACAGCAAGGCGCTGATGCAGACATTGCCGAGATTGTTGCAGCGGCCCGGCGTCGGCCCGCCCAATTCTATGGCCTTCAGGAAGCAGGCGATGGCGTCGCGGTAGCGCAGCTGATGCTGGCGCACCACGCCCAGATTGCCCCAGGCGTCGACATGCCTGGGCTCCGCCGCCAGCGCCTCCTCAAGCAACTGGCCGGCCAGCTCCAGCTCGCCCAACTCTTTCAGCAAGACGGCCAAGTTGCTCTTGATATTGGCCGACATGGGATTCAGCGCCGCGGCGGCCATGTAGTCGTCCAGCGCCCTGGCGTAATCGCCTTGCTGCTGCCGCAGATTGGCCCGGTTCACCAGCGCCTGCCAGTTGCGCGGATCTTGCAATAAACAGCGATCATAGGCCGCGAGCGCGCCTGGAACATCGCCGGCGGCGACCAGCCGGTTGCCCTCGTCGAAATCCTTGCCCGTCCAGGCTTTCGCCACCGCTTTCAGCGCCATCTCGCTCTCCTCAATTCCCGGCCAGCAGGCTCTGCAGGCCGGCCTCGTCCAATACGGCGACGCCCAGCTCCTGCGCCTTGGCGAGCTTGCTTCCCGCTTCTTCGCCCGCCACCACATAATGCGTTTTCTTCGACACGCTGCCGGATACCTTGCCCCCGGCGGCTTCGATCAAGGCCTTGGCCTGATCGCGGCTCAAGGTCGGCAGCGTGCCGGTCAACACCAGCGTCTTGCCGTCCAGCGGCAACGCGGCGGCCTCCGCCGCCTCCGGCAGGCCGGCCAGTATCTCGTCGCGCAGGCCGGCCAAGCGGCCCACGGCCTCGCGCCGGCCGGGTTCGTCCAGCCAATCGGCCAGCGCGTTGACTACCTCCGCCGGCAGCGCCAGCGCCAGCAGCGCGCGGCGCTCGCTCTCGGCCAGCCAGGCCAGGCCGCGCTGCGCCGCCAGCTGCTGGCTGCGCACCTCGGTCAGCCGGGGGATGCCCAGCCGCGTCAACAGCGCGCCATCGTCCAGGCGCTCGCGCAGCTTAGGCGACGGCGCATGCTCGTCTGCAGGCTTCACCTCGGCCAGCAAGGCGTCCAGCGCTTTCTCGTTATTGTCCTCGGCGAAAAAGTCCGCCAGCGAGTCCGCCACCACGCCGCCAATGTCCGGCAGCGCGGCGAACAGCGCCGCCGGACAGCGGCGGATCAGCGCCATGCTACCTAGCCAGTCGGCCAGCGTCTTGGCGGTGGATTCGCCGACGTGGCGGATGCCCAGCGCGAACAACAGCCGCGCCAAGGGCGGCGTCCGGCTGGCGTCTATCGCCTCGATCAGGTTTTCCGCCCATTTGCTGGCCACCTTGCCGGCCTTGACCGTCTCCGGCGTGACGCCCTCGTCCTCGTCGGCGCGGCGCTTCATCTCCAGCAGGTCTTCCAGCTTCAGCCGGTACAGATCGGCCACGCTCTTGACGTAGCCGTACTCCACCAGCTTGTCGATATAGCGCTCGCCCAGGCCGTCGATGTCCATCATGCGGCGGCCGGCGAAGTGCTGGATCGCCTGGCTGCGTTGGGCGCGGCAAGACAGGCCGCCGGAGCAGCGGGCGATGGCTTCGCCTTCCTCTCGCATCACATGGCTGCCGCACACCGGACAGGCCGCCGGCAGGCGATAGGCCGGATATTGCGGCGCCTCTCCGGCGCTGAACAAGTCGCCGCCCTCTGCCGGCCGCATTGGCCGGCGCGCCAGCACCACGGACACCACTTCGGGGATCACGTCGCCGGCGCGGCGCACGATCACCGTGTCGCCGACGCGCACGTCCTTGCGCCTCACCTCGTCCTCGTTGTGCAAGGTGGCGTTGGTGACGGTGACGCCGCCGACGAACACCGGCTGCAGCCGCGCCACCGGGGTGATGGCGCCGGTGCGGCCCACCTGCTCCTCGATGGCCTCCACCACGGTCAGCGCTTCCTCCGCCGGGAATTTATGGGCGATGGCCCAGCGCGGCGCGCGCGACACGAAGCCCAGCGCGTCCTGCAGCTCGCGCCGGTTCACCTTGTACACCACGCCGTCTATCTCGAACGGCAGGCCGGCGCGACGCGCCAGCACGCCTTCGTAATAGCCGGACAGTCCCGCCACGCCGTTGACCACGGGCCGCAGGCTTGCCTCCACCACCGGGAAGCCCAGCTGTTTCAGCCAGTCCATCTCGCCGGCATGGATGTCCGGCCACACCGCGCCCTCTACCTGGGCGATGGCGTAGGCGAAAAACGACAGCCGGCGCTGCGCGGTGATGCGCGAATCGAGCTGGCGCAGGCTGCCGGCGGCGGCGTTGCGCGGATTGGCGAAGGTCTTGTCGCCGCGGGCGACCTGATCGGCATTCAGGCGCTCGAAATCGCGCTTCAGCATCAGCACCTCGCCGCGCACCTCCAGCAGCGCTGGCGGATGCTCGCCGTCCAGCCTCAGCGGAATGGCGCGTATGGTGCGCACGTTCTCGGTCACCTGCTCGCCGGCCACGCCGTCGCCGCGGGTGGCGGCGCGGGTCAGCACGCCGTTTTCATACAGCAGCGAGATGGCCAGGCCGTCGAACTTCGGTTCGGTGGCGTACTCCACTTCCGCGGCATCCAGGCCCTTGCGCACACGCTCGTCGAACTGGATCAGCTCGGCGTGGCGCTCGGACGGATCGGCCAGCTGCATATCGGAAAAGGCGTTGGACAGGGACAGCATGGGCACGGCGTGCACGACGCTGTCGAATTCAGACAAAGGCGCGCCGCCTACGCGTCGGGTCGGCGAATCGGCCACCGCCAGTTCTGGATGCGCCTCTTCCAGCGCCTGCAGTTCTCGGAACAGCCTGTCGTATTCGGCGTCGGGCACCGTCGGCGCGTCCAGCACGTAGTACTCGTGGCCGTAGCGGTTCAGCAGTTCGCGCAGCTCGGCCGCGCGCGTTTCATATGCGGTCATCGGTCACTCTCGAACGGCAAAAGGGCCGGCATGGCCGGCCCTGAAATCATGATTCATCCCTCGCTCAGGCAAACAGACGCAGCGCGGCCACGCTGCCCGGCGCGATGCCGCGGTCGTCCATGCTGCCGTAGATGTGCAGCAACTGTTCGCGGATGCGGGACAGGCCGGCGTCGGTCAGCGCGCGGCGGTTGTCGTCCACCAGCTGGGCATCGAACTCCTGCGCCAGCTGATGGGCAAAATGCACGGCGCGGTCGAACACGTCCACGCCGCCGGCCACGCGCGGCACATCGAACAGCAGCGTCAGCGCCGGAAAGGTCTTGTCCAGCAAGGTGTGGAAGGTGAACGGCATCTGGTCCGCCGCCACCAGGGAATAAAGGGTATTGCCGGAGTCGGCCAGGTAGTGGAAGGCGCCGTCCGGCTCCAGCTGCAGGCCGGCCGCCTCGACGAAGCTGCGCAAGCGCGCGCCCTCCATCGGCGTCTTGGGCACGATGTTGATGCCGATCAGCACATCCACGTCGGCGCAGAAACGGTCCAGCTCGCGCGCCGCCACCAGTTTCTGCTGGCGCTGCGGGAAACTGACGGCCGCGTCATGGTCCTCGGCGAAACGCGATACCTGCTGGCAAAACGCCGCCAGCTCCTGCTCGGTTACCGCGCCGGAACGGTCCACCATCTGCATGCTGACGTTGATCTGCTTGTAACGCGTGCCGGGAAGCGCTTCCGCCACCTTCCACAGGCCGCGCTCGGTGCGGCCTATCATCTGCGTGCGCTTGCCCACATTGAATCGCGGCATAGCCGCCAGCTCATGCGGTTCGTGGAACACCACCTCCGCGATGAAGTCCAGCGAAGGATCCAGCATGGCCACCACCAGCGCCTGATGGTCGGCGGAGTCCATCGCCAGCTCCGACTCGTCCTCTTCCTCGATCACCGGCACCTCGGGCGCCGGCGCAGCCTCCTGGCGCGGCGCGGCGGCGCGGGGGGATTCCGGCTCCGCCACCGGCGTGTCCGGCAGCACGGGTTCAAACCGCGCCGCGGCATCGTCGCGCTCGTCAAAATCGACATCGACCAGCACCGGCTCCATGCGGTCGCCGCGGCCGTCGCGCACATTATTCTTGGGCACGTCCAACAGCACGTCATCCTGCGGCCGCGCAAACGCCTGCTGCGTGCGTTTGCGGAAGCGCCACTCCTGAAACATGTTGAAGCCGAACACCAAGGCGATCACGCCGCCGCCTAATATCAATACACCAATCTGTAATTCGCTCATCAGCCAGTCCGCTATTAAGGCGAATAAGTTCGAAGCCCAACCCTGTCCCCTTGGACCCTATCGCCGGGCGGCTTCCCGCTATTATCCTGTCATTTCTCCGCCTTGGAAGAAACGGCGGAGGCCCGCTCCGGGAGGGGCATTCCACGCTCATTATAACGAAAGCCCGTCTCGGCGCACCATGCAGAGATGCATAAACGCTTGACAAAGGATGACACCACGCATTTGTCATCAAGCCTTCAGCGAGCAGACGGTATGCTTGCGGAACCCGCGCCGAATCCGCATGTCGGACAAGGCCACAAGGATGAACATGACATTTCTGACAGGAGCCATTATCCATAGCGCGTGCCAGAATTGTAGGTAACTCTGCTAGAGGGTCGTACTAGCCTGCACAACACTGCTTAGAACAGCACGGGGATTCCTTACGATGAAAAAATCCGAGCAAGCCAGCTTCCTGCCTGTCGTACGCGAGCTGTCGCGCACCTATCAGGCATTCGAACAGTTCGCCAGCCACCATATCCGCCGGCTGGGACTGACGCCTCCCCAATTCGACGTGGTGACCACGCTGGGCAACAATCAGGGCATGAACTGCAAGGAGTTGTCCGATCACACGCTGATCACCAAGGGCACGCTGACCGGCGTGTTGGACCGCCTGGAAGACAAGGGCATCGTCGTGCGCAGCATGCAGCCCAACGATCGCCGCAGCGTCTTCGTCGCGCTGACCCCGCATGGCCAGGAGTTGTTCAAACAGGCGTTCCCGGCCCATCTGGACTATATGCACAACGCCTTCCAGCAGTTCGGCGAACACGATTTGTCCAGTTTTTGCAATGAGCTGGGCCGGCTGCGCGCCAGCTTCAGCCGCGCCCTTCAGCAACAGGAAAGCGAGCCGGCCTGAACGCCGCCCGCTATCTGTCCGCCTGAAACCGGATAGGCACCGACAGCGTGGACTCGACGGCCTGTCCGCCCCGCATGGCAGGCGCGAAACGCCAGCGGGAAACCGCTTCCTGCGCCGATTGATCGAGTCTGCGGAATCCGCTGCTGCGCGCCAGCGTCACCGACAGGGCGCGGCCATCGACACCCACTCGCACCCTGAGCAGCACCAAGCCCTCCTCTCCCAGCTGACGCGAGCGCTCTGGGTAGGGGGGCTGAGGATTTTCCAGATAAGACGGGGCATGTATGGCCTCACGGTCCCCCGCCTGCCGCTGGCCATCCTCGGCACCGGCCCCCTGGACAGCCATGCTTGGTGCCGGGGCAACCATCGCCGACCGCCCTTTCCCAGGCAATGCCCTCGCGCCTTCCGCGGCGCTTGATCGCGCCAATGCAGGCAAGGCGGAGGAGACCGGCGCGGCTGGCGCGGTTTCCGGCCTTGCCCCAGGCGTCTTTGGCCAAAATGCCGACCGCGCCGGCAAGGCAGGCGATTCGCGCCTAGCGGCCGGCAACCTATGACCCAACCCAGATTTGCCGGGGAAAGGCCGCATAGCGACGGTCAACTGTCGTGGTGGAACCGGCTTCACCGCGCCCGGCCAGCCCTCGTGCCAGCCCCACAGCAGCAGCCCATGCGCCAGCAAGGACAGCAGCAGAGCGATCCGCATCGCCGTTCTCAGCACCGCATCTCCGCGCCCGGCCGGCTGTAATGCCACCACGCCACGGCCATGCACGCCAGGTAGAACAGAAAGAACAACGCAAAAGCCGGCACAAAACTGCCGAACCAGTCCAGCGCGGAGCCGAAAGCCTTGGGAATGACAAAGCCGCCGAAGGCCGCCATCACGGAACTGACATTCATCGCCGAGGCGCCGCGGCGGCCGCCTCGTTGATAGGCTGATTGCAGGCTGTCGCCGCGCGCGCTCGCCTCCCGCCCGGCCAGGATCAGAAAAACCTTGGGCGACAGCTGGTAAGACGAGCCGTTGCCAATGCCGGCGGCGAAAAAGATCAGCTGGAACATGCCCAGGCACCACCAGAATGAGCCGCCGCTGGTCGCTGTCGGCAGGCTCAGATAGACGCCGGCCGTGCCCAGCGCCATCAGCAGATTGGCCGCCACGGTGGCGACGCCGCCGCCGATGCGGTCCCCCATCCAGCCGCCCAGCGGCCGGGCCAGAGCGCACACCATGGGTCCGACAAACAGATAGGGGCTGGCGTCCAGCTGCGGAAACATGGCGCGCGCCAGCAAGGGAAAGGCCGCGGAAAATCCAAGGAAGGTGCCGTAGCTGCCCATGTAAAGCAGGCAGATATACCAGGTATGCGCATCGCGCATCGCATCCAGCTGGTCATGCGGTGTGATGCGCAGCTTGGGCAAATCGTGGGCGTAGAGCAGGCAGGCCAGGGCCACCAGCACAATCAAGGGTATCCAGACATAGGCCGCGTTCTGCAGCCAGACAAAGTGCACCTCGCCGCCGCGTCCCCACACTTGCGGTTCGCCAGCCGCGATGCCGAACAAGGGATAGAGTATGCACAGGGGGATCAGCAGCTGCGCCGCCGACACGCCTAGATTGCCCAGGCCGGCATTGATGCCCATGGCCAGCCCCTTCTCGGACTTGGGGAAGAAAAAGCTGGTATTGGACAGGTGCGAGGTACTGGCGCCGCCGCCCAGGCCACACAGTCCGGCCACCAGCAAGAGCTGCCAGAACGGCGAGGCGATGTCCTGCACCACCCGGCCTACGCCCCAAGCCGGCAGCAGCAGCAACAAGGTAGACAAGCCCATCCACAAGCCGCCGCCCACCCAGCTCCAGATCAGGGAATAGGCCAGACGCGTGAGCGCGCCCACCAGCGGCGGGATGGACACCAGCAGGAACTGCTGCTCGCCGGAGATCAGGAACCCTACGGCGGGCAGGTTCAGCACCACCATGCTCCACATCATCCAGATGTTGAAGTTCAGGTGCAGCGATACCGTGGACAGCCACAGATTGCGCCGCGCGATGGCGCGGCCCCGGCTGAGCCAGAAAATGACGTTCTCCGGCTCCCAACGCTTGATGCTTACAGTCATGAGACGTCTTCTCCGATGACGGAATGGCGCGGCCAGACTGTTGCAATCCGCTCAACCTGCCGGCGGCGCAGTATGCCATCGCCGGCGGACGGCGGACTTTGCGCCGCGTCAATCCCGGCATCAGGCCGTTTCGCGCATCTTCAGGGCCTCGACGATGTCCACCGCCACGATGCGGCTGACGCCCTGCTCCTGCATGGTCACACCCACCAGTTGCTCGGCCATCTCCATCGTCAACCGGTTGTGTGAAATATAGAGGAACTGGGTGCGCTCCGACATTTGCTTGACCAGATCGCAGAAGCGGCTGGTATTGGCGTCGTCCAGCGGCGCGTCTACCTCGTCCAGCAGACAGAACGGCGCCGGATTCAGGGAAAACAGCGAGAACACCAGGCTCATCGCGGTCAGCGCCTTTTCGCCGCCGGATAGCAGGTGAATGGTGCTGTTCTTCTTGCCCGGCGGCTGGGCGATGATCTGCACCCCGGCGTCCAGCAAGTCCTCGCCGGTCAGCACCAGCTCGGCGCGTCCGCCGCCGAACAGCGTGGGGAAGAACTCTCGCATCTTGGCGTTGACCGCGTCGTAAGTGGCTTGCAGCATGTCGCGCGTTTCGCCGTCTATCTTGGCGATGGCGTCGAGCAGCGTTTCCATCGCCTGGTTCAGGTCGGCCGACTGGTTCTGCAGGTATTCGCCGCGCTTCTTGGCCTCGTCCAGCTCCTGCAAAGCCGCCAGATTCACCGCGCCCAGGCCTTCCAGCGCGCGCGCCAGCCGGGCGATTTCCGCCGCCAGCGCGTTGGGCTTCACCCCCTCGTTCAGGTCGGCCAACAGCGCGGCCTCGTCGGCCTGGGCTTGAGCCAGTTCCTCGGCGAAGCGCTCCATCGCCAGCCGCGCTTCCTGGTGCTTGAGCAGCCAGTCCGAACGCGCCTCGCGCAGCGCCGGCAGCGCCGCATTGGCCTCCTGCTGGCGCTGGCTGATCTCGCGCATGCGCTCGGTCAGATGGTTCAGCTGGTCGCGCGCCGCCGCCAGCGCCGCGTCGCGTGTTTCGCGCTCGGCCAGCGCCAGCTGCAGCGTCTCTTCCGGCACCGTCTCGTCCACCGTTTCGGACTCTACGGCCAGCGTCTCCAGGCGTTCCTGCAGCTGCTCGTCGCGGTCGGCCAGTTCTCGGCCGCGGCGCGACAGCTCGGCGACCTTCTGCTCGGCGCTATGCAAAGCCAGCTTGATCTCGTGCAACACGCGCTCGGCGTCGCGCGCCTTGTTGCGCGCCAACTCCAGCCGCGTTTCGGCATTGAGCCTGTCCAGACGCGCCTCCTCCAGCTGCAGGCTCAGTTCTTCCAAGGTCAATGCCGCCTCTTCGCCCATCAGCTCGGCCTCGGCGATGCCGTCTTCGGCATGTTGCCTCTCCTCGGCGATGCGGCCGCGCTCGGCCTCAATGGCGGCGAGGCGGGCGGCGCCCTGGCGCGCCGCCTGGTCCAGCTTGACGTGCTCCAGCGTGGCGGCGTTGAGTTCCGCCTCCAGCCGGGTCAGCGAGCCCTTCTGGCCGCGGACCGCCTCGGCCAGCATATTGCCCATGCTTTGCAGACTGTCTCGCTTCTTCTGCATGGTTTCGATTTCCGGCCGCAGCGCCTCGGCGCGGGCCGCCGCCTCGTCCAGCTGCCGCTTGCGCGCCATCAGGCCGTCGCCGCTGGCTTCGGCATGGAAACGCACGCTGACGGCGTCCACGCGATGGCCTTCCGGCGTCAGCCAGCATTCGCCGGCCGCCAAATCGCCGCGCCGCGCCAAGGCAGCGTCCAAAGTATCGGCCAGGTAGACGCCGGCCAGCCAGTCGGCCAAGGCCGCGTCGAACGGCGCCTGCGCCTTCACGTCTGCCCGCAGCGACGGCCAGCTGCGAGCGGGCAGCCCCGCGGCAGGCGCGCGCTTGCCGTCTACCAGCGTCAGCGCCGCCGGCGGTTGTCCAGCGGGCAGGGAGGCGGCGCGGGCGGACAGGCGCTCGCCCAATACCGCCTCCAGCGCCGGCTGCCAGCGCGCGTCCACTTGCAGCGATTGCCACAGCTGCGGCGCATCGGCCAGGCCATGCGCGTCCAGCCAGCCGGCCAGCTGCTCGTCCGCCGCCTCGCGCTGCAGCAGCGCGGCCAGCGCGGCGGCCTCGGCCTCGGCGCGGGCCAGCTCGGTGCGCTTGGCGGACAATAGCTGATCCAGTTTCTCGCGTTCGGCGGCCAGGTCCGCCTGCTTGGCCTCGTCGGCCACCAGCCGCGCCCGCACCGCGTCCAGCGCGGCCTTGGCCTTGTCGACTTCTTGCTGCGCCGCCTCCAGCGCATGGTGCTCGGGCAGGTTCAGATCGGACAGCTCGCGCGTCAGCGCGGCATCGCGGCCGGCCAGCTGCTGCAGGCCGCGTTGCCAGTGTTCGATTTTCTGGCGCGACAGGTCGCGCTCGCGCGTCAGATTGGCCTGCTGCGCGATCAATTGCGCCTGCTGCTGGTCCAGCTGGCGGAAAGCGGCCTCCGCGGTCGGCAGCTCGTCGGCGCCGTCCTCCAGCGCCATCTGCGCCTCTTCCTGCCGCAGCTGCGCCTCTTCCAGACGCGGCAGCCAGTCATCCAGCTCCGCCTCCACCTGCTGCCGATTGTCGGCCAGTTGCTGGCGCTCTCCGCGCGCGGCCAGCAGATCGCGCTCCAGCCGCTGCCGGCTTTGCTCGCGGTGGCGCTGCGCTTCTTCCAGGCGGGCCAATTGGGCATTGGCCTCGAATAGATGCTGCTGCGCCTCGTGCACCGCGTCGCTGGCGGCGAAGTGCTGCTCGCGCACGGTCTCCTGTTCGGTTTCCAGATGGGTGGCCGCGGCTTCCAGCGCGGCTTCTTCGGTTTCGATGCGCGCCAGCTCGCCGCGCGCGTGCGCCTCGTTGCGGGCCGCCTCCTCGCGCCGCGCCAGCGCCAGCAGATTTTGCTTATGGGTCAGCGCGCCGCGCATGTCGTGGTATTGCGCGGCCACTTCGGCCTGCTCCGACAGGCGCTCCACCTGCCGCTCCAGTTCCTGTTGCAGGTCGGCGATGCGCTCCAGATTGGCGCGGGTGTCGGTCAGGCGGTTTTCGGTCTCGCGGCGGCGCTCCTTGTACTTGGACACGCCGGCGGCTTCTTCCAGATAGGCGCGCAGCTCTTCCGGCCGCGCCTCGATGATGCGCGAGATCATGCCCTGCTCGATCACCGCGTAGCCGCGCGCGCCCACGCCGGTGCCGAGGAACAGGTCGGTGATGTCGCGCCGCCGCACCTGCTGGTTGTTGATGTAGTAGCTCGATTCTCCTTGCCGCGTCAGCACGCGCTTGATCGCCACCTCGGCATACTGGCCCCAGGGGCCGGTCAGCAGGCCGTCGCCGTTATCGAACACCAGCTCCACCGAGGCGCGCGATACCGGCTTGCGCGTGGACGAGCCGTTGAAGATCACGTCCTGCATGGACTCGCCGCGCAGCTGCTTGGCCGAAGACTCGCCCAGCACCCAGCGCACGGCGTCGATCACATTCGACTTGCCGCAGCCGTTGGGGCCGATCACCGCCACCAGCTGGCCCGGCACCGCAATGCTGGTGGGGTCGACGAATGACTTGAAACCGGCGAGCTTGATATGGGTCAGGCGCAAAACATCCTCGCAGCAAAAGGGAGCAAACCGTTCATTTTATCAGGCCGCGGCCCGCTGCGGGGCGGCGCGGCGTTCCAGCCCGGCCCCGCCATTGGGGGGGCTAGCCAGCGGGCATGGCAGTTGTGCCATAATGGCCGTATGGAATCCTTATCGCTGTCCCATCACTTCCTGATCGCCATGCCCGGCATGGGCGACCCGCTGTTCGCCAAGTCGCTGGTCTATCTGTGCGAGCACGGCGAGCACGGCGCCATGGGCCTGATCATCAACAAGCCGTCCGGCATCGCCATGGCGCAGTTGTTCGATCAAATCGACCTGCCGCTGGACGACGAAGGCACCCGCACCGGCCAGGTCTACTTCGGCGGACCGGTGCAGCCGGACCGCGGCTTCGTGCTGCACCAGCCGGCCGGCAACTGGCAATCCAGCCTGATGGTGACCGACGATATCGCGCTGACCACGTCCAAGGATGTGCTGACAGCGGTGTCGCAAGGCCAGAAGCCGGAAAAGCTGCTGATCTCGCTGGGCTATGCCGGCTGGTCCGCGGGACAGCTGGAACAGGAAATCGCCGACAACGGCTGGCTGACCGTGCCGGCCGATCCAAGCATCGTCTTCGACTTGCCCTGCGAGGCGCGCTACGACGCCGCCATGGCCTTGCTGGGCTTCGACCCGTCCCTGCTGTCATCGGATGTCGGCCATGCCTGAAGGTTGCGCCTTGGCTTTTGACTTCGGCGAACGCCGCATCGGCGTCGCCGTCGGCGACACGATTCTCGGCATTCCCCATCCGCTGGCCACCATAGACACGGCCGTCACCGACGAGCGCTTCGCCGCCATCGCCAAGCTGATTACGGAATGGCAGCCCAAGCAACTGGTGGTGGGCCTGCCCATGCACCCGGACGGCGTCGAGCATGAGCTGTCGGCGCTGTCGCGCCGCTTCGCCAACCGGCTCAAAGGCCGTTTCGGCCTGCCGGTATGGCTGGTGGACGAGCGCTACACCTCGGTCATCGCCGAACAGATGCTGGAAGAAGCCGGGGTCAAAAAGGGGCGCAAGCAAAAGCCGGCGCTGGACCAGGTGGCCGCCCAGGCCATTCTCGCCGGCTGGTTCGAACACCCCGGCATCGCCGTCTGATGCCGGACAAAATCCCCGCCCTGCTGCTGATCGCCATCGGCATCGCCGGCTTCTGCTGGCTATGGCGCCAGGCGCAACTGGCCAACGCGGCGCAGGACTGGCCCATCGCCATCGGTGTCGTCGAGCGCAGCCAGGTGGAGGAACGGCCCCGCCGCGGCGGCGACCATAGCGATCAGCGCGAATACCGCGCCGACATTGTCTACCGCTACCCGGTCAACGGCCAAAGCCATCAATCGAACGCCATCCGCATTCCCGACGCCGGTTTCGGCGGCAGCCCGACGCTGGCGCGAGACACGGTCAACCGCTACCCAGCCGGCGCCTCGGTGCAAGTCCGCTACAACCCAGCCAGGCCGGGGCAGGCGTGCCTGGAAAGTGGCGCGCACTGGAGCGTGCGGGCCGGCCAGTTGCTGATGCTGCTGTTCGCCGCCGCCGGCGCATGGCTGTTGACGCGCGGATGATGCCGCTAAGCCATTGATTTGTTAGCAAGCGTTAAAGGGGATTGAGGCCGACAGGCCAAGCGTCGATACTTCGGGTATCCAGTCGATTATCCGGGAGTCCCGCCATGAGCATCAGCCAGACTGCGCAGATTTCTTTGGCCAGCGCCGCGCTGCTGAACGGCGGCAGCGTGCCGTCTCCCGTGGTGCAAAACGGCAACGCCACCTCGGCCCTAGCCAGCGAAGCCGCGCAACTGGCGCAGGAATCCAGCGCCGTCGTCGCGCTGGGCGGCGGCGCCGGCGACAGCTTCGCCACTTACGACGCCACCGGGCTGCTGAACAGTTTCGCTACCGCCGGCACGCTGCAAGGCAGCGCGCTGTCGCCAAACAGCGGCGTCTCGGCGCAGGACAGCACGGATCAGCAAATCGTGTCGCAAAACCTGGGCGGCGCCAGCGGCGCCGCGTCATCCCTCAACGGCGACTGGGCGACCATCCTGAAGCAGAATCCGGCGCTGGCCGGCGAAGCGGTGGCAGACAGCTTTAACGGCAGCATCGTCGACACCATCGCCTGATCCGTCGCGCCGCAAATAAAATCTATGGTCAGCCTGACCTTTGCAAGAACAGCGTGCTGATGAATCATGACGGGGTAGGCTTGCTCTAATCTATCCGGATTCTTGATGGGCACAATAGAGCCCGATCCATGATGTGAGCCGCTCCTGCAAGTCCCTAAAAAGCCCTCAGTCTGTCATGACTGTTTTTACGATCGGGGTATCCTGCAGGCCGTGGGCCGGTTGTCGTCATCAGTATCTGTCTTGGCAAAAGCAGGCTTCTACTCGCCGCCGGGTTTACCCGGCGGTTTGCATTTCAGTCAGTGCGCGGGCCTGGGGACGGTACTCGCCGCCTTTGGCGAGTAGCGCCCACACGACCCGTGCCAGTTTGTTGGCCAGTGCGCAGGCCACGATATTCGAGTGGCGACGCTGCATCAGCGCCACCGTCCACGCTGCCATCGCACTCTTCCAGCGCGGCGCGTTCTGCATGATCACCCGTGCGCATTGCACCAGCAGGCGACGCAGGCTCTTGTCACCGCGTTTGCTGATGCCCAGCAGCTTGGACTTCCCGCCTGTCGAGTATTGTCGCGGGACCAGACCCAGCGATGCCGCAAAGTCACGGGCATTGCCATAGCCCTTGGCATTGCCGGCGTCCGCCGACAACTGGCTGGCGGTGATCGCACCGATGCCGGGAATGGTCATCAACCGCCGGGCGACATCGTCCTGTCGGGCTTCTGTGGCAATCTCGTGATCCAGCTCGTCGATCTCGGTCTTGAGCAGACGGTAGTGATCCAGCTGGCGTTGCAGGATCTGCCGGGCCTTGACGGGCAAGCCGTTGGTCTCGTCCATCAGCAGCATCGGCAGCTGCGTGATCCCCCGTACCCCGACAGGAAGCGCGATGCCGAACTCCAGCAGCAGCGCATGGATCTGGTTGTTGGTCTGTATTCGTTCGGCAATGCGAGATTCCCGCAGGCGATGCAGTGCCGACAAGGCTTGCTGTTCGGCACTCTTGGCGGCAACGTAGCGCATGGTCGGGCGCGTAGCCGCCTCGCAGATGGCCTGGGCATCGATGAAATCGTTCTTGTTGCCGAAGACAAACGGGCGGATGTACTGCGGTGCGATCAGTTGTACGGTATGACCGAAGCCCGTCAGCTTGCGTGCCAGCCAGTGCGCGCCGCAGCAGGCCTCCATCACGATGCGGCAGGGAGGCTGTTTCGCGAGAAATTCGATGAGACTGTTGCGATTGAACTGCTTCTTGAGGACCGGGTTGCCGCGCGGGTCGTGCCCAATCAGATGAAAGCTGTGCTTGCCGATATCCAGACCGATGAGTGTGACGGTTGCCATGATGCTCTCCCCGAAGAAGAAAAAATGCCTCAGCAGGTTTGACGCCTGCTGAGGCATTTAGGTCAGGCTGACCATCACATTAAGCCCGGATGCTCCGGGCTTTTTGACATCAGCGGCTGCCTTGCTTGCGGCCTTCTTTATCTTTCAGCTTCTCTTCCCGCAAAATGGCTCGTTCGGCTGCCAGAATCTTGGCGCGCTTTTCCCACTCCACCCACTCTTCCGGACGCTCCAGCGTGATGCGGCCGGTCTGGCCGTCGCGGAAGTCGGTCAGCACGATTTCCGCCGCCTTTTGCATATTGATGCGGCCGCCGGACAGCACCGCGCCGCGGCGCTTGCCGATCAGCTCCAGCGCCTGCCAGTCCTGTGCGCCGTCCAGTTCCTCCACGTCAAACTTGTAGCGCGCGGCCAGCTCGGCGCGGTAGTGGACCAGCAGGTACTTCAGCAGCTCCAGCGACACCTCCTCCTCGTCCATGGCGTTGCGGCCGACGGCGCCGCTGGCGGCCAGGTTATAGCCGCCCTCTTCCACCTCGATCTTGGGCCACAGCATGCCGGGCGTGTCGTACAGCTCGAAGTCGTCGGCCAGGATGATGCGCTGCTCGTTCTTGGTCACGCCGGGCATATTGCCGGTCTTGGCGATCTTGCGGCTGGACATGCTGTTGATCAATGTGGACTTGCCGACATTGGGAATGCCGCAAATCAGCACGCGCAGCGGCTTTTCCAGGCCGCCGCGGGTCGGCGCCAGCGCGCGGCAGGCCGCGATCAGGCGCTGCGCCGGCGCGCGCTCGCCGGCATCCATGCCCAGCGCCTCGGTCTGCTTGCGGGCGCGGTACCAGGCCAGCCATTGTTCGGTCACGGCCGGATCGGCCAGGTCCTGCTTGTTCAAAATCATCAGCCGCGGCTTGCCCTTGGCCATGCGCGCCAGCATCGGGTTGGCGCTGGAGGCCGGCAGGCGGGCGTCCAGCAGCTCGATGACGACGTCGATATCTTTCAGGCGCTCGGCGACATCCTTGCGCGCCTTGTTCATATGGCCGGGAAACCATTGGATTGCCATAGTTAACGCTTTCTAATCGGGTCCAGCAGATAAGTCAGACCGTTGTGGTCCAGTTCTTGCATCAATTGCAGCAAGCGGCCGATCTCGCCCGGCGGGAAGCCTTCGCGGGCGAACCAGTTCAGGTAATGGCCCGGCAGCTCGCAAATCAGCGTGCCCTTGTGCTTGCCGAAAGGCATGGCGCGGGTGGTGAGGGCGATCAGGTCTTCGGCTTGCATGATGGCAGATATAGATGGGAGTTGGGCATTGTGCCAAAGCCGGCGGCATGCTGCCAGGCTTGACGTGGAACAAGCGTTTGTCTGCTTGCACGGCCAGATCGCCGTCAGCGGCGTAGCATGTGGACAAAACCATCCTGGCCGGGCCCTACCCGGCCGCATTTTTACCGGTTCGCGCAGAGCCGTTTGCGGGCGCCCTGGCGCCCGCCTTTTCATTTGGCGGGCATGGGCTTGCGGTCGTTGAAATACAGGAAGCCTTTGACAACGCGGTAGATATACCACACCCACACCGCGAACAACACCACGCCGCCCACCAGCAGCCAGATCGTGGCGAAGCCGACGACATAGCCCAGCAGCGCCAGCCAGAAGGTGCGGATCTGCCACTCGAAATGGCTCTCGTACAAGGTGCCGCGCACGTCGTCGCGCTTCACGTAATTGATGATCACGCCGACGATGGCGGTCACGCCCACCAGCAGGCTCACCGCCTGCAGGATATAGACGGTCAGCGTCAGATTGTTCAGCTTCCGTTCGTTCTCGTCCAGCAGCTCCAGCTCCATTCGCCTCTCCTCTCTATTTTCATCTCTCAACGCGCGAACAAGGCGGCGAAGCGCGCCGCCGCCGTGCGGCGAAACGCCAGGCTGGCCGGCACCGCGCCCTCATCCATCGCAGGGGCTGGCGCATCGCTCCAGCCTCGCAACACGCCATCCGCCCGCCGCGCGGGAGACAACACCGGCAAGACCGGCGTCCACTCCCAGCCGGCGGCCTCCGCCAATCGCTCCGCCCGGCGGTTGGCCTCATCCAGCCCGGCCAACTCGTCCAAGCCCACCTCCAGCTGCCGCCACGCCAACAGCAAGAGCCGCGCCGCCAGCCAGTCGGCCGGCTCGGCGATGCGCGCCGGCGTGGCGCCCGGCGGCAGGCCGCGCCGCATGGCCAGGTGCAGCGCCAGTTGGCGGATCTCGGGCAGCAGGGACTCCAGCAGGCAGGCGCGCTCCGGCAGCGCTTGCGGCGAGCCGGGACGATACGCCAGCCGCTCGCCGTCGGTCGACAGCGCGACCGGATACAGCGCCCGCGCCGCGGCATGCGGCTGGGCGTGGGGGGCGAGAATGCGGATGTCGCTGATTTCGTGCATGGCTCTATCTCCTGAAGCGTGCAATCCGCCTGACCGGAGACCATGTATTGCGCTGAGACTGCAAACACAAATGCCGCCGGTAATCGGCGGCATGGTCGGGTATGCGCTCGGTGAACCTGAAAGCCGAGCCTATCCCTGGCGCCGCCGGGAGGGGCGGTACCAATAATAAGCATGGGCGAAAAATACGGTTCGGGCTTGCATAAGGCCATGCTGCCAACGATGGCGCCGGCCGTCAAGCCATTGTTTCCCCTGGCTTGCCGGCGATCAAAACAAAAAAGCCGGGTTTCCCGCAGGAAACCCGGCCTCGCGCGGCGTGGAACGCCCGTTTACATATTCGGGTAGTTCGGCCCGCCGCCGCCTTCCGGCGTCACCCAGTTGATATTCTGGGTCGGGTCCTTGATGTCGCAGGTCTTGCAGTGCACGCAGTTCTGCGCGTTGATCTGCAGACGCGGCGCGCCCTCGTCCTGGCCGACGATCTCGTACACGCCGGCCGGGCAGTAGCGCTGCTCTGGCGCGTCGTACTTGGCCAGATTGATGGCGATGGGCACCGAGGCGTCCTTCAACTTCAGGTGGGCCGGCTGGTCTTCGCTGTGGTTGGCGTTGGAGATGAACACCGAGGACAGGCGGTCGAAGGTCAGCACGCCGTCCGGCTTGGGATACGGGATGCGGTTGCATTCATAGGCCGGGCGCAGCGCCTCGTTGTCGGCATGCTTGTGGCGCAGCGTCCACGGCGCGCGGCCGCGGAACAGGAAGGTGTCGATGGCCGAATAAATCATGGCCGGCCACAGGCCCCAGCGGAAGGACGGGCGGATGTTGCGCACCTTGTACAGCTCGTCATGCACCCAGCTCTGCTTGAACTTGGCCGAGTAAGCCTTGGCCTCGCCGCCCTGCGCCTGGGCCTCGTCGCCCAGCAGTTCGAACACCGCCTCAGCCGCCAGCATGGCGGATTTCATCGCCGTGTGGGTACCCTTGATCTTGGGCACATTGAGGAAGCCGGCGGTGTCGCCAACTAAAACGCCGCCCGGGAAAGTCAGCTTGGGCAGACTTTGCAGACCGCCTTCCGCCAGCGCGCGCGCGCCGTAGGACACGCGGCGGCCGCCTTCGAACGTCTTCTTGATCGCCGGATGGGTCTTGAAGCGCTGGAATTCCTCAAACGGCGACAGATAAGGATTCTGGTAGTCCAGGCCCACCACGAAGCCCACCGCCACCAAATTGTCTTCCAGGTGGTAGAGGAAGGAGCCGCCATAAGTGGCGGTGTCCATCGGCCAGCCCACCGTATGCGTGATATGGCCGGGCTGATGGTTTTCCGCCGGCACTTCCCACAATTCCTTGATGCCGATGCCGAAGGTTTGCGGATCGGAACCGTCGGTCAGCTTAAAGCGCGACAGCAGGGTCTTGGTCAGCGAACCTCTACAGCCTTCGGCGAAGATCGTCTGCTTGGCCCACAGCTCCATGCCTGGCTCGCCATCCTGGTCGCCGTTCTTGCCGGTGCCCACGGCGCCGGTGGCCACGCCTTTGACCGAGCCGTCGGCGTGATACAGCACTTCGGCCGCCGCGAAGCCAGGATAGATCTCCACGCCCAGGTTTTCGGCCTGCTGGCCCAGCCAACGACAGAAATTGCCCAGGCTGACGATGTAGTTGCCCTCGTTATGCATCTGCGGCGGCGTGGGCAGCTGGATGGACTCGGTCTCGGTCAGATAGAGGAAGCGGTCGGACAGCGCCGGCGTGTTCAGCGGCGCGTCCAATTCCTTCCAGTTGGGCAGCAGCTCGGTCAGCGCGCCGGTTTCGATCACCGCGCCGGACAGGATGTGGGCGCCGATCTCGGAGCCCTTCTCCAGCAGACAGACGCTGATGTCGCGGCCCTGCTGCTCGGCCAATTGTTTCAGACGGATCGCCGCGGACAGGCCGGATGGGCCGCCGCCGACGATCACTACGTCGTATTCCATGTATTCGCGTTGCACCGTTTCTCCTTTGCGCCCGCTGGGACTTATTGATTTGATTGACATCATGCTATGAAGATGGCGAGACGTCAAAATCAAACAAGCGTTTAAACGGTGCCATTGTGGCGCAATGCGACAATGTCCCTTTCCGCGTAACCCAGCGCGCGCAAGATCTGCTCAGTATGTTCGCCCAGATCGGGCGGAGCTAGATTGTACTCGACCGGCGTGCCGGATAGTTTGATCGGACACCCCACCATGGGCACTTCGCGTCCCTCGGCGTCCCGCATTGCCAACTCCATGCCCCGCGCCTGCGCCTGTGGATCGGCGAAAGCCTCGGCCACGTCGTTGATCGGCCCGCAGGGCACGCCGGCCTGGTCCAGCGCCGTCAGCCAGTGCTCGCGCGCCTGGCGGCGGAAGGCCTGGGCCAACAGCGGTACCAACTGGCCGCGATTGGCCACCCGCTGCGGATTGGTGGCATAGCGCGGATCGCGCGACCACTGCGGCTGGCCGATCAGCCGGCACACTTCGGCGAACTGCTTGTCGTTGCCGCAGGCCAGGATGAAATGGCCATCCGCGGCCGCGAACACTTGGTAAGGCACGATATTGGCGTGGGCGTTGCCCAAGCGCGGCGGCGTCTTGCGCCCCACCAGCCAGTTGGACGCCACATTGGCCAGCATGGCCAGCGAGCAGTCGAACAGCGCCATGTCGATATGCTGGCCCTCGCCGCTGCGCTCGCGCGCGATCAGCGCCGCCTGCACCGCGTTGGCGGCGTAGAGGCCGGTGAACAGGTCGGACACCGCCACGCCCACCTTGTGCGGCTCGCCGTCGGACGGGCCGGTGATGCTCATCAGTCCGGACATGCCCTGCACGATATAGTCGTAGCCGGCCAGAGTGGCGTAAGGCCCATCCTGGCCGAATCCGGTGATGGAGCAATACACCAGCCGCGGATTGATCGCCTTCAGGCTGTCGTAATCCAGGCCGTATTTCCTCAGCCCCCCCACCTTGTAGTTTTCCAGCACCACATCGGCGTCCGCCGCCAATTTGCGCACGATTTCCTGGCCGGCCGGCTGCGTGATGTCCACGGTCAGCGAGCGCTTGCCGCGATTGGCGCACAGATAATAGGCCGCGCGGCCGTCCGGCAGGCTGGGCGGCGCCCACTGCCGCGTGTCGTCGCCGCTGCCTGGCTTTTCTATCTTGACCACGTCCGCGCCCAGATCGGCCAATAGCTGGCTGGCCCACGGCCCCGCCAACACCCGGCTCAAATCCACCACCTTGATGCCCGCCAACGCTCCCGCCATCGCGCTCTCCTCCGCCGCTGTTCGCTTAGCCATCCGTCGTCCCGTGAAAAAAAGCGGCCCGGCGACAAGCCGGGCCCACAAAGGACAGACAGGAATCAACGGCGCGGCCGGACCTCCGGCCGCGCCGGCTTATCAGGCAAACGCCTGAATACCGGTCTGGGCTCGGCCCAGAATCAGGGCATGCACATCATGCGTGCCCTCGTAAGTGTTGACCGCCTCCAGATTCATCACGTGGCGGATCACATGGAATTCGTCGCTGATGCCGTTGCCGCCGTGCATGTCGCGGGCGACGCGGGCGATGTCCAGCGCCTTGCCGCAGTTATTGCGCTTGATCAGCGAGATCATTTCCGGCGCGGCGCGGCCCTCGTCCATCAGCCGGCCCACGCGCAGCGCGGCTTGCAGGCCCAGCGCGATTTCGGTCTGCATATTGGCCAGTTTCAGCTGGATCAGCTGGTTGGCGGCCAGCGGACGGCCGAACTGCTGGCGGTCCAGCGTGTACTGGCGCGCGGCCTGCCAGCAGAACTCGGCGGCGCCCATGGCGCCCCAGGCGATGCCGTAGCGCGCCTTGTTCAGGCAGCCAAACGGACCCTTCAGGCCCTTGACGCCCGGCAGCAGCTGCTCCTCCGACACCAGCACATCGTCCATCACGATTTCGCCGGTGATGGACGCGCGCAAGGAAAACTTGCCGTGGATGGCCGGGGCGGACAGGCCTTTCATCCCCTTCTCCAGGATGAAGCCGCGAATCTCGTCCTCGTCGTCCTTGGCCCAGACCACGAACACGTCGGCGGCCGGACTGTTGGTGATCCACATCTTGCTGCCGGACAAGAGATAGCCGCCGTCCACCTTGCGGGCGCGGGTCTTCATGCTGGCCGGGTCGGAGCCGGAGTCGGGCTCGGTCAGGCCGAAACAGCCCAGCCACTCGCCGCTGGCGAGCTTGGGCAGATATTTGTCTTTTTGCGCGTCGGAGCCATAGGCCCAGATCGGGTGCATCACCAGCGACGATTGCACGCTCATCGCCGAGCGGTAGCCGGAATCGACGCGCTCCACTTCGCGCGCCACCAGGCCATAGGCGACGTGGGACAGGCCGGCGCAGCCATAGCCTTCGATGGTGCAGCCGAGGAAGCCCAGCTCGCCCATCTCGCTGATGATTTCGCGGTCGAAGCGCTCTTCGCGGTTGGCGGTCAGCACGCGCGGCAGCAGCCGCTCCTGGCAGTACTCATGCGCGCTTTGCCACGCCAGCTTCTCTTCGTCGGTCAACTGCTCCATCAACAGCAAGGGATCTTCCCAAGCGAATGCGGCGCGCTGCGAGTTTGCTGCCATCTGACCTCTCCCACTTAGTTCCGCATTGCGGAATTGAATTTCACCATGCAAAATAGACTAATCACTCTGCCGCCCGCTTGTAAAGCGATTTATTCGTCATGCGGCAATTTTCTTGTCTCAATGGGGGGGAAGAGGATGCAACAGCAAGAAGACCGCCAATTCGTCACCGCGCTGGCGCGCGGGCTGGAAGTGCTGGCGGCGTTTCGCCCCGGAGAGGGCGCGCTGTCCAATCAGGAGCTGGCGCGCCGCACCGGCCTGCCCAAGTCCACGGTGTCGCGGCTCAGCTACACGCTGACGCGGCTGGGCTATCTGCAGCCGGAGAGCGACGGCGGCCCCTACCGGCTGGGCCTGGCGCTGCTGGCGCTGGGCACGGCGGCGCTGGCCGGCTACGACGCGCGCGCGGCCGCCGCGCCGCTGATGCGCGAGTTCGCGCTGGCCAACAATGTGTCGGTCAGCCTGGCCCTGCGCGACGGCAGCGACATGGTGTACCTGGAAAGCTGCCGCAGCCAGGCGCGGGTGTCGGTGCAGCTGTTCACCGGCTCGCGCGTGCCGCTGGCCACCACTGCCATCGGCCGCGCCTATTTCGCCGGCCTGCCGCCGCTGGAGCAGCAGGCGGTGCTGCCGCTATTGGCCGAACGCTACGGCGCAGGCTGGCCCGCGCTGGAGGCGCGCTTGCGCCAGGCTTGCGCCGACTATCAGGCCGACGGCTATACCGCCTCCTTCGGCGAATACGAACCGGACGTGATGGCGGTGGGCGCGCACTTGCCGGCCCTGCTGCCCGGCCAGCCGGCCATGGCGCTGAACGCCAGCGGCCCGGCCTTCGCCTTCGACGAGGCGGCGATGCGCCAGCGCGTGGCGCCGGCCCTGCTGGCCTTGCGCCAGCGCATCGCGCCGATCCGCCTCTGAACGGCAACGGCCCGCGCAAGGCGGGCCGTTTGAAAGGCGGGACAAAGCTCAGGCTGACTGGATGTAATGGACCAGATGGTTGATCACCTGCTCCTGTTCTTCTATCGTCGCCCGCACCAGATCGCCGATGGACAGAATGCCCAATACGGTCTGATCCTCCATCACCGGCAAGTGGCGGATGCGCTTTTCCGTCATCAGCGCCATGCACTGGTCCAGCGTCTGCTGCGGCGTGACATAGACCACGCGGCTGGTCATGATGTCGCGCACCTTGGTGCCGGCCGAGGTCCGCCCCTGCAGCACGATGCGGCGCGCGTAGTCGCGCTCCGAGAAAATGCCGACGATGTCGCCGGACTCCATCACCAACACCGCGCCAATGTCGCTTTCCGCCATCACCTGCAGCGCCTGGAACACGGTGCTGTCCGGACTGACGTAGACCAGCGCGCGATTGGCCTTGCTCTCCAGCAATTGTCTTACGGTTTGCATGCTGCCCTCCCCCTGTGCGTTGGAGCCGTGGCGCGCCGCATGACGGCTTGCGACATGGCATGCCATCAATATAGAACACCGCGCGGCGCGGCTCCAAAGCCGGATCAGGCGCGGATCATGGTACCCACGCCGGCGGCGGTGAGGATTTCCAGCAGCAGCGCGTGCTTGACGCGGCCGTCTATGATGTGGACCGCCTGCACGCCGTTCTTGGCCGCGTCCAGCGCGGAACTGATCTTGGGCAGCATGCCGCCGGAGATGGTGCCGTCGGCGAACAGCTCGTCGATGCGCTGCGCCGTCAGCCCCGTCAGCAGCTGGCCCTGCTTGTCCAGCACGCCCGGCGTATTGGTCATCAGCACCAGCTTTTCCGCCTTCAGCGTCTCCGCCAGCTTGCCGGCCACCAGGTCGGCGTTGATGTTGTAAGCCTCGCCATCCATGCCCACGCCTATCGGCGCCACCACGGGGATGAAGTCCTGGCTGTCCAGCAGCGACACCAGCGACGGGTCGATGGCCTCAATTTCGCCCACCTGGCCAATGTCGATGGCCTCATCGCCGTCCGACTTCAAGTACAGCTTGCGCGCGCGGATGAAGTGGCCGTCCTTGCCGGTCAGACCCACCGCCTTGCCGCCGTGCTTGTTGATCAGCGACACGATTTCCTTGTTCACCTGGCCGCCCAGCACCATCTCCACCACGTCCATGGTCTCGGCGTCGGTCACGCGCATGCCCTGGATGAATTCGCCCTGCTTGCCGACGCGCGCCAGCAGTTCGTTGATCTGCGGGCCGCCGCCGTGCACCACCACCGGGTTGATGCCTACCAGCTTGAGCAACACCACGTCCTTGGCGAAGCCTTCCTTCAGCGCGTCGTCGGTCATGGCGTTGCCGCCGTACTTGATCACGATGGTCTTGCCGGCGAACTCGCGGATATAGGGCAAGGCTTCAGCCAGGATGTTCGCCTTGTCGGCTGCGTCTATCGCCACTTTGTTTCTCCTTCGTAGCTGCCCTGTAGTCGGGCCATGCGGATTGCGGTGTTGCATTTTAATCACGGCCATTGCTGAACTGTTATTTATTAATTGGCAGGACATCGGAATTGCCCTTACAGTGCCGGCATTACTGAACAAAAATTCAGAAAGTGGAAAATGGGAGAATCCGGCAGCAGCCGCTGGCAGCGCAAGAAGGACGCGCGTCCCAGCGAAATCCTGGACGCCGCGCTGACGCTATTCGTCGACAAGGGCTACCGCGCCACCAAGATGGAAGACATCGCGCAGGCGGCCGGCGTGACCAAGGGCACGCCCTATCTGTATTTCCAGAACAAGGAAGAAATCTTCAAGGCCGTGGTGCGCGAGACCATCGTCGCCCGCATGCAGGCGATGAGCGCGCAGCTGGCGCAGCTGCAGGACGCCAGCAGCAGCCAGCTGCTGAGCCTGGCCCTGGAGGATTGGTGGACCCATATCGGCGCCACCCGCTCGGCCGGACTGTGCAAGCTGATGGCGGCGGAAGCCACCAATTTCCCGGAGCTGGCCCTGTTCTACTACGAGGAAGTGATACGCCCGGCGCGCCAGCTGCTGGGTCATATCGTGCAGCGCGGCATGGACAGCGGCGAATTCCGCGAGGCTTATATCGAGCACGTCATCGACATGCTGACCGCGCCCATGCTGATGACCATGATACTGAGCCACTCCTTCGGCCAAGTGCCCGGCTGCTGCGAAACCCTCACCCAAGACCCGCTGGCCTTTCTCCAATCCGCGCTGCGGATGACGCTGCAGGGGCTGCAGCTCCCCCGCGCCCAGGACAAACAATCATGAAAAACTACCCCGCACTGGGCTTGGCGCTGATCGGCGCGCTCAGCCTCACCGCCTGCCAAGACAAGACCGCCGCGCCGGAAGACATTCGCCCCGTACGCTATGTCGTCGCCGGCGACGACGCCCGCATCGGCGGCGCCAGCTATGCCGGCGAAGTCCGCGCCCGCAACGAGACTCAGCTCGCCTTCCGCGTAGCAGGCAAGGTCGTGGCCAAGCTGGTGAACAGCGGCGAACACGTCAAGAAAGGCCAGCCGCTGGCCCGGCTCGATCCCAGCGACTACCAGCTGGACCTGGCCGCCAAACAGGCGCAGCTGGCCGCCGCCCAATCCGACCTCTCCCAGCAGCAGCTGAACCTGAAACGCTATCGCGAGCTGCTGGCCAAGCAGTTCATCAGCCAGGCCCAGGTGGACGCGCAGCAAAACGGCGTCAACGCCGCCCAGGCCAAGGTCAGGCAGGCGCTGGCCGCGCTGGACGCCAGCCACAACCAGACGGCTTACGCCACGCTGACGGCCGACGCCGACGGCGTGATCAGCCAGATGCAGGCGGAGCCCGGCCTGGTGGTGGCCGCCGGCCAGCCGGTGGCCAAGCTGTCGCAAGACGGCGCGCGCGAAGTGGCCATCCAGGTGCCGGAAAACGCGCTGGCCGCCGTGCGCCAGGCCGGCGGCTTCCGCGTGACGCTGTGGAAGGGCGGCGCGCCGCTGGACGGCAAGCTGCGCGAGCTGGCGGCAGACGCCGACCCCGTCACCCGCACCTATCCTGCGCGCATCGCGCTGAGCGGCGACAGCCACGGCCTGCAGCTGGGCATGACCGCCGACGTGGCCCTGCCCGCCCAGGCCAGCCGCCAGCTCAGCCTGCCGCTGACCGCCGTGCTGGACCTGCAAGGCAAGCACTATGTCTGGACCGTGGACGACAAGACGCTGCGCGTCAGCCGCAAGCCGGTGGAGGTGGGCGCCATCTCCAGCGACAGCGTCGCCATCGCCGCCGGCGTGCGTCCCGGCGACAAGATCGTGACCGCCGGCGTGCATCTGCTGCATGAGCAGCAGCGCGTGAAGCTGCTGGGCCAATGAGGACGAGACCATGAAAAAGCTCAATTTGTCCGAATGGGCCCTGCGCCACCAACCACTGGTGCGCTACCTGATGATCATGCTGATGCTGGCAGGCGCCTGGGCTTATACCCAGCTGGGCCAGAAGGAAGACCCGGAATTCACTTTCAAGTCCATGCTGGTGCAAGCCAACTGGCCCGGCGCCAGCACGGTGGAAATGGAGCAGCAGGTCACCGACAAGCTGGAGGAAAAGCTGCAGGAGATGGGCGAGATCGAATACGTGCAGAGCTACACCAAGCCGGGCGAGACGGTGATGGTGGTGACGCTGCGCGAGGACGTGCCGCCCAAGAACGTGCCGCAGCTGTGGTATCAGGTGCGCAAGAAGCTGGGCGACATCGCCTATACCCTGCCTTCCGGCGCGCAGGGCCCGTTCTTCAATGACGAATTCGGCGACACCTTCGGCAATATCTACGCCTTCAGCGGCGACGGCTTCAGCTACGAGGAGCTGCGCCAATATGTCGAATCGGCCAAGCAGGAGCTGCTGCGCGTGCCGGACGTGGCCAAGGTGCAGGTGCTGGGCCGGCAGGAGCAGCGCATCTACGTCGACCTGTCCAGCGCCAAGCTGGCCAGCCTGGGCCTGGACAGCCGCGCCATCTGGCAGGCGCTGCAGCAGCAGAACGCGATGACGCCGGCCGGCACTTACGAAACCGCCAGCGACCGCATCTGGGTGCGCCCCACCGGCAAGTACGACTCCGTCGCCGCCGTGGCCGCCACGCCGGTCAGCGCGGGCGGCAAGACCTTCCGCCTGGGCGACATCGCCACGGTGTCCCGCGGCTACATCGACCCGCCCGCCACCAGCGTGCGCTTCAACGGCAAGCCGGTGCTGGCGCTGGCCATCAGCATGAAGAGCGGCGGCGACGTGCTGAAGCTGGGCGCCAACCTGGACCAATCCATCGCCCACATCAAGAGCAAGCTGCCGCTGGGCGTGGAAATCCACGCCGTGTCGGACCAGCCCAAGGTGGTGCATGACGCCGTGGGCGAGTTCATGCGCTCGCTGGTGGAGGCCGTGGTCATTGTGCTGGCGGTCAGCTTTTTCAGCCTGGGCCTGCGCACCGGCGTGGTGGTGGCGCTGTCCATCCCGCTGGTGCTGGCGATGACCTTCCTCGCCATGTACTTCTTCAACATCGACCTGCAGCGCATCTCGCTGGGCTCGCTGATCATCGCGCTGGGCCTGTTGGTGGATGACGCCATCATCGCGGTGGAAATGATGGCGCTGAAGCTGGAGCAGGGCTGGAACAAATTCCAGGCCGCCACCTTCGCTTACACCAGCACCGCCTTTCCCATGCTGACCGGCACCCTGATCACCGCCGCCACCTTCCTGCCGGTGGGCCTGGCCAAGTCCATGGCCGGCGAATACGTGTTCAGCCTGTTCGCCGTGGTGGGCATCGCGCTGGTGCTGTCCTGGATCGTCGCCGTGGTGTTCACGCCCTATCTGGGCTATATGCTGCTGCCGGCCCATCCCCACCAGGGCGGCGAGCACGATGTGTACCAAAAGCCCTTCTACCAGCGTTTCCGCCGCGCGGTGGAGTGGTGCCTGGACCACCGCAAAACGGTGATCGCCGCCACGCTGGCCGCCTTTCTGGTCTCGCTGGTGGCCTTCAAGCTGTTCGTCGCCCAGCAGTTCTTCCCCTCCTCCAACCGTCCGGAGCTGATGGTGGACATGTGGCTGCCGCGCGGCGCCAGCTACCACGCCACGCTGGAACAGGTGGAAAAGATGGAGAAACTGGCCAAAGCCGATCCCAACGTGGTCAGCGTCACCAGCTATGTCGGCAGCGGCAGCCCCCGCTTCTACCTGCCGCTGGACCAGCAGCAGCAGCACATCAACTACGCGCAGCTGATGGTGATGACGAAAGACGAACATGTGCGCGAGGACGTGAAAAAGCACCTGGAGAAGCTTTTCGACAACGACTTCCCCCTGGTGCGCGGCCGCGTCACCCGGCTGGAGAACGGCCCGCCGGTGGGCTATCCGGTGCAGTTCCGCGTGATGGGCCCGGACCATGCGCAGGTGCGCAAGATTGCCGACCAGGTGGAGGCGCTGGTGCGCAAGCATCCGTCCGCCCTGCACGTCAACCAGAACTGGGGCGAGCAGGTGAAGGCCCTGCGCATAGACATCGACCAGGACAAGGCCGCCGCGCTCGGCCTCAGCACGCAGCAACTGTCGCAGCAGCTGCAGATGCTGATTTCCGGCTCCGCCGTCAGCGCCTACCGCGAAGGCAACCAGAGCATCGCCATCGTCGCCCGCCTCAACCCCGGCGAACAAAAGAACGTGGCCGCGCTGGGCAGCCTGATGGTGCAGACCGGCAGCGGCCGCTTCGTGCCCGTTTCGCAAATCGGCCACATCCGCTACGAAGCGGAAGAAGGCATCATCTGGCGCCGCAACCGCCTGCCGGCCATCACCGTCAACGCGGACGTGGTGGACGGCGTGCAGGGCGCGGACGTGTCCAGCCAACTTGCGCCGCAGATGCAGGCGCTGGAACGCACGCTGCCGCTGGGCTACCACATCGAAACCGGCGGGGTGCTGGAGTCCAGCGGCAAGTCGCAACGCGCCATCGCCGCCGTCGCGCCGTTGATGATTGTTGTAGTTCTGACACTCCTGATGCTGCAGCTGCAGAGCTTCCAACGCACGCTGATGGTGGTGCTGACCGCGCCGCTGGGCATGATAGGCGTCACCCTGACGCTGATCATGTTCCACGCGCCTTTCGGCTTCGTCGCCATGCTGGGCGTGATCGCGCTGTCCGGCATGATCATGCGCAATTCGGTTATCCTGGTGGACCAGATCGAACATGACATCCGCGAGGGAATCGGCCGTTTCGAGGCCATCATCGGTTCCACCGTTCGCCGTTTTAGGCCCATAATGCTGACGGCATTAGCCGCCATCCTGGCGATGATTCCGCTGACCCGCAGCACCTTCTGGGGACCGATGGCCGTGGCCATCATGGGCGGCCTGCTAGTGGCCACCGTGCTGACCCTGCTGTTCCTGCCGGCGCTGTACGCGCAATGGTTCCGCGTGTCCCGGGATGAAGAACGGCTTGCCCCCGCGCAGCCGGAATAACAAACAAGAAAACGAGCAATCCAATGAATAGCAAGTATCTGCCCCTGACCGTCGCCCTGCTGCTGCTGGGCGTCTCCGTCCCCAGCCAGGCCTTCGACCTGGTGGCCGCCTGGCAGGCCGCCCGCAATTACAATGCCGACTTCGCCGCCTCGCGCGCCCAGCACGAGGCCGACCAGGAAAAACGAGTGCAAGGCCGCGCCCAGTTGCTGCCGCAAGCCAGCGTCACCGGCACTTACGGCTATAACAATCCCATCCAGCCGGCCAACGTCCTGGGCGCGAATGCCCAGCGCCGCTACGAATCGCATGGCTATAGCGTGGGCGTGCAGCAGCCTCTGTTCGACATGGGCAAGTACGCCGGCTATCAGAAAGGCAAGATCGGCACCGAGCTGGGCGACACCAACTACGACGCGGCCGAGCAGCAGCTGATCCTGGACATCGCCCAAGCTTATTTCAACGTGCTGCGCGCGCGCGACACGCTGGAAGCCACCCGCGCCAGCAAGAAAACCTTCCTGAACCAGCTGCAGCAGGCCAAGACCGCCTTTGAAGTGGGCACCGCCACCATCACCGACACCAATGAAGCCCAGGCGGGCTACGACGGCGCGGTGGCGCAGGAAATCAGCGACGCCAACAACCTGGAGCTGGCCGAGCACAACCTGAGCCGCCTCACCGGCCTGGACCCAGCCGGCATCCAGAGCGTGCGCGACAAGCTGCCGCTGGATCCGCCCAAGCCGGCGGGACTGGACGAATGGATCGCCCTCGCGCTCCATAACAGCCTCGACATCAAGAGCTCGGAACAAAAGCTGCAACTGGCGGAGCAAACCGTGCTGGAGAAACAAGGCAACCGTCTGCCCGTCGTCTCGCTCAGCGCCGGCTATAGCGATAGCCTCAGCAATCAGTCCGGCACGTATCCGCACACCCGCGGCAGCAACATCGGCGTCACCGTCACCGTGCCGCTGTTTGCCGGCGGCGGCATCAACTCCCAGGTGCGCGAAGCGGTGGCCCAGCGCGACGCCGCGAGCGATCAGCTGGAGGCCAAGCGCCGCCAGGTGAAGGAAGACGTGCGCAAGGCTTACCTGGGCGTGACTAACGGCGCGGCCCTGGTTCGCGCTCAGCAGCAGCTGCTGATCTCCGCCAAGAGCAAGGTGGATTCCACCCGCCTGGGCAAGGAAGTGGGCATCCGCACCAACCTGGACCTGCTGCAAGCGGAGCAGGCTTACTACAGCACGCTGACCACCCTAGCCAACGCCAAATACAACTACCTCACCGCGCGTCTGGCGCTGGCGCAAAGCGCCGGCCAGCTGGAACCCAAGGTGCTGACCGACGTCAACCAGCTGATCGTCCACTGAGCCGGCGCGGCGCCGCCGCCCCAGCCATCCGCAACGCCTGTGCCGTCCGCGCCACAGGCGTTTAATTTTTTATGTCACTCGTAGCTTTTTGCTAAACACGCTCATAGAATGATCCGCTGACATGCGACGGCCATAAGCCGGCGAACATCCACCCAGCCGCGGCGCCAGGCGCGACCGAAGGCGACCCGAGGAGACTTCCATGAGCCAGCAGCAACTGATGCAACGCAAGGCCGACGCCACCCCGCGCGGCGTGGGCGTGATGTGCGGTTTCTACATCGACCGCGCCCGCAATGCAGAGATCTGGGACACCGAAGGCAAGCGTTACATCGACTTCGCCGGCGGCATCGGCGTGCTGAACACCGGCCACCTGCACCCCAAGGTGGAAGCCGCGGTGGCGGAGCAGTTGTCCCGCTTCAGCCATACCTGCTACCAGGTGGTCCCCTATGAGTCCTACATCAGCCTGGCGGAAAAACTCAACGCGCTGACCCCGGGCAGCCACGCCAAGAAAACCGCCCTGTTCAGCACCGGCGCCGAGGCGGTGGAGAACGCGGTGAAGATCGCCCGCTGCCACACCGGCCGCCCCGGCGTCATCGCCTTCGGCGGCGCCTTCCACGGCCGCACCCTGATGGGCATGGCCCTGACCGGCAAGGTGGCGCCGTACAAGCTGGGCTTCGGCCCCTTCCCTGCCGACATCTACCACGCGCCGTATCCCAACGCGCTGCACGGCGTGTCGGTGCAGGATTCGCTGGCCGGCATCGAAAAACTGTTCAAGTTCGACATCGACCCGGCTCGCGTCGCCGCCATCATCTATGAGCCGGTGCAAGGCGAAGGCGGTTTCTACGCCGCCCCGGCCGAATGGGTACAAGCGCTGCGCGAACTGTGCGACCGCCACGGCATCCTGTTGATCGCCGATGAAGTGCAATCGGGCTTCGCCCGTACCGGCAAGCTGCTGGCCAGCGAACATTTCGACGCCGTGCCGGACCTGATCACCATGGCCAAATCCCTGGCCGGCGGCTTCCCGCTGGCCGCCGTCACCGGCCGCGCCGAAGTGATGGACGCGCCGGCGCCGGGCGGCCTGGGCGGCACCTATGCCGGCAATCCGCTGGCCGTGGCCGCTGCCCATGCCGTGCTGGACGTGATCGCCAGCGAAAAACTGTCCGAACGCGCCCAACGCCTGGGCGACGCGCTGAAGGAAAAGCTGAACAGCCTCAAATCCGCCGTGCCGCAAATCGCCGAAGTGCGCGGCCTGGGCGCCATGGTCGCCGTCGAATTCAACCACAGCGGCAGCCATACACCCGATCCGGACTTCGCCAAGAAAGTGCAGCAGCACGCCCTGGCCAACGGCCTGATCCTGCTGACCTGCGGCGTCTACGCCAATGTGGTGCGCTTCCTGTTCCCGCTGACCATAGAAGACGATGTCTTCGCCGAGGCGCTGGGCAAGCTGGAAGCCGCGCTGAAGGCTTGATCCACTGACACACTTCAATGCGAGCGGTACCGTCTCCCGGCGCGTCCGCTCGCGTGTTCAAGGAATACCCGACATGTTGAACCTGCAAGACCCCAAGCTGCTGCGCCAGCAATGCTATCTGGGCGGCCAATGGCTGGACGCCGACGGCGGCCAGCACATCGCCGTGCATAATCCCGCCACCGGCGAAAAAATCGGCCAGGTGCCCAAGATGGGCGCCGCCGAGGCCGAGCGCGCCGTGGCCGCCGCCGCGCGCGCCTTCCCGGCCTGGAAGGCCAAGAGCGCCAAGGAGCGCGCCGCCATCCTGCGCCGCTGGTTCGACCTGATCATGGCCCACCAGCAAGACCTGGCCGTCATCCTGACCTCGGAGCAAGGCAAGCCGCTGGCCGAGGCCAAGGGCGAGATCGCCTATGGCGCCAACTATATCGAGTGGTACGCAGAAGAAGCCAAGCGCGTCTATGGCGACATCGTGCCTAGCCCCGCCGGCGACCGCCGCGTGCTGGTCACCAAGGAACCGATAGGCGTCACCGCCGCCATCACGCCTTGGAACTTCCCCAGCGCGATGATCACGCGCAAGGCCGCGCCGGCGTTGGCCGCCGGCTGCACCATGGTGGTCCGCCCGGCCAGCCAGACGCCGCTGTCGGCCCTGGCCCTGGCCGAGCTGGCCGAGCGCGCCGGCATCCCGCCGGGCGTATTCTCCGTCATCACCGGCGGCTCCAGCGAGATCGGCGCGGTACTGACCGGCAGCGATACGGTGAAGAAGTTCTCCTTCACCGGCTCCACCGAAGTGGGCCGCAAGCTGATCGCCCAATGCGCCGGCACCGTGAAAAAAGTATCGATGGAACTGGGCGGCAACGCGCCCTTCATCGTGTTCGACGATGCCGATCTGGACGCCGCGGTGGAAGGCGCGCTGATCTCCAAATACCGCAACGCCGGTCAGACCTGCGTCTGCGCCAACCGCATCTATGTGCAGGACGGCGTCTACGACGCCTTCGCCCAGAAGTTCGCCGCCGCCGTGGCCACGCTGAAGGTCGGCAACGGCCTGGAAGCCGGCGTGACGCAAGGCCCGCTGATCGACCACAACGCCGTGGCCAAGGTGGAAGAGCACATCGCCGACGCGCTGTCCAAGGGCGGCAAGCTGATCGCCGGCGGCAAGCGCCACGCGCTGGGCCACACCTTCTTCGAACCGACGCTGATCGCCAACGTCAGCAGCGACATGAAAGTAGCGCGCGAGGAAACCTTCGGCCCGCTGGCGCCGCTGTTCCGCTTCCACTCCGAAGAAGAAGCGATCCGCCTGGCCAACGACACCGAGTTCGGCCTGGCCAGCTACTTCTACGCCCGCGACGTCGGCCGCATCTTCCGCGTGGCCGAAGGCCTGGAATACGGCATGGTGGCGGTCAACAGCGGCCTGCTCTCCAACGAGGCCGCGCCTTTCGGCGGCGTCAAGCAATCCGGTCTGGGCCGCGAAGGCTCCAAATACGGCATCGAGGACTATCTGGAAATCAAGTACGTGCTGCTGGGCGGACTGGACCGCTAAGCCTGCCCGCGCCGCTCACAGGCCGCCCTCCGGCGGCCTTTTTCACATTTCGCCGCATGCCGGCACACAAGCGATACACAAGCCTGCCCACCAGTCATGTGCTTGGGCATAGAATGTCGTTTTGACCGTAAGCAGAACACGCTCATGCCCCACCTCCTCGTCCATGGCGGCGCGCCCTTGCGCGGCCGCATCGCGCCTTCGTCCAACAAAAACGCCGTGCTGCCCATTCTGTGCGCCACGCTGCTGACTGCCGAGCCGGTAACCCTGCGCGGCGTGCCGGACATCACCGACGTGCGCAAGATCCTGACCCTGTTCCGCGCCTTAGGCAGCCGCATCGACGGCGAACTGGCGGACGGCACCTTGACCATCTGCCATGCCGAGGCCCATTTTGACGCCGAACGCGACCATCTGCCGGAAGAGATGCGCTCGTCCATCATGCTGGTGCCGCCGCTGCTGGCGCGCTTCGGCGAGGCGCGGATAGAAAACGACGTGCAAGGCTGCACCCTGGGCGTGCGCGAGATCGACCCGCATATCGACGTGTTCACCGGCTTCGGCGCCGAGGTCAATCGCCTGCCCGGCCGCATCCGCGTCAGCGCGCCGGCCGGCCTCAAAGCCTTCAACCACTGGCCGGACTACGCCTCCGTCACCACCACCGAAAACTTCGTCATGTGCGCGGCGCTGGCGCAGGGCAGCGCCACGCTGACCAATGCGGCGTCGGAACCGCACGTGCAGGAGTTCTGCCGCTTCATGGAAGCGATGGGCGCGCGCGTCGACGGCATCGGCACCTCCCGTCTGACCGTGCATGGCGTGGAGCAATTGCGCGGCGTCGATTTCAGCTTTGTCGAGGACTTCCACGAAGTGGTGACCTTCCTGGCGCTGTCCGCCATCAGCGGCGGCGACATCGAGGTCAAGAACGGCGCGCCGGAATTCTTCCCGCTGATAGACCGCACCTTCGCCAAGTTCGGCATCGCCATTGAACATAAAGACGGCTGGTCGCGCGCACGCTACGACCAGCTCAAGGTCGTCGAGCCGTTCACGCCCAACATCCTGCCCAAGATAGAAGCGGCGCCCTGGCCCTATCTGCCGGTGGACCTGCTGCCTATTTTCATCGCGCTGGGCGTGAAGGCGCAGGGCAATATGCTGTTCTGGAACAAGGTGTACGACGGCGCGCTGGGCTGGACCTCGGAGCTGGGCAAATTCGGCGCCCACGCCTTCCAGTCCGATCCGCATCGCGTGGTGATCTTCGGCGGCAAACCGCTAAGCCCCGCGGAAGTGGACAGCCCCTATATCATCCGCGTCGCCATCGCCCTGCTGATGATCGCCGCCAGCATCCCCGGCAGCTCGCGCATCCTGAACGCCTCGCCCATCCGCCGCGCCCATCCGCGCTTCGTGGAGAACCTGGTCAGCCTGGGCGCGCAGATCGAGTGGCAGAACGAGGACGAATAATCGCCGACCAAGCCCCGCCGCAACGCGGGGCTTTTCTGGCGCGGCTAGGCGTCGACATCGCGCAGGTCCCCCTCTTCAGGCCTCAGCGGATGGACTTCCTGCAAACGCAGGTAATCGACATGGTCGTTTTCGTCTTCGTCGGTATAAAGCAGATCGGCGAAAGCGTGATTCCAACGTATGTCTTGGTGCGGGAAAGCATGGCGCGCCACCATGGGTTGCAGCGTGGTTTCATCCATGCCGTTGATGGACAGAATCAGCTGCGCCTTCCCGGCCGCCAGGGCCGCGGCATCCAGCCCGTACAACGGGCTGCTTTCATCGATTTTATGCATCAGCGTCCAGCCCAATAAGAACATTGGGTGCTGATCGCGCGTCAACTGCAGATCAAGCAGCTTGCGAAACACAGCCCCATCCGCGCTGCGCTCATGCCGCAGCAAGCGCAAGCGCGCGCTGGCGTCGATGATGACATTGCTTCGAGCATTGGCCGCCCGCAGCATCAGTACCTGCTCGCCATTCAAGCTCCGCACCACCGGATGATTCGTAAACACGATGCGCGCGCGCGGCCGCGAGAAACGCGCAAACGTGACGCCGGTTATCAAGGCGATGCTCATCATGCCGATGAAAATCTCCAGCATGGAAATCCAGTGGCTATACAGCGTCTGCGGATGCATATCGCCATAGCCGACCGTGGCCAGCGTTTCCACGCTGAAAAAGAAAGCGCCGAGGAAACCCTGCGGAAACTGATTGGCAATGCCATTCGGCTGCAGCTGATAGAGGCCGGCAAACAACACATTCAAGGCGATGAAGGCCGCCGCGATGAACAAATAGAAGCGCGGCCAGCTGATGGTCATGCAGTAATGGTAAAGGTCTTGCGGCGAATGAGCTGGCAGATTATGGATGAACAGGCTGCGGCCACCCGCCTCTATGCGCCGCGCGCGTTTTTTGTCGTACTCCATCCCCGTCATCCCATATTCATCCGCAAGTTGCCGATTGTGTAAGGAACGGTGGCGCGGGTCAATCACGCGCCCATCGCGCTCATGCCGCGCAAACGCAAAGCCCCGGCAGGGCATCCTGTCGAGGCGGGTTGGGGTCGGCGCGCGGCGGCGCCAATGCACAAAGCCCAGCTCGGTTGAGCTGGGCTTCGGTATGGGGCGTCTGGCGGTGTCCTACTTTCACATGGCGAATGCCACACTATCATCGGCGCTAAGATGTTTCACGGTCCTGTTCGGGATGGGAAGGCGTGGGACCATCTCGCTAAGGCCACCAGACATAAACTTGTACAAACTCAAGAAGCCTGAGTTAGAGAGATTCTCTAACTCTGAATATTCGGTATCTGATCGTGTCGCACACACTCTATCTCGCGTCTTGGTCTCCCAAGCCACTCAAATGATAGGATCAAGCCTCACGAGCAATTAGTATCGGTTAGCTTCACGCCTCACAGCGCTTCCACACCCGACCTATCAACGTCCTGGTCTCGAACGACTCTTCAGGGAGGTCAAGCCTCCAGGGAAGTCTCATCTTCAGGCAAGTTTCCCGCTTAGATGCTTTCAGCGGTTATCTCTTCCGAACTTAGCTACCCGGCAATGCCACTGGCGTGACAACCGGTACACCAGAGGTTCGTCCACTCCGGTCCTCTCGTACTAGGAGCAGCCCCCGTCAAACTTCCAACGCCCACTGCAGATAGGGACCAAACTGTCTCACGACGTTTTGAACCCAGCTCACGTACCACTTTAAATGGCGAACAGCCATACCCTTGGGACCGGCTACAGCCCCAGGATGTGATGAGCCGACATCGAGGTGCCAAACACCGCCGTCGATGTGAACTCTTGGGCGGTATCAGCCTGTTATCCCCGGAGTACCTTTTATCCGTTGAGCGATGGCCCTTCCATTCAGAACCACCGGATCACTATGTCCTGCTTTCGCACCTGCTCGACTTGTCGGTCTCGCAGTTAAGCTACCTTTTGCCATTGCACTATCAGCACGATTTCCGACCGTACCTAGGTAACCTTCGAACTCCTCCGTTACACTTTGGGAGGAGACCGCCCCAGTCAAACTGCCTACCATGCACTGTCCCCAATCCGGATCACGGACCAAGGTTAGAACCTCAAACACACCAGGGTGGTATTTCAAGGACGGCTCCATCAGAACTAGCGTCCTGACTTCAAAGCCTCCCACCTATCCTACACAAGTCTGTTCAAAGTCCAATGCAAAGCTACAGTAAAGGTTCACGGGGTCTTTCCGTCTAGCAGCGGGGAGATTGCATCTTCACAAACACTTCAACTTCGCTGAGTCTCAGGAGGAGACAGTGTGGCCATCGTTACGCCATTCGTGCGGGTCGGAACTTACCCGACAAGGAATTTCGCTACCTTAGGACCGTTATAGTTACGGCCGCCGTTTACCGGGGCTTCGATCAAGAGCTTGCACCCCATCACTTAACCTTCCGGCACCGGGCAGGCGTCACACCGTATACGTCCACTTTCGTGTTGGCACAGTGCTGTGTTTTTGTTAAACAGTCGCAGCCACCGATTCTCTGCGACCTGTCAAAGCTTCATCCGCAAGGGACTACACCTCAACAGGCATACCTTCTCCCGAAGTTACGGTATCAATTTGCCGAGTTCCTTCTCCTGAGTTCTCTCAAGCGCCTTAGAATTCTCATCCTGCCCACCTGTGTCGGTTTGCGGTACGGTTCTTATGTAGCTGAAGCTTAGTGGCTTTTCCTGGAAGCGTGGTATCAGTCACTTCAGGTCCGTAGACCCTCGTTATCACTTCTCGGCCTTAAGGGGCGGCGGATTTGCCTACCACCCCAGCCTACCGGCTTGAACAGACTATTCCAACAGTCTGCTGACCTAACCTTCTCCGTCCCCACATCGCACTACATAAAAGTACGGGAATTTTAACCCGTTTCCCATCGACTACGCTTTTCAGCCTCGCCTTAGGGGCCGACTCACCCTACGCCGATGAACGTTGCGTAGGAAACCTTGGGCTTTCGGCGAGCGGGCTTTTCACCCGCTTTATCGCTACTCATGTCAGCATTCGCACTTCTGATATCTCCAGCATCCCTTACGAGACACCTTCACAGACCTACAGAACGCTCCCCTACCACGCACAGTAAACTGTGCATCCGCAGCTTCGGTTATCAGTTTGAGCCCCGTTACATCTTCCGCGCAGGACGACTCGACCAGTGAGCTATTACGCTTTCTTTAAATGATGGCTGCTTCTAAGCCAACATCCTGGCTGTCTAGGCCTTCCCACTTCGTTTACCACTTAACTGATCATTTGGGACCTTAGCTGGCGGTCTGGGTTGTTTCCCTCTTGACGATGGACGTTAGCACCCACCGTCTGTCTCCCATGCTTGCACTTTCCGGTATTCAGAGTTTGCCATGGTTTGGTAAATCGCAATGACCCCCTAGCCATAACAGTGCTTTACCCCCGGAAGTGATACATGAGGCACTACCTAAATAGTTTTCGGGGAGAACCAGCTATCTCCGAGTTTGTTTAGCCTTTCACCCCTATCCACAGCTCATCCCCTAGTTTTGCAACACTAGTGGGTTCGGACCTCCAGTGCGTGTTACCGCACCTTCATCCTGGCCATGGATAGATCACTCGGTTTCGGGTCTACGCCCAGCAACTCAATCGCCCTATTCGGACTCGGTTTCCCTACGCCTCCCCTATTCGGTTAAGCTTGCTACTGAACGTAAGTCGCTGACCCATTATACAAAAGGTACGCAGTCACGGAACAAGTCCGCTCCCACTGTTTGTATGCATCCGGTTTCAGGTTCTATTTCACTCCCCTCCCGGGGTTCTTTTCGCCTTTCCCTCACGGTACTGGTTCACTATCGGTCGATCATGAGTATTTAGCCTTGGAGGATGGTCCCCCCATCTTCAGACAGGATTTCTCGTGTCCCGCCCTACTTCTCGACTGCTTAGTTCTTGCGATGCGTTTTCGTGTACGGGGCTATCACCCACTACGGCTGGACTTTCCATTCCATTCCACTAACGCAACTCATAACACAGTCAGGCTGTTCCGCGTTCGCTCGCCACTACTTACGGAATCTCGGTTGATTTCTTTTCCTCGAGTTACTTAGATGTTTCAGTTCACTCGGTTCGCCTCCTCTGACCTATGGATTCAGTCAGGGATCTCCTTGCGGAGGGGTTTCCCCATTCGGACATCGCGGGATCAAAGCTCTATTGCCAGCTCCCCCGCGCTTTTCGCAGGCTTACACGTCCTTCATCGCCTATGATCGCCAAGGCATCCACCAGATGCACTTAGTCGCTTGACCCTATCATTTCAGTAACCTAAATTACCGCAACAACAGAGAGTGTTTGTGCGACGACTGCACCGCCCCTTTTGATATGGCGACGCAGCCTTAGATACAATCAAATACCCAAGATGACGATTTGTTGATGCACAGAATTAACTCTGCATCTTCATCTCGCCGTCTTTATATATTCGGCTTCTTCAGTTTGTTAAAGATCGGGCGTTTATACAACGCAAACAGAATCCAACTCTTCCGAATTCGATTTTGTTTGCGATGGTGGAGGATGACGGGATCGAACCGACGACCCCCTGCTTGCAAAGCAGGTGCTCTCCCAACTGAGCTAATCCCCCTCTTTTTGGGTGATGCTGCGTTGCTCAGTCGCTCATGTGCATAAGCACATGTCGCTCCTTCGCGCCTTGCCTGACCCAAAAAATACTGGTGGGTCTGGTAGGACTCGAACCTACGACCCCTGCGTTATCAACACAGTGCTCTAACCAGCTGAGCTACAAACCCAGTAGTCGTTTGATACCACATCCTTTTCGATCAAAATCAAGCAGATCCAGGCGAAAGCTGACGACGTGTACATCGAGTACACGAGGAAGCTTTCAACGCAGAGCTGCGCCGATTTTCATCGAAAATGCCCTTAACTTGAATAACCGATAGGCTGTAAGTACTTGGCGATCGCCTTCTCTAGAAAGGAGGTGATCCAGCCGCAGGTTCCCCTACGGCTACCTTGTTACGACTTCACCCCAGTCATGAATCCCACCGTGGTAAGCGGCCTCCTTGCGGTTAGCCTACCCACTTCTGGTGAAACTCACTCCCATGGTGTGACGGGCGGTGTGTACAAGACCCGGGAACGTATTCACCGCAGCATGCTGATCTGCGATTACTAGCGATTCCGACTTCACGCACTCGAGTTGCAGAGTGCGATCCGGACTACGATCGGTTTTCTGAGATTAGCTCCACCTCGCGGCTTGGCAACCCTCTGTACCGACCATTGTATGACGTGTGAAGCCCTGCCCATAAGGGCCATGAGGACTTGACGTCATCCCCACCTTCCTCCGGTTTGTCACCGGCAGTCTCATTAGAGTGCCCAACTGAATGATGGCAACTAATGACAAGGGTTGCGCTCGTTGCGGGACTTAACCCAACATCTCACGACACGAGCTGACGACAGCCATGCAGCACCTGTGTTACGGCTCCCTTTCGGGCACCAAGATATCTCTACCAAGTTCCGTACATGTCAAGAGCAGGTAAGGTTTTTCGCGTTGCATCGAATTAATCCACATCATCCACCGCTTGTGCGGGTCCCCGTCAATTCCTTTGAGTTTTAACCTTGCGGCCGTACTCCCCAGGCGGTCAACTTCACGCGTTAGCTACGCTACCAAGGATTCAAACCCCCAACAGCTAGTTGACATCGTTTAGGGCGTGGACTACCAGGGTATCTAATCCTGTTTGCTCCCCACGCTTTCGTGCATGAGCGTCAGTGTCATCCCAGGGGGCTGCCTTCGCCATCGGTATTCCTCCACATCTCTACGCATTTCACTGCTACACGTGGAATTCTACCCCCCTCTGACGCACTCTAGTCGTGCAGTCTCCAATGCCGTTCCCAGGTTAAGCCCGGGGCTTTCACATCAGACTTGCACAACCGCCTGCGCACGCTTTACGCCCAGTAATTCCGATTAACGCTTGCACCCTACGTATTACCGCGGCTGCTGGCACGTAGTTAGCCGGTGCTTATTCTTCAGGTACTGTCATCCCCCAGCGGTATTAGCGCTAGGGATTTCCTCCCTGACAAAAGTCCTTTACAACCCGAAGGCCTTCTTCAGACACGCGGCATGGCTGGATCAGGCTTGCGCCCATTGTCCAAAATTCCCCACTGCTGCCTCCCGTAGGAGTCTGGGCCGTGTCTCAGTCCCAGTGTGGCGGATCATCCTCTCAGACCCGCTACTGATCGTCGCCTTGGTGAGCTCTTACCTCACCAACTAGCTAATCAGACATCGGCTGCTCGTATAACGCGAGGTCTTTCGATCCCCCGCTTTCCCCCTCAGGGCGTATGCGGTATTAATCCGGCTTTCGCCGAGCTATCCCCCATTACACGGTACATTCCGATGCATTACTCACCCGTTCGCCACTCGCCACCAGGAGCAAGCTCCCGTGCTGCCGTTCGACTTGCATGTGTAAAGCATGCCGCCAGCGTTCAATCTGAGCCAGGATCAAACTCTTCAGTTCAATCTCATAGCAATTTTCTGGCACGCAAGTTCAAAGAAATAAACAAGTATCTCTTGTCTCTTGCAGTGCAAGTATTTGGCTTTCACCAAGCACTTACACCTATCGGTTATTCGTTCTGTTAAAGAGCAGTGCCGGACGCCGTTTTCGTCGCACCGGAAACCGTTTCGTTTCCGCCGTTTCGTTCGCTGCGTCAGCTGAGGAGGCGAACTATACGCCCGGGCCTAAACCTCGTCAACACCTTTTGCGAGAAAAAATCAGAAAAACCGCCCCGCCGCAGTCAAGATCTCAACAACCCAATGATTCAAAAAACAATATGCAATAAGGTTATTCTGCGCCAAGTCATGCAAGCTCACGCTCGGCTACGCTGGAAGTGTCGATTCTGCTACGCTGACATGCAATTGGCACGCGATGTGCCTGCCGTGGACACTCTATATATGCTCAAATTCGATGTTTTGATTATCGGCAGCGGCTTGGCGGGGATGACGCTGGCGCTGCACCTGGCGGAAACCCGCAAAGTCGGCCTGATCACCAAGCGCGATTTATTGGAAGGCAGCTCCACCTATGCCCAGGGCGGCATCGCCGCCGTGCTGGATACCGAAGACTCGGTGGAGGATCACATCCGCGATACCTTGATCGCCGGCGCCGGCCTGTGCAATGAAGACACCACCCGCTTCATCGTGGAGCACTCCAAGGAGGCCATAGACTGGCTGATCGGCCTGGGCGTGCCCTTCACCCGCGACGACGAACACCAGACCGGCTACCACCTGACGCGCGAAGGCGGCCACAGCCATCGCCGCATCATCCACGCCGCCGACGCCACCGGCGCGGCGGTGACCAGCACGCTGGGACAGAAGATCAAGGCTCACCCCAACATCACCGAGCTGGAACACTATATCGCGATTGATCTGATCACCTCGCAGAAGCTGGGCAAGCCCGGCAAGCGCGCCTATGGCGTTTACGCCTTGGACAAGGATCTCGACCAGGTGGTGACCATCGCCGCCCAGCACACCATTCTGGCCTCGGGCGGCGCCGGCAAGGTCTACCTCTATACCACCAATCCGGACACCGCCACCGGCGACGGCATCGCCATGGGTTGGCGCGCCGGCTGCCGCGTCGGCAATATGGAATTCATGCAGTTCCACCCGACCTGCCTCTACCACCCGCACGCCAAGTCCTTCCTGATATCGGAAGCCGTGCGCGGCGAGGGGGGCATCCTGAAGCTGCCGGACGGCACCCGCTTCATGCCGCAACACGATCCACGCGGCGAACTGGCCCCGCGCGACGTGGTGGCGCGCGCCATCGACTTCGAGATGAAAAAACACGGCCTGGACTGCGTGTATCTGGACATCTCTTATAAGCCTGCGCAATTCATCAAGGAACATTTCCCCAATATCTACGCCCATTGCCTGGAGCTGGGCATAGACATTACCCAGCAACCGATACCCGTGGTGCCCGCGGTGCACTTCACCTGCGGCGGCATCGTCACCGACCTGGCGGGCCGCACCGACGTGGAAGGCCTGTACGCAGTGGGCGAAGTGGCGCATACCGGACTGCACGGCGCCAACCGCCTGGCCAGCAACTCGCTGCTGGAGTGCCTGGTGATAGGCAAGGCGGCGGCGGAAGACATCCAGTCCGCCGCGGCCATCAAGCTGCCGGCCATTCCCGACTGGGACGATAGCCGCGTCGCCGATCCGGACGAAGAAGTGGTGATCTCGCACAACTGGGACGAGCTGCGCCGCGCGATGTGGGACTATGTCGGCATCGTCCGCACCAACAAGCGGCTGGCGCGCGCGCTGCATCGCATTGAACTGCTGAAGGGCGAAATTGACGAGTACTACAGCAACTTCCATGTCAGCAATGACTTGATCGAACTGCGCAACCTGGTGGAAACCGCGGAGCTGATCGTGCGCTCCGCCATGCTGCGCAAGGAAAGCCGCGGCCTGCATTACAGCCGCGACTACCCGGACCTGCTGCCCGAGGCCCTGGATACCGTACTGACGCCGTCCAAGCGAGGAGAATAAGGCGGCGCAAAGCAACAACGGCCACCCTGGGGTGGCCGTTGTTCATGATGTCTTGACGGGCGTCACGGTCCGCCCCGGCATCAGCGCCGCAGCGACGGCAGGATGCGGCCGAGGACGCTTTCATTGTGCAGCAACTGATGCGCCACCGCGGCGCAAACGTGCGCCGCCACCAGCGCGGCCAAGCCATAGGCCACCATCGCGTGCCAGTCGCCCAGGGTTTCCGACCAGTCCGCGTTGCGGCTCATCAGCGTCGGCAAGTTCACCAGGCCGAACACGCTCACGGCGTGGCCGGCGGCATTGGTCTTCAGCCAGCCCAGCAGCGGGATGGCGAACATCGCCACATAAAGCAGGCCATGCACGGCCTTCTCTCCCAAATAGGAGGCGGTGCCCGCCTCATTGACCGAAGCCGGCAGCCGCTTGCGGCTTCTCAGCTTATTGACCAGCCTGGCCACGGCCAGCAGCAACACCAGCGCGCCTAGGGATTTATGCAATGCCATCAGCTCCATGGCATCGTCCAGCATCCAGCCTATGGCCAGATTGCCCAGAATCGCCGCAGCCAGCAGCCAATGGAACAGGCTGACGGAGAGAGGGTAACGCTTGGGGGAGTGCATCATGGAATCCTCCTTGTCTCACACGTCCTGCAATCAGTTCAGCAGATGGTGATAATGCCGCTTGGTGCGGTCCGCCAATTGCAGCGCGCTCTTGGCCGCGGTCAGATCGCCCGCCTTGGCTTCGCGTTCCGCCGCATCCAGATTCTGCTGCAGGGCCTGCATGCCCTGCTTGTAGGTTGCGGCGTCGCCGCTGTAAGCCAGACGGCTGGCGCTCTGCGCATCCAGACGCAAGCGCTCCAGTTGCTTGGAAAACTCGGGCAAGGTGGCGCTGCCCATCGCTTCCCTCATGGCCGACTTCATATCCTTCATCACTTGCTTCAGCTCGCCGGCCTGGGCCAAAGGCGCATGCAGCAAGGAAAAACAAAAGATGGGCGCGATCATCGCCGCCCTGCCGGCCAGGCGAAACCAGAGACTGCTCGTCATGGCGAATTCCTCCATTCCAGTGAGTGATGCCTGCAGCTTATCTCCCCAACATTAAGCCGGACTTAAGCGTGCTGCCGCGCCAAGGCCATGCAAACAGAATGTAAGAATTTTTCGCCAAAGCATAGAATTGCCGATGAAGTGTGAAATGCGCAGAACCGACGCCGCCGAGCCGCCTCTGAGTCATGACATGCCAATCCGGCCCGCGCCCGCTTCGCCGTCAACCTTTCATCCCATCCGGAGCCCACATGGTCAAACTGACCCCTCTCCTCATCGCCGCGCTAGGACTGGCGCTGCTGGCGCCGTTCGCCACGGCTGGCGTCCTAGGCAAAAAAGAAGCCTCCGCCGCCGATGGCACGGCCCGCGGCCGCCGCATCGTCCAGAATCAAGCGCTCGGCCGGGCACTGGACAAGAACCCGCTCGGCATCGCCGCCCTCCGCCGCCTGGGTGACAAGCGCGCCGAGGCGTCCGGCCACGCATCCAACCGATAAACCGCAAGGACTCTGCTTATCATGCCCACCCGCTTCCGAAAAAAAACCTTGATCGCCGCCGTGATCGCGCTGCTGGCCGCCGGCGCCCTCTACCTGCATCTGCGCGCCACCCTGCTGGCGAAAGACATCAGCGAGATGAATCAGAGCCCGCTGTGGAAAACCAGCTCCTTGGTGCTGCTCCACGCCGACGAGCGCGAAGCGCTCCGCCGCTTCACGGAGGACAAGCACAGCAACTGGCACAAATTCTTCACCCTGGCCGGCGGCATGACGGTCCGCCAGGTCATCGAGCGCGGCCAGGCCATGCCTTGAGGCGGCTCAGGCGGGCTGCAGCGTCTGGCCTTCCGCCTCGTCCCGCACCAGATAGCCCATCGCCAGCAAGGCGTCTCGCAGACGGTCCGCCTCCGCCCAATCGCGCCGCGCCCTCGCCGCTACGCGCGCGTCGGCCAGCGCCTGCGCCTCGCGCGGAATCGTTTGCGCCGGAGGCCGCCAGCCGTCCAGGCCCAGCCCCAGCAGGCGATCGCACTGGCGCAGCGTGGCTTTTTTGTCCGCGTCCGCCCGCTCGCTCTTGACCAGTCCCCACGCCAGCGCCAGCGCGCGCGGCGTGTTCAGGTCCTGGTTGATCTCGCCGGCGAAAGCCTCGACAAAGTCCTGGTCCGCCACGCCACCGTCCGGCCAGGACGCATACAGCCGGCGCAGCTTGTCCAAGGCTAGGCTGGCGCCGTCCAAGGCCTCCCAGCTGAAACTCATCTGTTTGCGGTAATGCGCCGTCAGGTTCAGATAGCGATAGGCCAGCGGATCGTAGCCGCGGTCGATCAAGGTCTGCAGCCGCAGGAAATCGCCGCTGGACTTGGACATCTTGGCGTCGTCCAGTTGCAGGAAATAGCCGTGCATCCAGAAATTGGCGGCGCGGGTGCCGTGGCAGCCCATGCTCTGCGCGATCTCGTTGCTGTGGTGCACCGGGATGTGGTCCTCGCCGCCGCAGTGAATGTCGAACCACGGTCCCAGGTGCTTGGCCGACATGGCCGAGCACTCGATATGCCAGCCCGGAAAACCCCGGCCCCAGGGGCTGTCCCACTCCATTTGCCTTTGCTGCCCGGCGGGGCTGAGCTTCCACAGCGCGAAATCCGTGGCGTGGCGCTTGTCGCCCCGCTCCACGCGGGCGCCGGCTTGCAGGCCCTCGCGGTCCAGCCGGGCGAGATGGCCGTAATCGTCCAGCCGCGAGGTGTCGAAGTAAACGCCGTCGGCCGTGCGATAGGCATAGCCCTTGCGCTCCAGCTCGGCGACATAGTCGATCTGCTCGGCGATATGCTCGGTCGCCTTGCACCAGAGCGTGGGCGGCAGCGCGTTCAAGGCCGCCAGGTCTTGCTGGAAGGCTTCGGTGAAGCGCTGGGCGATCTCCCAGGCCGAGACGCCGCCGGCGCGGCGGCTGCCCGCCTCCATCTTGTCCTCGCCGTCGTCGCCGTCGGACACCAGATGGCCGACGTCGGTGATATTGACCACGTGGCGCACCGCGTAGCCGTTGAATTCCAGCGCGCGGCGCAGCGTATCCTCGAACAGATAGGTGCGCAGATTGCCGATATGGGCGTAGTCGTAAACCGTCGGGCCGCAGCAGTACAGGCCGACGCTCCCCGCTTGCAAGGGCGTGAACGGGCGGACGGCGCGATGCCAGGTATCGTATAGATGCAGCTGCATGATGGCTCCAGACATGAAAAAGGCCGCCGGGTGGGACACGCGGCGGCCGAGGGCAATGGAAGGCGTATGCTAGACGCGCGCGGTCCCCGGCCGTGTCGGACAACACGGTTGCAGGCGGGCGATGCGCATATCATTCCTGTTCATGCTATCGATAGTATGGCCCGGTCTGAGAACCGTCAATCCGCGCCCTTCAATCGTCCGGATGCAGCACCGCGCGCAGGAAGTCCTGGGTGCGCGGATGGCGCGGCGCGCTGAATATCTGCTCCGGCGGCCCCTGCTCGCACACCGCGCCCTGATCAAAGAAGCAGATGCGGTCCGAAATGCGCTGGGCGAAGTCCATCTGGTGCGTCACCAGGATCATGGTCAGGTCGTGCTCGTCGCTGAGCCGGTGGATGACCTTGAGCACATCGCCCACCAGCTCTGGGTCCAGCGCGCTGGTGGGTTCGTCGAACAGCATGATCTGCGGCCGCATCGCCAGGGCGCGGGCGATGCCGACGCGCTGTTGCTGGCCGCCGGACAGCTGCGGCGGAAACTTGTCGGCCTGGTCGGACAGCCCCACCGTTTCCAGCAAGGCGCCGGCCCGCTGCCGCGCCTCGCGCCGGGACAGGCCCAGCACCCGCACCGGCGCCTCGGTCAGATTGCGCATCACCGTCATGTGCGGAAACAGGTTGAACTGCTGGAACACCATGCCCATTTTTTGCCGCATCCGCCGCAAGTGGGCCTCGCCGGCCGGCGCCAGCATGCCGCCCCGCTTCTCGTGCCATAGCGGTTCGCCATCGACGAACACCACGCCCTCGTCTATCGGCTCCAGCGTCATCAGCACCCGCAGCACGGTGGACTTGCCGGAGCCGGACGGCCCGATGATCGTCACTTTCTCGCCGCGCCTGACCTCGAAATCCAGCTCGCGCAGCACGGGAAAATCGCCGAAGCGCTTGCTCACCTTGTCGAAACGTATCAGTACCTCGTCGTTCATCTCAATGCGATTCCTCTCTTGGGCAGCCGCCGGTCCAGCGCCCGGATCAGCAGGGACGCCAGCACGGTCAGGATCAGATACAGCGCGCCCACCATGGACAGCGGGATCAGGTACTGGAAGGTGCGGTCGCCTATGATCTTGGCCACGCCCAGCATTTCCGGCACCGTCACCACCGACAGCACCGGCACGTCCTTCATGATGGAGATCAGGTAATTGCCCAGCGCCGGCACGATGCGCGGCAGCGCCTGCGGCAACACCACCCAGATGAAGGTCTGCCGCTTGCTGAGGTCCAGCGCCTTGGCCGCCTCGGTCTGCCCGCGCGGCACCGCCTCCAGGCCGGCGCGGTACACCTCGGAGGTGTAGGCGCTGTATTGCAGGCCCAGGGCGATGGCCCCGGTCAGGAAGGCCGGCAGCAAAATGCCGTAGTCCGGCAGCACGAAGTACAGAAAGAACAGCTGGATCAGCAACGGCGTGTCGCGCAGGAACTCCACCAGCGCGCCGGCCGGATAAGACACCGCGCGCAAGGGCGAGGCGCGCAGCGCGGCGAACGCCAGCCCCAAAACCGCCGCGATGGCGAAGCCCAGGACCGCGGCCTGCAGCGTCGCCCACATGCCATGCAGCAAGATGGGCAGGATGGACCAGGCGAAGGCCCAGTTGGACGACACGTCCCATTCATGGCCAAACAGCATCAGCCGGCCCTCCTGGTTTTCCAGCGGCCCATTCGCCGCTCCATGCGCTTGAACAGCGCCGCCAGCAGCAGCGCCATGCCGAAGTAGATCAACAGGGTCAGGCTGTAGATCTCGGCGCTGCGCTGGCTCAGATTGCGCAGGCTTTCGGCGCGGAAGGCCAGGTCGCTCAGCGTGATCAGCGACACCAGCGCGGTGTCCTTGAGGTTTTGCACCGCCAGATTGCCGAAGGGCGGCAGCATTTCCGGCAGCGCCTGCGGCAGGGCGACATGCCACATGGCCTGGCGCGGCGTGAAATTCAGCGCTCTGGCCGCCTCATGCTGCGCCTTGGGCACCGCCTGCACCGCGCCGCGCACCACTTCCGCGCCGTAGGCGCCGATATTCAGCGCCAGCGCGGCCACGCCGGCCGTCATCGGCTCCAGCGTGAGGCCCAGCAAAGGCAGGGCGAAGAAAATCCAGAACAGCTGCACCAGCAAGGAGGTGCCGCGAAACACCTCGATATAAACGGTGGACAACAGGCGCGCGGCGGCGTGGCGCGACAGCTTGCCCAGGCCGAAGCCGAAGGACAAGGCCGCGCCCAACGCGCTGGAATAGATCGCCAGCAGCGCGGTCACCTGTGCCCCGGCCAGCAGGCTAGACAGGGTTTCCCACATCGGGAGCAGTTTCCTTATCGTCGCGCGGCGCTCCGCGCAGGGCGCGCGAAGGCCGCAGGAGGGAGAAGGCCGCGCAGGCGGCGGCCACGGCGCGCTTACTTGCCGGCGCAGAGGGCCGGTGTGGTCTTCTTGGCGGAGCCGTCAATGTCGGCCTGGGAGAAGCCGTACTTGAGCAGAATCTGCTTCCACTCCGGCGTTTTCTTGAACGCCTCCAGCTGGCGGTTGAACGCGTCGCGGAAAGCGGAGGACGACTGGCTGAAGGTGAAGCCGCCCCAGCTGCGCGCGGGCTTGCCGTCGATGACCGGATCTTCAAACGGCGCGGCGGACTGCACCTTGTCGCTCTTGCTGGCCAGATTGCCCACGGTCAGGCTGGTGGCGGCGTAGGCCGCCGCCCGGCCCGTCGCCACGGTGGAAATGGCGTCGGCGTTGCTGTTGATGGTGACCAGATTGGCCTCCGGCACGCCCAGCTTCTGCATCATGTCCAGCTGGTCCGCGCCGGCCATGATGGCCACCTTGCGGCTGGCGGTCTTGAAATCGCCATAGCCGTGGATTTGGCCGGGATTGCCGGCCGGCACCAGCAGGCCTTCGCCGTAGCTGGTGTTAGGTTCGGAGTACAGCACCTGCTTGCAGCGGGCCGGCAGGATGGCCATTTCCGCCGCCACCATGTCGAAACGGCCGGCCTTCAGGCCCGGTATCAGCGCGCCGAACTGCGTGACCACCCACTCGACATCCTTGAAGCCCATCCGCTTCAGCACCGCCGCCGCCACCGCCGGCCCCGCGCCCTCGGCCTCGCCCTTGGCGTTCATATAGCCGTAAGGCATTTCGTTGGCGACGGCGACCCGGACATAGCCGCGGTCCTGGATCTGCTTCATGGTGACGGCCTGGGCCGGCCCGGCCAGAACGCTGCCCAACGCGATGGCCATGCCGGCCGTGATCAACTTCGCTCCGTGGCGCATGGTGCTCCCTCCTCCTGTCTGAAACTGCATGAAATGCCGGCGCTTCGAAACGCTGGCGTCTAGCCCTCCTGAGGCAAAATTCGCGGCTGATAAGCGCCGCCTAAAATTCACGCTAAATGAATCGCTTGGTACATGCAACATCTGTTGGCAATTTCGTCGAATGCGCAACATGTTGCAAAAATCCAATTTTCGGGCGGGGATTTTTCTCAATTCAAATATGCCAAATAAATAAACAAGGCACGGCAGATCCCAATGCCTCGACCTGCCGATTCGACCGCATCGCCCGCCCTTAGGCGCGATCCGCGCCGCGCGCCGCCCCCGCGCCGCAAACTGAATCAGCGGAAAGCGGCTTGGCCGATGGCCGCCGCGCAGCCCGTCCAAACTACCCTTTCTCGGCCGATTTCGCGGCTTGCCGGCCGCGCCACACCGCCCTTTCCGGTTTACATCCCGTTTTCTTTGTGTTTAATTTTATAAAGATTCGCATGCGAATCATGAGTACCTGAATGACCTATACGGATTTGCCGCCATGCCCGAACACGATATCGACCTGCGCATTCTCAAGGCCCTGCGCCGCATCATCCGCAGCGCGGAACAGCACTCCAAGGCGCTGCTGGACAAGCACAACGTCACCGCGCCGCAGCTGATCTGCCTGCGCGAGCTGGTGGCAGAAGGCGCGCAGCCGGTGCTGGCGCTGGCGGAGCGCGTCGGCATGAGCGCCAGCACCGTGGTCGGCATCGTGGACCGGCTGGAACAGCGCCAGTTGGTGACCCGCCGCCGCGATCAGGAAGACCGCCGCCTGGTGTGGATAGCGCCGACCGAGCTGGGCAACGCGCTGGCCAACAGCGACGCCTCGCCGCTGCAATACCAGCTGGCGCTGTCGCTGGCGCAACTGCCGCTGGACGAACAACTGACCATCGCCGCCTCGCTGGAGCGCGTGGTGGCCCTGATGGACATGAAGCCGTACCCGGCTTCCACGCTGCCGGACATCGCGCCGGCGCCCCTGCCACTCCCGGAAGAAAAGGAGGCCCCCACCCTTGATGGATAAACAATTGATCCTGCGCGCGCCGGCCGTCGAAGACGGACCCCGCCTGTTCGATTTGATACGGCACTCGCCGCCGCTGGAACTCAACTCCCCTTACGCCTACCTGCTGATCGCCGATCATTTCGCCGACACCACCGTCGTGGCCGAGCGGCAGGGCCGGCTGGTGGCCTGCCTCACCAGCTACTTCCGTCCCGGCCAGGCCGACACGCTGTTCATCTGGCAAGTGGCGGTGGCCCCCGGCGAACGCGGCCAGGGCCTGGCCAAGAAAATGCTGGACGCGCTGATCCGTCGCCACGCGCCGCTTTGGCTGGAAACCACCATCTCCCCTTCCAATCGCGCTTCGCAGCGCATGTTCCGCAGTTGGGCGGAACACCGGCATTACCCCCTGCATCACGCCGCGGGCTACCCGGCCGCGCTATTCGGCCAGCAGCCTCACGAAGAAGAAGTGCTCTACCGCTTCGGTCCACTCACCTCTCAGGAGACCACGGCATGAACCTCTCCACCTTCGACCGCCTCGAATCCGAGGTGCGCGGTTATATCCGCGCCTTTCCCACCGTCTTCCGCCAGGCGCAGGGCGCCAGGCTGATAGACGAAGACAACCGCAGCTACCTCGATTTCTTCGCCGGCGCCGGCAGCCTCAACTACGGCCACAACGAAGCCGGCCTCAAGCAAGCGCTGAACGATTATCTGCTGGACGACGGCATCGTCCACGGGCTGGACATGGCCACCTCGGCCAAACGCCGTTTTCTGGAAACCTTCGAGGCGCTGATCCTCAAGCCGCGCGGCCTGCGCTACAAAACGCAGTTCACCGGCCCCACCGGCACCAACGCGGTGGAGGCCGCGCTGAAGCTGGCGCGCCAGGTCACCGGCCGCAGCAATGTGGTGTGCTTCACCAACGGCTTCCACGGCGTGACCGGCGGCGCGCTGGCCGCCACCGGCAACCGCAAGTTCCGCGACGCCGCCGGCATGCCGTTGGCCAACACCACCTTCCACCCCTACGACGGCTATCTGGACGGCGGCGCCGATTCGGCCGAGCTGCTGGCCAAGCTGCTGGACGACCCCAGCAGCGGCCTGGACAAGCCGGCCGCCGTGTTGCTGGAAACGGTGCAGGGAGAAGGTGGCGTCAATGTGGCCGGCTTCACCTGGCTGCGCCGCATCGAAAAACTGTGCCGCCAGCACGGCATGCTGCTGATCGTCGACGACATCCAGGTCGGCTGCGGCCGCACCGGCCATTTCTTCAGCTTCGAGCCGGCCGGCATCCGTCCCGACATCGTCACCCTGTCCAAATCGCTGAGCGGCTTCGGCCTGCCCATGTCCATCGTGCTGATCCGGCCGGACATCGACATCTGGCAGCCCAGCGCGCACAACGGCACTTTCCGCGGCAATAACCTGGCCTTCGTCACCGCCACCGAAGCCCTGTTGAAATACTGGGTGGACGACCGTCTGTCCAAGGCCACGCTGGCCAAGGGCGAGCGCGTGTCGCGCCGGCTGCGCGCGCTGGCCGACGCCCACCCGGCGCTGGGGCTGAGCGTGCGCGGCCGCGGCCTGATCCAGGGCCTAGTCTGCCGCGACGGCGAGAGCGCCGACATCATCAGCGAAGAGGCCTTCCGCCTGGGCCTCATCATCGAAACCTCCGGTCCGCGCGGCGAAGTGGTCAAGCTGCTGCCGCCGCTGACCATCAGCGACGCGGAGCTGGACGCCGGCCTCGACATCCTGGAACAAGTCGTCGCCGCCCTGGCCGCCGCCCCGGCCCGCACTCAAGCCAAGGAGATGCAAGCATGATCGTCCGCCACCTGCAACAACTGTTAGGCACCGCCCGCGACGTGGACGGCGGCAACTGGATCAGCCGCCGCCTGCTCACCGCCGACGACGGCATGGGATTTTCCATGCACGACACCATCATCAAGGCCGGCACCGAAACCCCGATCTGGTACAAGCACCACCTGGAGGCCGTGTACTGCATCTCCGGCAAGGGCGAAATCGAACTGACGGAAACCGGCGAAACCTTCGCCATCGAGCCCGGCATGCTCTACGCCCTGAACCTGCATGACCGCCACCTGCTGCGCGCCAGCGAGACTCTGCATCTGGTCTGCGTGTTCAACCCGCCGGTCACCGGCCGCGAAGTGCACGACGAGGACGGCGCCTACGCGCCCAGCCCCGCCGCCGTGGACTAAGGGGATGGAGATGCGCATCCACTACCCCACCCGCACCGCGGCGGAACCGGCCATCCTCAAACGGCTGGACCCGGTCTGCTGGCCCGACGCGCCGGTCTGCGCGCTGACGGCCGAGCAGAAAGACAGCTTCGAGCGCGACGGCTTCCTGCTGCTGCCCGGCCTGTTCCGCGACATCGAGATCCAGCAGATGCAAGCGGAAATGCAGCGCCTGCTGAGCGACCGCGACCTCGCCCGGCGCCCGGAAGTCATCCGGGAGGCCGGCAGCCAGGCCGTGCGCTCGGTGTTCGCCGCGCACAAGCTGAGCCCGCTGTTCTCCCGCCTGGTGTCGGACCGCCGGCTGATCGACGTGGCCCGCGATCTGCTGGCCGACGAGGTCTACATCCATCAGTCGCGCGCCAACTTCAAGCCCGGCTTCCACGGCAAGGACTTCTACTGGCACTCGGACTTCGAGACCTGGCACGCCGAGGACGGCATGCCGCGCATGCGCGCCGTCAGCTGCTCCATCCTGCTGGCCGACAACAGCCGCTTCAACGGCCCGCTGTTCCTGGTGCCCGGCTCGCATAAGGACTTCATCTCCTGCGTCGGCGCCACGCCGGACGAGCACTACAAGGACTCGCTGGTGGCGCAGAACATAGGCGTGCCCGATCCGCTGTCGCTGCGCTTCCTGGTGGACAAGGGCGGCCTGGCCTCGGCCGAGGGCCAGGCCGGCGCCGTGCTGTTCTTCGACTGCAACACCATGCACGGCTCCGCGTCCAATATCTCGCCCTACCCGCGCAGCAATCTGTTCTTCGTCTACAACAGCGTGAGCAACCAGCTGCAGCAGCCGTTTTACGCCAGCCATTCCCGGCCGGAATACATCGCCGCGCGCGATGGCGTGAAACCGCTGCCGGTGCTGGACAACGCCTTCGCCTAGCGCCCAGGCCCCGCCGGCCGCGGGGCCTTTTCCGCGCGCCTCATCCCGGCCCGGCGCAAGCGAAATCCGGCAGGAAGCGCCGGTCGATGTCCACGCTGGCCATACGCCCCACCTTGCCGCCATGCTCGGCCAGCCAGGCTTGCGCCGCCGCCCGGCCCTCGTCGCGCAGCCAGGTCAGAAACGGCGCATAGGTCAGCGCGCGGCTGGACGCGTCCAGGCCGGCCAGCGGCTCATGCGCCTCTATCAGATGAAAACGCGCGGCCCGCAGCCGCCGCTCCAGCCGGCCGCGCCACAGCGCCGGTCCATCCGCCATGTCCCGCATCAGGGCGAACAAGCGCATCTCGCGCAGGAAGGCGCTGTTGAAGCCAAGCAAGGCGGCCCGCCGCTGGATGTCCTCCGCCGTGCGCGGCGTCTCGCCATGCGCCAGCGGGGCCAGCATCACCAATAGAATGTCATCGCTGCGGCAGAACTTGAACAAGGGAAACACCGCCGGATTGGCGGAGAAGCCGCCGTCCCAATACGGCTCGCCATCTATCCACACCGCCTGCTGCAAGGAGGGCAGGCAAGCCGAAGCCAGCAGCGCGTCGGCGCTGAGGTCGGCGTTGCGGAACAGCCTCAGATGGCCGCTATTGGCATGAGTGGCCGCCACGAACAGCTGCGCCGGGCAGGCGCGGCGGATGCGCTCAAAGTCGAACAGGCCCTCGACGATGCCGCGCAGCGGATTGTAATCGAGCGGATTGAGCTGATAGGGCGAAAACCACTGGCTCAGCCGCAGCGCCATGGCCAGGGCCGGCGGCGCGGCGGAATCGGCGCGCAGCGGCAGCGGCCGCGACATCTCTTGCGGCAGGCTCTCTCCCACCCGGCCCCAAAAGGCGGCCAGCGTTTCCCGCGCCTCGTCCGGCCCGCCGCCGCTCAGGCCATGCGCCACGGCCGTCGCGTTCATCGCGCCGGCGCTGCTGCCGCTGAGCCCGTCAAAATGATGGATGCCCGCCTCCAGCAGGGCGTCCAGCACGCCCCAGGTGAAGGCCCCATGCGCGCCGCCGCCCTGCAGGGCCAGGCTGAGCGCGGGTCTGCCCGCTCTTCGCGTCGTCATCGCCGCCCCAATTTGTTGCATTGCACAAAGCATGGCACGGCCACGCTCCCAGCTCAAGGCAATATGGCGCCCCGATTCACGCACGCTGCCAACCACGCACGGCGATTTTCTTGCGCGCGCCATGCGGCGAAACCAGACCAACCGTACAAGCTGGCCCATGTGGAATGGCTGCCCCATGACGCGGCCGCGCGTTTGCCGGTAAAGTGGGAACGCGCGCCGGCCGCGGCTGGCGCTTGTCTTCCATTCCCGCAAGCAAAGGCCATCATGTTCGCCACATCCGGCTGGTTTCTATGGGCCGCGCTGTCCGCGGTGTTCGCCGCGCTGACCGCCATCTTCGCCAAGATAGGCATCAAGGGCGTGGATTCCGACCTCGCCACGCTGATCCGCACCGGCATCATCGGCCTGGTGCTGTCGCTGTTTGTCTGGCTCACCGGCAAATGGAGCAATCCGCTATCCCTGTCCGGCAAAACCTGGCTGTTCCTCGGCCTGTCCGGCATCGCCACCGGCCTGTCCTGGGCCTGCTACTTCCGCGCGCTGCAAATAGGCGACGCCTCCCAGGTGGCGCCTGTGGACAAGTTCAGCCTGGTCCTGGTGGCCGTGTTCGCCGCGATATTCCTGGGAGAGCGGCCCGTCCCGCGCGAATGGCTGGGCATAGGCCTGGTGGCCGCCGGCGTGCTGGTGCTGGCGTTCAAGCGCTGACGCCGCCGCGCGCGGAAGCGATCAATCTAGCTGCGGATGGGAAGCGGCCGGCATGGCGGGGGCTTGGCGCAAGAACTGCAAGTGCCTGTCCAGCATCTGCTTGCCGTCCACGCCGTTTTGCGGCTTCTTATAGGTCACCCAACGGTAGCGCTTCATCTCCTGATCGCCGCTCTGCGCCTCGGCCGTGGTGACGGCGATCTCGCTGAATGGGCAGAAATGGAAGCTGAGCGGGCACTGGGTGTAGGTCTGCTCGCAATCCGGCCCCTTAGGCCGGGTGTCGGACGATGCTGAGAACATGCCGATGCCGGCCTCCAGCAAGACGCCTACCAGCTGGGCGCTCACCGGCAGCGGCTGGCCGGCCGCGGCGCGGGCCACTCCCACCTGCTCCGTCACAAAGCCCGAGCCCTTGCCGGTGGAGAAAGGCGTGGCGTTGAGCCGGGACAGCAGGCTGCCGCCGGCCGAGCCCAGGCATTGCAGATTTTTCAGATGAAAGCGGCTGATGGATTCGCCTCTCAGCGCCTCGTCGCCCGTCAATTTGCCGCCCAGGTCATCGAACGCGGCCAGATATTGCGTAGAGACGACTACCTCGGCCTGCTCTTTCGAGCTTAAGGCCACACGGTACGGCGCCAGCAGCGCTTGCTCCGCCTCCAGCAGGGCTGGCGTCTCGCCCGCCAGATAGACCTTGCGCCCGGCCAGTTGCTTAAGGTTCAGGTCGCCGCCGGCGAAGCTGGCGACGCTCAGTTCATCAGCCTGACAGGAGAAAGCGAAGACGGCGCAAGCCGCAACGAGTACAGAACGAAACATCGCCATAGCCAAAACCCCATAGAGTTGGAGATTTGACCGATTATGCGCTTGGACTACTTGGCACAGCCAGCCCCCCTGCAGCCCGGCCGGCCGGATGGCGGCCGGCGCGCAAGGCTGTCGCCAAGCCTTCCGCCTCGCCGCGTTGGACAACGGCCCCTGGCAAGCCTTTGCCTAGTGGCAGGGACAAGCAACCGCAAAACCGCTTGGCCACGAGCGCAGCGAAGGCTGATTCGTACGGATTGCAGTAAGGGCGCGGCGATCAGGCGCGGTGCAAGCGCTCGCCGCGCTCAAGCCTCAGAGGCCCTCAGCGGCAGCCGGCTTGGCGTCTTCACTTCGCGCAAGGACAGGCTCGAGCGGATGGACGACACGCCGGGCAGCTCACGCAGCACGTCCCGCACAAAAACGCCAAAGGCCTCCAGGTCTTCGGCCACCACTTGCAGCAGATAGTCGCACTCGCCGGTCAGGTTGTGGCAGGACAATACCTGCGGGATGGCCTGCAGCATTTCCTCGAAGCGCAAAGGCGCGTCGCCGGTATGGCTGCCGAAACCGACCTGCACGAAGGCCAGCACGCCATAGCCCAGCTTCTTGCGGTTCAGCACCGCC